>JABCPO020000045.1 GCA_013333105.2 Clostridiales bacterium | reverse complement strand
CATAATTAAAATATCCTTTCTAAATATTTGCTTATAGATATTTTACTATGAATCTGTATTTTTTTATATTTTGTTGCACTTTATTTTGATATTAACAAACATCATCCATATCATCTTTTTATTTTTTATTAGGTTTATTTAGCATAACTCTATGTTGTTTTTCATCATAGTATACATTTTTAATAACTTTTTCATTTTTTCCATAAGTGAAATATGTACCTTCTTTTGCTAAATCTGTAAATACTATACCATCTATATGATTTATTTCATGTTGAAGTGCTTGAGCTAAAAGTCCTTTTGCTTTAATAGTAATTTCTTTACCATTTCTATCTAATGCTTTAACTTCACAAGAAGTACTTCTTTCTACCATTCCAAAAAGTCCTGGATAACTTAAACATCCTTCTTCTAAATCACAAGTTTCCTTAGAAAATTTAGTTACAACAGGATTTATCAACGCAAATCTTTCATTTTCTTCTCCTGTATCTATAACTATAACTCTTCTAGAAATTCCTACTTGTGGTGCTGCTAATCCAACACCATAAAATTTTTCCATAGTTTCAAACATATCATCAATTAATACTTGTATTTTTTCATCAATGTTTGTAACTTCTGCTGCTTTTTTATGTAGTATAGGATCTGTATCATATCTTAAATTTCTTAATGCCATATTTCCTCCTTTCTAATTGTTATTAATATTATTAAATGCTTTTTTTATTTTATTAATATTATTTCTTTGTTCCTTATTTTCTTCTTTTATTAATGCTTTAATCAATACTTTTTTTAGAACATCTTCTTTTAAATCAACTATCAAAGTTCCTTCTTTTGCAACTGTTATTTTCCCTGTTTCTTCTGAAACAACAACTACTACTGCATCTGAAGATTTTGCCATTCCAAGTGCAGCTCTATGTCTTGTTCCAAAGGCTTTGTTTATATCATTATCTGTTGAAAGTGGTAAAATTGAACATGCAGATTTTATAACTCCATCTGAAATAACTACAGCACCATCATGAAGTGGTGTATCTTTTACAAATATATTTTCTAACAATTGAACAGATACATCTGCATTTAATGGAATTCCACTTTGAATTATTTCTTGTAATTTTATATCTTTTTCTATAACTATAAGAGCTCCTGTTTTTGTTTTAGCTAAATTGTTACATGCAATAGCAATTTTATATATATTTTCTTTCATCTTATTATTTGAACTCTCTCCAGTAATTCCAAAATAGTTATTTAATTTGCTTGTTCCTAATTGTTCCAACATTTTTCTTAATTCCGGTTGGAATATAATTACTAAGATTAAAATTCCATATGTTGTTATTGATGAAAAGATCGCATGTAAAATAGGAAGTTGTAAAACCTTACTTAAGAAATTAGCAATAAGCAATAATGCAATTCCTTTAAATAATTGTAAAACTCTCGTATTTTTTATTGCTTTTAATAAGTATAATACTAATAAAACTACCAGTATAAAATCAACTATTGCCATTGCTATATATAAAGGCTCTGTCATGATTTTTGCATAATGTCTTATTAAATTATCACTTGGTACTATATCTAAAAAATTAGTATTCATTTTATCTCCTTTCATCTTTTGTTAAATACTAGTAATTACTAGTGTAAACTATTTATAGAAATTATTAATTGATAAATAGCTGGTAACATCATAGATAGTATTAATATTACTGCTATAAATTTCTTCACAAATGAAAACTTTGTGTTTTTTCTAATTAACTTTTTAACTTCTTTTTCTTGTTTCTTTAGATCTGCTTTTTCTTCTTTTAATTTTTTTATTTTTTCTATTGTTTCTTCATCTAATTTTCTAATTGAATAACAAATATTTTCTAATTTATTTTTTATTTTTTTTAAACATTTCTTTATTTTTTCTAATATTTTTTTCATTTTTTCCCCTTGTTTCTTTTATTATTTATTATCTTTTAATCTGTTACTATAATTATAACATTTATATACTTTATTTCAATAAGAAAATATTTAAATAGCTATATAAATTATATTTTTTATTTATATAGCTATTTCTATTTTAGTTTTATTTTCCAGTAGAACCAAATCCACCATTTCTTTCATTTAAAATTTCTTCTTCATTGTCTATTACTAAATATTTTTGAAATACTCCTTGTCCTATTCTATCTCCTTTATTTATAGTTATTTCTTCGTTTGAAATGTTAAAGAATAGAAATCCAATAGCTCCATCATTTTCTTCATTTCCGTAATAGTCTTTATCAACTATTCCTACTGAATTTGCTAATATTATTTTTTTCTTTTTTGGATTAGAACTTCTATTATATAATTTTAAAACTTCATCATCCATCATATATGCTTTTATTCCAGTTTTTACTAATGTTGGTTTTTCAAATCCTGGTTTAATTATAGTATCTTCTGCAGCTTCAAAGTCATATCCTGCTGCAAATTTTGTATTTCTTAAAGGTAAATTTATTCCTTTTCCTTCAAATCCTTTTGCTATTTCAAATCCTCTTTTTCTTTCCATTTTGTCCTCTTTCTATATTATTTATTTATATTATTTCCAAATCCCTATTTTTTTGTCTTTTGCTCTTTTTTCTATTTGAGCATATAGTTCTTTATTCTTAACATTTGGTGATATCATCATCACTCTTGCCATTCCCTCTTCTAATAATACTTCATTATATGAAATTCCATCTAGATATAGATAGACTAAATATCTTCCGTATTTATCTTGTGGTTTTACATCAAATTCGATATCCACTTTTTTTCCTGTTAATCTTTCTTTTGTAAAATCTGATGCTATTTTTCCTTCTTTTGTATTCTTATTTTTATCTAAGTGTACTGATTCTGGAGTGTCTACTCCAATTAATCTCACCTTATATTCATATCCATTTTTTTCTAATACTACTGTATCTCCATCTACTACTCTTTTTACACTTAAATCTTTTATTTTAGAATTAGATTTTACTTCTTCACTTACAGCATTATTTTGTTCTTTCTCTTTTGGATTTTCTTCTTTATACTGTTTTTTAACTTCTTTTGTATTATCTGATTTTTTTCCTTTGTTTTCTTCTTTATTTGTTATTAAAATAAGAGTTGTAATAAGTACAACTCCTATCATAACTAATTGGATTAATTTTGAATCTAATTTAATATATTTAAGAAGTTTTTTTATTATTCTTTTATTAAATTTCATTATTATTCACACCATTTCCTATTTTAATATCTCTCAACTCTTACATTTCCAATTTCTATTTGATATTTATTAAGTAATTCTGGATTATTTTCTGTTATATCATATTCCCATGTTCCAAAAATTTGTTTTACTTTCAAATTACTAATAGATACTTTTGAAATATTTGGATCATATGCATTATATGTTTCTATTCCAGATGAATCTTTTGTTTCTAACTGTCCATTTCTAATTGTTTCTATTTGATATGCATCTCCTGATTGTGTTCTAATCTTTACTGGTATTGTTTGTGATACTTTAGAAGAAGCATCTTCTAAATTCAAGTCAAATGTTACTTGAATATTTTTACTTTTAGTTAGATCACGCATTCCATTAATTATTATACCTGGATTTATATCTTTAAACTTATATGATATTTGAATACTCTTTATACCTTTATTACTTGATTCTGTAGATGGAATATTGTATTGCCATTTTCCAGATGAATGAATATCTCTTAATCTTACTGTTTGTTCACTTTCTTTAGATATTGATTGGTATACTGTTGAGTTAATTGTATAATCCATCATCTTAACTTGAGTTTCCTTTTCAGAAGATAATGAAATAGCTATTATTTTCTTTTGATAATCCGTTCTATCTGATGAATTTCCTATATCTGTAATACCAACTCCTGGTATTCTATAATTTTTATTATTAAATATTGTTATGCTATTAGCATCTTTTTTTACACTTCCGTCGTTTATAAATTTATTTTCTGCTCTTCCTAATATTTTTGTTGTTCCATTAAATAAATTTGATACATATTTTTCTGATTCTGTTTCATTTGCATTTCTAACTTCAGATATTGGTACATAATATCTATCTGTAAGTCCTTTATTATAATCATCTTTTGCTACAAATGCCATTGAATTTTCTGTTACAACAAAATTATTATTTGTACTTCCAACAGTTTTATAATCATTATATTTTGCTACTCCCAAATCAAATCCCTCTATAAATGCAGTATATGATACCGTTCTTAATATTGTATCCCAATCTGCTTCTTTAATTGAAGGTAATTGATATCTTGGACTTCCTTCTCCATATTTTAATAAATTATAGTTTATTGTTGATACTAATAAATTATATATTATAGCATTTTTTATAATTAATCTTCTATGTAAATTAAAGTATGAATTTGGATCTGTTAAATGTTTCCCTTTTTCTGTTTCTTTAAATATAGGTCTATTTGGATATAGATTTTTATGATTTCCTATATCATAAATGTCTGCTCCTCCTCCATCTTTATATCTTGCATCTGTTTGATATAATGGATTTGTTGCCTCTAAATCAATGTTAGAAAGTGTTATATCTCCCATCATATTATTCATCCATGAAGTGAATTTTACAGATTTTAAATAATATTTTATCGCATTTATTTGTTGATCTGCATACGCTTTTTTAGCTTCATAATCTGATAAATCTTTGTAATATTTTTCTAATTCATTTAATGTTCTAACTGGTTTATTTCCTGAAGGTTCATCTGCAGGATCATACTTTATTTCTAATTCTGAAATTTCATTTTTACTATTTTCTTCATTAGATAAATAAGTATTAAATCTTGATTGTTTTTCTATTCTAGCATTTTTAACTTTTATTGTTACTGGTATCTTTTTGTTTCTAGCTTCTTCTAAATATCTATCAATTATTTCATCATTTCCTTGATTAGAATCTTTTAAAATACTTGCTTTTTTACCATCATCTCCAGAATTACTTCCTATTACAACTGATGAAATTTCTGTATCACTATCTAATAAATATCCTTTTTTTGTAAATAATTCATCATTTATTTTTCCATTTATTGTAAGGAAATTATCCAATGTATAGTTTACACTTGCATATCCATTTTTTAATTTATAATATGCTGAATATGGAATCATATTTTTTAATTGATGTTTTTCATTTGTTTTTGCTTGTTCAAAATTTGTTGTATATCCATTTTCATTTTTTCTCATTACAACTGGCTTATAATCATTAAAACTTTTTTCTTCTGCTTTTCCTAAATTTGATGTATTTGGCTCTTTATTTTCTCTTCTTGATATATCTTCTTTTTCATTATAATTAACAGAAGTTACATTCGCATTATTCCCATAACTTGCACTAACTCCACTATCATCTATATGTTTTGCAACTCCGTTAGCTCCTGTTACAACTTCTGGCTCTTTTGATGGCATTGAAATATAAAATCCATCATATAATGTAAATAAACCTAATACCATATTTTGATCAATTCTTTGTCTTGAAACATTTGATAATCCTATTTTTGTTGCAAGTGAATCTTTAAAAACATTATTTGATGCTTCAATTATACTTCTTAAAACGTCATTAACTTTTGAATAATCTTCACCTGCTGTATTTAATTCAAATGCTCTAATTGCATCTTGTGCTGATCCTAATAGTTTTTTATCATATTCTGTTTTAAGTCTTAATGAACTTGAATAAACAGAAAGAGCCAATGTTATTACAAATAATATTGGCAATACTATTAATACATATATTATTGACATTCCTTGTAATTTCATTGGCTCTCCTTCTTAATTAATCTACAAATTAATTTATTTTTTATCTAGCTCCTGTTGCTGTTACAACACTAGATTCTTGTGCTGATATCTCACTTTTATCTGTTCCAGCAGGATTTATTAAAGATCTAAAGTTTTGTGCTAAAGTCTTATTACTGTTTTTTACCTTTACTGAAAAAGTATCTCCTGCTTTTAAATTATATACTCCTCTATTTTTTAAACTTTCTGAGATTTGGCTTGTATTAATTGAGTATTGTTGATTTTCTCCAATAACTTTATTGTTTACCCATTGTGATTTTTTACCAACATTTTCGTCAATCTTTTTAACTTCCATTTCAACATCATATGTATTTCCTGTTGTTGATAATGTATTTACCAATTTTGAATAATTTTGAGAAGTAATACTTCCTGAAGATGCAACTTCTGTAACAAAATCTGCAACTGCCTTTTCTGTTATTGATTGTGATATATCGTTATTTCTTTCAGCTACTGCCATAATTGGGAATATAAATAATAATACTCCTGCAACTAAAATAGCAATAATTGTTATTACTGTATCTTGCATAATGCCTCCTTGATATATTTCTATCCTATTTCTATAAAATAATTATATTATATATAATATTTTTAATCAATTATAATACGCTTTTTTTAGATATAATTAACAAAATTTTAATTATTCTTCAACAAATACAACTTCAACTTTTTCAAGTGGAGAAGCTCCTCTAACAATATCTGTTCCAAATTGTTCTCCATCATTTATAGATACATCTCCAGAATAATTATAATTAATTACATATTGTTTAAATTTTTTATCTGCTGGTAAATTAGCAAACCAATTTCTTCCTTCTGAAGAATAATCTACTTTTACCCCATTTATAAATCCTCTTTTTCCAGAAATATATAACTCAACTCTATCTTTATTAAAATTATCTTTTTCTTGTATTCCGTGTTTTGGCTCTGAAGAGGCTACTCTCCATGGTGCTCCAAACATAAATAATTGATTACTAGAATTTGCAAAAGTTTTCATTATTACTTGTTTATCATAGTTTCCTGCTTCAATATCTGCTAAATATTTTTCTCCACCTTTTGTTAAATTAGCAACTCTTTGCTCTAAAGAAGAATCGAAAATTTGTTTTATATTACCACTTTTATCAACTACCTTAATAGAAAAACTCTCTTTATAGTATCTATATAACATTGAAATAACATCTGATTTTGTAACTCTTTTTCTTGAATATTTTTCTATCCCTTCACTCATCTTGTATTCACCAGTTTCTGGATTAACTTGGTCTCCTAAAACTCCAATATATAATCTATCTTTATCCACTAAATCATTTTGAATAATACTTAATCTAGATTTATATACTCCTTCACCATTTTCTTTAAGCTTATTAAATATGAACATTGTTGATGATAATGCAATAATAAAAACAAGCATTCCAAAAACCATCTCTAATGCATCTGATAAATTTTGATCCATATTTACCTTCCTTTAAAATATATATTAATAATACCACAATCTATTTAAAATTGTGGTATTACTATATATATTTTCATAAAAATTTAATTTAATTATATTTTTCCAACTTGGATTTCTTTAATTAAACCTGTATCATAGTATGCAAAAGCAACTTCGTATTGTGCTAAATCTTGAATTTGATTTCTTAATGCTAATATTTTAGCAGCACTATCTTCATTTTCTTTTACACCTGTTAATTTATGTGGTCCTTTTCCTGCAAGTTGTGTTAAAGAAATATAACTTGATGCTGGAACGTCTTTAGCTTTGTATGTTGCAATTTCTTGTCCCCATACTGAAATTAAAGCTTTTAATTGTGTTCCTGATATTTTTCCTTGATATGATTCAAATTTTTGTTTTGATGCTTGTATAGCATTTTGATCCATTTGTCCTGCTGAATCTTGAACTGCTGAGTTAGCTTTATTAAATATAAACATACCTACAGCAATTAATAAGATAGCTAATAAAATAGCTCCTGCAATAATTAATGCTTGTGATGCATTTTCCATATATTTGTTTCCTCCTCTTAAATTATTACTATTTAATATTACCTTTAATAAAATGTTTTTTCAATATTCTTTAAATTGATTTAATATAATTTTTATATAAAATTATTCTTCTTTTTCTACTATTCTATAAATAACTTTATTTATATAGCCTCTTTCATTGTATTTTACTTCTACTCTCTCAAAAAATTCTTTTCCTAAATTTTCAGTAAAATTGTTAAATCCAGATTTAATAATATTTTCCATTTGTATTTCATTATACTTTGGATATTTACTTCTATCTTTAACTCCTGCATTTTTATATTTTTCATTAGGTATTTGTATTACTAAATCTGCTATATTTCTTTTAGTTTCTTCTTTTTCTTCTTTTTCATTATTAATTTTTAAAATATTAACACTATCTTTTAAGTCCTGTCTTTCTTTTTCTATATCTATTTTATTTTCTTCTTTTTTATTTTGTTCATCAATTTTATTTATAACTGATAATAACTGTACTCCTGTTATTCTTTCATTTCCTTCTAATATATTATTATTAAAAGCTCTTATTGATAGCTGTTTTTTATTTTCCCTTGTTAAATTATTACTAATTATTCCTACTAATATTAATGTTAAAATTGCTAATGCTAATATAATTAATATAATTGTTTTTATAGTATTATCATTTTTCATATAACTATTCATTTCCATTTTCTAAATTTATAGCTTTTACTCTATATGTAACTTTATTTATTCTTCCTTCTTCAGTATATTGAATATTTCCTTGACTTCTATCTATTGTTACTACATATCTTTTTAAAGTTTTATCATTATCATTTGCTTGATTTAATATTGTTAACTTTTGAAGCAATGTATACATTTGATTACTCATTTCTTTTTTAGATATTGTATTTTTTATAGTTACTGTTCCTATATCATCTCCTGATATTATGGCTGTAATGTCAAAACCAACTCCTTCATACTTTTTATTTGTATCATATATATATGATATTGCTGATATTAAATCTCCTATTGTAGATCTTGATCCAAAATCTTTATTAGTCCTTTTTTTTGTATCTCCACTTTCATCAAACTGATTTAATTCTGCACTTCCACCATCTGCCATTAAAATCTTATCGTTAAATTCTAATACCTGTCTATGTCTATAGTCTGCTTCTTCTGTTCCTTTTTGATATTGTCCCAGTAAATTAAACCAATATACAAGCAAACTCATAACCAATATTCCCATAAGCACTCCACCTGCCATTAGAAGTGCTCTTGCCATATTACTACTCATATTTTTCCTTCTTACTCTCTAGTCTATTTCTTTAAAATTTATTTCTGAAATCATCCCATTATCAGAATATTTTATTTCTCTACAAGTAAATATTCTCTTTTTTAAATCTGCTCCTGGAGTTTTAATAATAATTCTTGTCCAATTATTATTTAAATTATTAAATCCACTTGCTCCTACTGTACTATCTTTTTTAGCTCTTTCATTTTTAATTTCTATTTGTTGATTTCCAAGTAATGATATAAATCCAGAAAATCTTTTAAATGTCTTCTCATTTAAAACTAAATTATTTCCTTGCATTATTCCTGTATAACTAAACGGATACTCTTTTATTAAATTTGTAACATTTGTATTTGTATCAATATTTAAAACTTCTCCAACTAATTTTAATAGTTTTTCAGATAAATTACCATTTTGTGAAAGTCCTGATAATGTAATATTTGATTGTGCTTCTTTTGAAGCTCCTCCTATTTCTACTTCTCTTTGAACTCTGTTTTGGAAATAATATCCTAAAACTTCTGATTGTAATCCTTTTTTTAATTCAACATTTACTTTTACTGATCTTTCTTTTACTCCATCTGTTTTTAAACCTAAATAACTATTACCATTATTCCAATCTCCAGCTCTAGTATTATTACTATATATTAAATTAAGTGCTGATATAACATCTGTACCATACATTTGCTTTTTATTAAAAACTTCGAATTGTGCATTAAAATCATTTTTAAATGCCTGCTCATCTGCAATTGCTTTTTGTTCTGGTAATACTTTAAATTTATTGTACATAAACATTATTGCTGATATCAATAATACCGTTATAATTATTCCGAATGCCATTTTTAAGGCTTGTACCATATTATCCATACTAATTTCCTATCTTTATTTAAATTTAATATTTATTTTAATAAATATACAAAATATCTAACTACATTTATCATGTAATTAGATATTTAATTTACCTATTAAATATATTATGTTTTAACCTTATCGTTCATCTTTGATAAAGCTTCTCCCATACTTACAATTCCGATTCCAACCATCGGTACAATTAAGTATCCTACAAATAATGTTACCATAGGTGCAAATCCAATTACTTTTCCTATTCTTGCTTTTCTTTCAATTAATCTTGCATTTGATTCTTTTCTCTTGTCTTGATAGTATGTTCTTTCAGTTTCAAGTTCATCAAAAGCTTCTCTAATTGGTATTTTATCTACTGCTGCTTGTAAAGATTCTACAATTCTAACAAATTGTGGGAATGATACATCTTCTTTTAATTGTTCTAAAGCCTCATATCCTCCCGATTCAAAATTATTAACACATTTTGAAATTGGATCTCTAAATATATTTGAATATCTTTCTATCCATTCTAGAATCATTTCAACATTTACTCTCTCAATTTTCATAAGCATTAATATTATTGTATGGAACTGCATAACTTCATTTTCCATTTCTAGATCTCTCATCTTCTTTTGGAATTTCATTATCATTTCTGGTGAATAATATGCAACAAATGATAATGCAAATGCAATTAATAATTCATACCAAACAAATCCTTCTGCTTGAATAACTCCAATTTTATTTTTTATTTTTTCAATATCTGATTTTTTCTCAGATTCTGATAGTTGAGCTAATCCTTTTACTTTTTTCATTTCATCTTCTATCATTTTATCTGTTAAATTAGATTTATTCTTTAATTTTTCTATAACTTTATTATGATCTTTTGTTTTTTGGATAGCTTTTGCTTCATCAGCTGCTCCCATATTTCCAAGCAAGTCATAATCTGCTGTTGGTTCTGTATAAACATAATCTTTAGCTACCATGTGTGACCACATAATCAATGTAAATACTGTTAAAAATGCAAGTACAAACATTGTAAGTTTTGTTGTATATAGCCATTCCATTTTTAATTTTGATGCACTGTCTTTTAACAGTTTAGCCATTTCTCTATACTCTTTTGTTTTTCTCTTTGGTATAAATAAGTCAACTACTTGTTTTATTATTGGCTTTTTATATAACTTTGCTTGCCATGGATTTGATGTATTATTCATTCTATCCATATTTGTGTTATTTTTAACTTTTCTTACAAGAATATATGAAATTGTAGTTAATATGATTATTACAATTTCCATAATCATACCAATTTTTCCATAATAGAATTGTCTTGTAAATCCGAATGTTCCTACAGCCCAATTTTTAAGTGGCTGTATAAATAATACTGGTAATAAAGCGATAACTGATAATGATTGGAAAACATAATCTAATCTATCTCTTTTTAATATTTCAATTTGCATTTCTTGAGTAATATTATTTAAGTTTTTTAAATATAATGATGCTCCATTTTCATCTTGTCTATCTCCAAATTCTCTTGTTAAATATGATATTCCTGCAAATTCTTTTAAATAGTCATTTGGTGCTATATCATAATACTTTTCTAAATTTGTTTCTGGATCATCTGATAATAATATTTCATGAATTTTTTCAGCTTGTCTTCCTATTTCTGGTTTATCATCATTTTGTGCTACATTATATATAGCTTCTTCAACCATGTTATATTCATGGTATGCGTGTCTAATTTCTGCAAAGAAATCTACTTGCTCTTTTAATAATTTATTTTCTACTTTATCTACTGCTCCTGATATCAATGTTTCTACTAAAAACACAAGTAATAGTAATAAACTTGACATTAAAAGCATATTTCCTTTTGTCATTAATATAATAGTTATAAATGATATTGTAACTGTTGGTACAATCTTAGACATAACTTTTGAGGTTTGTTGTCTTGTTAAGTATTCATCTCCTAGATTTATTATCTCAATTCTTCTTCTTAACTTCTTAGTATACCAACTTAACCCTGGTACAGAAATACAGAAAAGATAAAACTTTTGATAAAAGATTTCAACTGAGAATTTTTTTACTTGTGTAGTTTGTACTAAGTTTTTTAAATATTTAGTTTTACTGTTATTTGCTTTTTTAGCCATATATAGATATACAATAACTATAACTGCAAATGCAGCTGCCATTATACCTATAAGCATAAAGAATAATTGATCTGACAAACTCATTTCCCCCTTTTCTTTTATTTTGTTTTATCTTTATAATTCATTTACTACTAAATTTTCACCCAATTCTAATGATTTAGGTGGTTCAATTCCCCAATGTTTATGTAAGAATTCATCAAAGTATTCAATATCTGCTGTATCCATATTTCTTCTCATTTCAATAATATTATCTTCTGAAATTGGATTTACTAATACATATCTATCTTCTTGGAATTCTAATATATTTCTATATTTATATAATTCTCTATTTGTTGTTTTTGTAAAGAATATTGTAGCATTATCCATAAACTTTGTTAATTTACCTTCTAATGTTTTTTCATTTCTATGATCAAATGTATATTCGTTTCTATCTTCGATCGGAATACATTCTGTTACTCTTTCGATATATCTTCTTCCTCTAAAGTCCTTTACTAAGTGGATATTAAAGTTTAAAACTCCAACAACCTGTTCCTCAGCTGTTTTTTCATTTGTGAACATTCCAATCTTTAATAATGAGTTTCTTAAAGCCATTACTAAATTAGGGAATGTCTTAGCGTGGTGGGTAAATAATGTAAACTTAGAGGCAACCTGTGCTGATTGGATCATCCATGCAGCAACTGGATCAGTAGCAACCTCTCCGTACGATATTTACAGAACCGTCAGTTTTCTTTTGAACGTCAAGTCCTTCTTGTCCTGAAATTGTATCAGTTTCTCTAAATGATAAAATATTTCTTGTAGGATATATTTTTCTTAAGTGAAGCTCGAAAGCTGTTTCTTGGATACGCAAGTTCATTGTATCATATATACTCTCAATAAGAGCCATAAGCATTGTTGTTTTTCCTGTTCCTTGCTCTCCTGTTAAAGCAATAATTCTAGCTCCTTTAACTAAGAATCTTAATATATCTATTGCTTCTTCCTTACCTGGATATATAACTATTTGTTCTAATGTAGCTCTCTTAACGTCGAACTTTCTTACAAAGAATGCCCAAGTTTCTGAGAATGATGGTCTAACTACAACAACACGAGACCCATCTTTCATTTCATTAATTTTATATCCATTTGTATCTGATAACTGTCCAGGATTATTATATTTGTATATATTTTGACATACACGTTTCAATTCACTTTCTGTTCCAAATGATAAAAATGCAAGTCTTACAGAAACTCCTTGGAAGAATATCCAAATACTATCACATGCTCTAGGAACTTTATTTTCCATAGCTTGTTTTAAATAGTCACTATCTGTTTGTGCAACCTGACTTAAGAAACTTTCTGGTAATCCTGAAACTCCTCCAGAAACACCGTCAATATTCATATCTCTAACTTCGTCAATAGCACTATAACCTTTATATCTTTGATATATTCTTTGAACAACTACATTTAATTTATCTTCAAATGATGGTTTTAAATTTTCTATTTCAAAAATATTATCAATATCTTTTTCTGTTATAACATATTGTGGTTTAGTTGATCCTTCTACAACTTTAAGTTCAGCCAAGTTATATTTCTTTATCATTTCTGTTAAAGCTTCATATCCAAATGACTTTTTATATTCTAAAATTAGAATATCAAACTTATCTTGTGCTGTTAATAGAGATGGTATATCAAAAGGAATAGCATTTGATATATTAACTTCATTTACTCCATATTCTTTATATAGTAAGTCAAATATAAGCTCTTTTACATATTTTTTATCATTAACGTCTCCATATGTACATCCTTTTAAAGCTTTCTTAAGCTCATATTTTTTTACTTTACGTCTATTTAATTCTTCTTCTGATAATCCGATATCATATAGATTTATTTTAGTAATTTCGTCTAATCTTCTTTTAATAAAATCTATCATTGTATCTAAATTATATGTTTTATCGTCTACTCTAATGTCTGTATCTTCAACAGCTTCTTTATTCTTTTTTATCATGTTATATACAAACATAATAAATCCAACTGCTATAACAAACATTAAACTTATATTAATGAAAAATCCCATCTTTTCCTCTTTTTCTTTTAATATTTTTGTTTATTATCTTCTAATATATTGTAATTCTTGTATTCTTTGTAACAATAGTGAATTGAAATCCATTATTGTTTGAATAAAATAATTATTTCTATATGTTACTAATTGATTATTTAAATTAAAGAACAATTGCATTAATTTTCCTTCTTGCAATGCTTCCATAAATAATGTGTTATAGATTATTGATGGAACTCCTTCTTTAATTTTTAATCTTCTTCCTAAATTATCTGAATTATATTTTGAAAATCTATCTTCTTTTGTAAGTAATGGTATTACTCTTAATTTATTTTCAAACGGTTCTACATTTCCCCATTTTTCAACAAATGTTTCAATTTGTTTTGGTCTTTGTTCAAACGGATACACAATTATATCAGACATCTTAAGTATCCTATTAATACCTTTAGCATCTGAATTTTTTTCTAAATCAACATATACTAAATCATAATATTGATTAGCAATATTTAGCATATCTGAAAAATTATCAAGTGAATTTTCAAAAACTGATATATCCATTGTTTTTAAACCATACAATATATCAAGTCTTCCTGCTAAAAGTGGTACCGTATAACTATTAATTATTTCTGGAGAAGTCTTATTACTTGCAACTGCAGATAAAAGTGATTCAATTCCTGCTGAAACATCGACTTTTCCTAAATTAGAAACACCAAATCCAAACCATGATTTTTTAGCTTTTTCTTCAGTATTAAAAGCACTCTTCATATCATCTGAACTAAATGAAGCATCAACCACTAATATTTTTAAATTTCTATCAATAGCCATCTGAAGTGATGACGCAAGTATTGATGAAGTTTGATTAGTTTGCTTTTTAGTAGGACTCCAAAATGTTATTATTGCCATATTTACTCCTAATTCTTTTCTAACTCTTTCATATGTTTATTTATACCTTCCATATTTGAAGCTATAAATTCTGTTATCTCTCTTAATGCATTTTTAAACTCTTTAGAAAACGGTTTTAATTCTAACCTTCCTGCTCTTTGGTTTTCATATATAACAGTCAAATCTCCCGTATCAAATGGGAAATTAACCATATTATCTGCAAATTTAACATTTGTATTTCCAAATAAATATTGTAAATAAATATCATGATTTCTTGTTAATCTTTGCGATATAAATATTTTATGTATTAAGTTTTCAGAATTATATGCTTTAAAAGCTTCTATTGCTTTTTCTATACTGTATATGTCAAAACTAGTCATCAAGAAAACTAAATCATCTGGATTAACTGGAATTGAACCAAGTGCAGTTTCATTATCCACATTGAAAAATGCATATTCATAATTCCCTGCTCCTTGATTTTCAATTATTACTCCATTTTCTATTAATTCATCATAAGATTTATATCCTACAGCAATATCTATTTTTTGATGTGTAGTTATATATCTATCTGGTTTTTCTCCTGCAAGTTCTATTGCTGGAACAATATATCTTGCTTTTTGCATATCTGTAAAGTCAACAAGAAGCACCTTTTTTTCTACGCTATTACTTGCTCCTTGGATTATTGATGCAATATATATTAAAATATCTAATTTATCTGTTCCACCAACAAAAATACTCTTCTTCAAAACTTCCCCCATTTTTCTTTTGTAAATTTATTTATATGTATATTTTTTTAATTATATCTTAATTATTTTCAGGTTCTCCTGTTAATTTTTCGATATATTTCTTTCTCTTGTCTTGTCTTTCTTTAATTTCATTCTTAACTGCTGTTCCAACTTTATTTGAATCTCCTTCTTGGTTAGCAATTACTTGATTAATTCCATTTCTTTCTCCCATTATAGCTGCATTTGCTGCAGAATTTAATTCTGATTTAATCTTTTGTGGGATATTTGGATCATTTCCTAATAATCTTGCTACTTCTGCATTTACAGGATATGTAGTATTAATTTGTGGTTGTAATCCTGGTTTAGAATAATTTACTGCATATAATTTAGCACCTTCAATTAAATATGATTCTACTATTGCTGAATTCATTTTTAAAATTTCATCTTCATTTACTTTTAGCCATATTGTACTTGCATCTGCTTTCTTTACAGTCTTTTTACTTAATACAACAAAATCTTGTCCGTTTGGGAATGATACTCTAACATCTATTGTATCTTCATCTGCTAATTCACTTGGTAAAGTTACCATATTATATTCAACTTCTCTTTGTGTCTTGTTTTCTTCTTTTGCTAAAGAATCTTCCTTAGGTAATATCATATCCTTAGTAATAATAGATCCTTTAGGAATTTTAACTGCTGCAATATATTTACCTTTAGGTGATGATGCTTGATTTGCATTTGCATTATTTCCTGAATTTTGTGTTTGTTTTGCATTATTTGAATTGTTTGTTGCATTTTGTCCATTATTATTATTGTTATTATTTGAACTATTATTGTTGTTGTTATTAGTATTGTTTGAATTATTATTATTTGAATTGTTACTGTTATTTGTATCTGTTGTTACAGTATTTACAAGTGGTGCTGTTGCAGCTTTTATATTATCAGCTTTATACACCTTATTTAATAATTCAGAAACCTTAACTTTTGTAACAGTTCCTGTTGGTTCTGTTAATTTCTTTGGTTCTGTTTCCGCTAAATGATCTGTACCTACTATTTCAGATGTTGCAACTGGTGTTATAACTTCTTTAAGTTCTAAATCTGCTGCTGTTATTTCTGAATTTGCTGCAATATCTTTTGCAGCTACTGGTACCATTGACATCTTAGCTTTTTCTTTCTTTAAATCATTTTGTAATTTATTTATTTGAAATAGTAATAAAGCTGCAACTAAAGCTCCTATTACTAATCCTAATATAACTCCTATAATCATTGAGTTTCTTGATCTTCTTTGCATTGGGTTTATAGCCATTTTTACCTCCAAAAACTTTCCCTATTTTTATATATTTATGTATATATAATATATTTAATTACAATAATTTTTCAATAATTTTTCAATAATTTTATTAATAAATTATTGTTATTGTAATGTTTTAAACAATTTTATTTACTAAATAATTTTAAAACATACAATTTAATTTTTAAATATATTTAACTTATTTTATACATTAATTTCACATATTTATAAAAAAAGTGTAAAAGATTACTATTTATCTTTTACACTAACAAACATGTATTAAATTATCTTTTAATTCCTTTTATTTTTTTTATATTATTTATTCTTCTTTGATTACTAAATACCTTTACAGCATATCCTATTATTACTACTAAAACTATTCCAAATAAAATATTTGTTTTTGGTCCTGCATATGGTAATATTTTACCCTTTTCTATTTTCTTTGTTAATATTATTGTATTTCCATCTGCTAAAATTGTTGCATCATAACCTGTAACTTCCCCTACAACTTCTATTCCATATTTATAAGGCTTTTCTTTTTCATCTGTCTTATCTATTCCTTTAAATATATACTCATATTCTCCATTTACTGTTACAACATCTCCAAATGCTACTCCATTTCTAGTTAGTCTAATATTTACTTTTGGCTTTTCATCATCTCCACCTATACCTTGATATACTAACTTAAATGTTGCATCAATCTTAGGTGATACATAAGTTACTACATAATCTCCATCATTTCCATCT
>JABCPO020000044.1 GCA_013333105.2 Clostridiales bacterium | reverse complement strand
TTCTGTATATACTTTTTCATCTTCTTTTCTTTGATTTTCTTCTTCACTTGTTAATGGCATATTAGTTGTATCTATTTTTAATATAACTTTTTTTCCATCAATATCAAATTTAATTTCTTGTATTTTATTAGCATAATTTACAAGTTCATATGTTCCATCTTCATTTTTCTTTAATGCTGGATCTGTTATTTCAATATTTTTGTTGTTAACTTTATCTAATATATTAATTCTAAAGTTCTTGTTTTTAGGTTTAAATGTTGAAGTGATTTCAACTTTCTCTTTAGAATTTTTATTAAAATTATCTACTGATTTATCGGTAACAATTTTCTTATTATTATAATCAATATTAATTTCATTTGAATAATTTGTAGGGCTTATATTTGCTCCATAAAAATTATTTCCATTATATTCATTTAAATTTTTTAACTCTTCTAATCCATTTACTGAAATTTTAAGAAATTCTGCTACATTTAATCTTCTAAGATTTGTTAAATTATTTTCTATAATATCTTTCTTTAATAATTCTAAATCTTCTTTTTCTAATTTGCTATAAACTCCCGGTGTCCCCTCACCAGTAACTTTTAATTCCCATATATTATTATCTTTATTAAATTTAGGTAAACGTTGTCCTTTTTTTAAAGCATTAATAGTTAATCCTCTTAAATTATTTAAATCCTTTAAAGATTCTAAATTATCAAATGGTTTATTTATTTCTAACCAATTTAAATTAGGGAATTTACTTAATTCTGATAAATCTGAAACCCCTTCAAAATTACTAGATAAATTTTTAATATATTTTAATTCATCTTCATAAATATCAGTTTCATCTGCTTTTTTGTTATACCCATAAGTTAGGTTTGATTTTAAGTCATCTAAAATAATTTCTTTTAATTTTTTATCTTTAAAATCAACCACCTTTGTTTTATCTATTTTATTTTTACCTAAATCTTGTTCATTATAATCAGAATTTATAGGGTATAATTCAACCTCTATATGATTTGAAATAATTTTTAATGGTTCATATGGTTTATATATGTATGAATATGTTCCATCTTCATTTTTCTTTATAAAGTTTTTTATATCCTTAAATATATCTACTGTATATTCTGTATATAAGAATCCATAACCATCGATTACATTTATTCTATTTTTTTTATCAAATATATCAAACTTTTTCCCATCAATTTGATATATATCTGGTAATGTGAATTTTTTTGGATTTATTAAGAATCTATATTTTGAATCTCCATTTATATCTGCTAATTGACTATTTTTAATTTTATCACTTATAGCTTTTAATTCTCTTCTATCATACATTGTTACATCTGGAGCAATAACCTCGTCTAATGTATTCATATTTAATACTTCTGATAAATCTAACACAAAATTTTTAGAAATATCTAAATTTTTTAACTCTTTTAACTTTGATATTCCTTCTATGCTTTCTAATTTAACTCCATTTAATTTTAAACTTTTTAAATGACTTAATTTTACTATTTCATTAAGATTTTTAATAGCATACACTTCATCTACTTCTTTTAAAGATTTATCAATATACTCTTTTAATGCTGCTTTATCACCATTCGCTAACTCTTCTATTTCTTTTAAGAACTCTTCTCTACTCATCTCTCTATTAGTATAATGATATGTTCTGTGTTGAATTAAAGCATCTAAAACAGCTTTCATTTTTTCATCAGGTGTTCCACCTTTTATCTTATTTTCAAGACCTGGTAATACTATTGATAATTTTTCTATCTTTCCATTTTCTACAATTGGAGTTATTGAATGAATATTATCTGCTTCTATTGATAATTCTTTAATACTACTCTCTTTTATAGCATCTAAATTTTTAATATCTTTTGCTGAAATTTCTAATTTTTTTAGATTTTTCATAGTATTTAAAAATCCTAGATTTTCTAAATCTGTTGTAACACCTAAATCTAAAGATTCTATATTAGTTAATTTACCTAATACATCATTATTAATTTCACTAGCATCAATTTTTTCTATTCTTACTTCCTTTAATGATTTTAATTTAGCTAATTCTTCTATGGCTTTTTCATTATATGCATTTAATTTTATGCTTTCTAAGCTAGTTAAATTTTCTAATCCTTCAAAATTTTTAATATCTTTTATATTAATTTTATCTGAATCATATGCATACCCTAATGTTCTTATTATTTCTAATTCATGTTTATATATAGGTGAATCTATATCTTTTTTCTTATATCCACTTGCCTCTTGATTTCTTTTATTAATTTCATTCACTAATAAACGTTTAAACTCTAAATCTTTTATTTTTACTTCTTCTCCACCCATTGCAGATAATTTTGTTATAACTATTTTTCCATCTTTCGAATAATTTACCTCATATTTATTTTTATCAATAGAATATTCATCTTTAATTTTAATTTGATATCTATAAAGATTCCAAAAACTTATACTTTCATCATATAAGTAATTTGGAACGTCTTTCCAACTTAAAGTAATATTATCTTCACCCTTTTTTGGAACTACTTCTTTATCATATTCATTTCCTAAATTTCTTTGAAAATCTTTATTATAATATAGCCCTACTTTAAATGTAGGTTTTTCATCGTTTATTTCAAAATTTAAAAACTCAATTTTTATTTTAAAATCTCTAAAATGGTTATTTGAAGTAATAATTATTTCATTTTTCTTTGCATATATATCATATTCTGTTTCATGTTCTCCAGTTAAATTATTATAATGTAAGTCTCCTCTAAGATCTTTAATATTACTCTTAACTTTTACTTCATATACATTTTCTTTTTGTACTCCGTTTTCAACTGTATACTTTTCTAAATTATCCCAAATTAATTCAACTTCATCAAATTTTGTTGAAACAAATTTTTCATAATCTTTTCCTAAATCTACTCCATTTTTAGTTAATCCAACTAAAACTTCTCTTCTAATTATTGGATTACTTTCAGTTGATTTTGGAAACTTTTTATACTTAACCTTAGCTTTAAATATAGTTTTATCTGTATTAACATTTGTAGTTAATCTGTTATTATCATTATTTTCAACTTTTGGTTCTACTGCTAATGCTTGATTGTTAAAAACTAAAATTAATGTTGCTAACATTAACATCATATATGCAGTTATTAAATACATTTTTTTGTTTTTCATTATATTTCCTTTACCTTATATATTTTTTGAGCATATTAAAAAATATACCTTTTTAAATTAGCATATTTCATTTTTCTTCAGTAATTTATAGACATATAAATTTATTATACCACCCTCCCCTTGTTTTTTGCAAGAAAGTTGACATAAAAAATAAAGGTATGATTTCTCACCCTTTATTTTTTATTAATTATTTATAAATTTTATTATATATTTTCATTATTTATAACTTTTACTATATCTTCTTTATTTATCTTTCTTACTGCATAAATTGAACTTAGCCAAGTTATTCCGTATATTAACATAGATGCTAGTAAAAATGCCCATACATTTATATTTTCCATAAATTTATATACATCCATATTTTCACCCATTACTTGTTTATATACAAACCATAATATAGTAAATGACACTATACTTCCAAATATTATTCCTTTTAATGAAGCTATTGTGTTTTCTGTTCTAATCATTTTCTTTATTTGTTTATTTGTCATACCTGTTGATTCTAATATAGCAAATTCTTTACTTCTTAGTATAATATTAATTGCTATTGTACTAAATATATTTGTAACTGATATTCCAACTATTAATATTAAAAATCCGTATAATAATAATTCTATAATATTAAATGTTGCTTCTATCATTCCTACATATTGTGTTACGTCCATTGAATTTGCATGTACTACTAATTTTCCATTTTCTTTCTTCACTTGCTCTGCTGGTGAATATTGTTCATTCCATTTTTTAGCAAATGCTTCTCTCTCTTTTTTATCATTAATTTCGTATGAACTCATTATAAAGAAGGTTTCTTCTCCTAAATCTACTCCAGTATTTTTAGCAATCTTATTAAATGTATTTTCATTTACAACTATTGGTACATTAGTTACACTTGGATTAAAGCTTGAATTGATATTTATTCTATCATTTATATATACCTTGTTAATATGCATTATTTCTTTTTTCTCTGCATTATTATTCTCTGCATATTTTAAACTTAATCCATTTTTCTTTAATTCTTCAGATTTATATATTGGCATTCTTACTATTGAAGATGACTTTTTATCTAAGTAGAAGTTTTGTAGTATTGCTTCGCCATCTTCTAATTTTTCTATACCTAATTCTTTTAATAAATTGCTATATTCTTTTCCTTTAACTAAGTAAATCGCTGCTGTTACATTTCCTTTTAATTTTTCATTATTTGGATCTTGATAATATGATTTATCTGTTGGTAAATGTAAACCTTGACTTGCTAATACATAATTTATATTAGTATAATCTCTTCCCATTTTTTCTTTTACATTTTTTTCTTCTTCTTCAACTTTCTTAATATCAAAGTTTGGTGATTTTACTTCTTTTGAATCTGACTTTTCTTCTTTATAGTTATACATACTATTTGCTACAACTGTTCTAGATCCAAATTTTCCTACAATTGCAAATTTAACACTATTTAATGTATCAATTACTAAAAATCTTGTTGAAATCATAACAAATAATAGTATAAATGATACTGCTAATGAAATTATTGTTACTCTAAACTTTCCTTTAGCACGTTTCATATTTTTTCTACCTAAATCTATTTCTATTCCAAGTAATCTCTTAAATAGTTTAGAAGTTCTTACTTTTCCAGGTTTTATTTTAATTTCTTGTGCATTTCTTATAGCTTCTATTGCTGAAACTCTTCCAGCTTTTATAGCTGGTATAAATGCAGACACAAATACTGTAATTGCAGTTGTTACTCCTACTACTATTAATTCATTTGTTTGTAAAATGAAATTGAATCCAACTTTCATTTCTTCAGCTGATACTGATTTAAACATTTCTGTTAGCCAATTTCCTATTAAGACTTGAACTAACTTAATTCCTATCATACCAAATACAAAACCAACTACTATTCCAATTAATGAATATAGAAATGCTTCATACATAACCATATAATATATTTGTTTTGATGTTGCTCCTGTTGATTTTAATACTCCAAATTGTTTCTTTCTTTCTGCAACAGATACATTAAAACTATTATATATAACTATTAATGCTGCAACAGATACAACACCTAATAGCATATTTCTTATAATTTTCATTGTAGAAACAATTCCTTTTTCTGAATCTCCAATGTTTGCATCCATTAATGATAACATATTTTTGTGAATTTCTTTTACTTATTATTTGAATTAGTTAATGAATTTACTAATTCATCATTTTGTTTAATGATTTCTTCTTTTACATTTTTAAAGTCATATGAATACACATATCCTAAAACTTTATTATTTTCTAATTTTTTAGCATCTTCATTTCTTAATATAGCAAAATTAATTTTTGATCCATCTATTTTTTCTATTTCTTTTAGATCTTTATTTTCATTAAGATTTTCTATATAGATATCTCTAATAATTCCAGAAATTACATATTCTACATTATTTATTTTAAATTTATCACCTGGTTTATAATTTTTTTCGTTTGTTCTTAATAATATCTCATTTTCTTTTTCAGGTAACTTTCCTTTTAAATAATTATCAAATAATCTTCCTTTTTGAAAATCTTTAAAATCTGTACTTAATGGGAAAGTAATTTCTAATCCACTTTCACCAAATATAGGTGAATACATTTTACTTTCAACTATATTTTTTATCTTATCATTTTTTAATACTTTTTCTTTATCTGCTTCTTGTACATTTACGATTTGTGCTTCAAAATTTCCAACTCGTTCTTTTTCTATTTGTACTAAAAAATCCATTCCACTTGCATACATTAATGAAATACCAGTAAATGTTGCAACTGCAATTATTATCGCAAGTAATGAAGTAATACTTCTTTCTTTATTAAGAAACAGACTTTTTCTTGTTAATTTCCCTAATATATTCATAGTCTTTCTCCTTTTATTCTTTTTCTACTTTTTCATCACTTACTAAACATCCGTCTTGAATTGTTATTATTCTGTCTGTCATATTTGCCAATTCATCATCGTGTGTAATCATTATTATTGTTTGATTTAATTTTTTATTTGATGCTCTTAATAATTCCATTATTTCTTTAGCATTTTTTGAATCTAAATTCCCTGTTGGTTCGTCTGCTAAAATTATTGCTGGTTCATTACTTATAGCTCTTCCTATAGACACTCTTTGTTGTTGCCCTCCAGATAATTGATTAGGTAATTTTTTATTATGTCCTTCTAAACCTAATATACTAATTATTTCTGCCATTTTTTCTTTTGATATATTTTTCTTACTTAAATTAACTGGTAATGAAATATTTTCTTCTACAGTAAGAACTGGTAATAAATTAAAGAATTGATATACAATACCTATATTTTCTCTTCTAAATTTTGTTAATTTATCTTTAGATTGTTTGAATATATCTTTTCCCTCAATATATACCTTTCCTGATGTTGGAGTATCAACTCCTCCTATCATATGCATTAATGTTGATTTACCTGATCCAGATTTACCAACTATTGCGACAAATTCTCCCTTATTTACAGAAAAAGAAACATTGTCTAACGCTTTAAACTTATTTTCTTTTTTTCCGTATTCTTTAGTTAAATTTTCAACTTTTAAAATTTCGCTCATTTTATCTTCCCCTTTTTCAATAAAATTATATCATATATAATTATATATATATATATATATGCAATAATTTAATTTAAAAAATATTAATATTTTAATATATATTACAAAATAAATAGGGAACTTTTTGCCCTTGTTTGTGCCAGAAAGTTCCCTATTTATATATTCATCTTTTTCCAGCATTTATTTTTCATAAAATTAAAAATAATTTTTGGATCTTCTCCTTCATAATAATTCACAAGTAACTTTTTAAATTCCTGAACTTCTTTTTCAGGAATAACTAATATACCTTCCCCATTAGATATTAAATAATGATTAGCAAAAATAACTGATGCTCTTTTATTCCCATCAAGAAAGATTTGTGTCTTCATACAATACATGCATAATTTTATTGCAACATCAATTGCCGCTTCATCACTATTAATAATTTCTTGAATTTTTTCTTTTATATCTATTTCATTTGGTATTGGTGGTACATAAGAAGAACCTCCAATTGTAACGGGAACTCCTCGTACACGACCACCTTCTACAAAAAATCCTTCATTAACAAATTTAGCAATATGACTAAGCATATAATAATCTGACTTACTAGATAACACATCTTTATCTAAAATAAATTCCCATGCATGTTTTAAATTTAATATTTTTTGTACATCAGTTGCTAACATTCCTGCAACTTTTCCATTATCTATAATTTCTTCTGTTTGTGGAAAAGATGTTGCTACTCCTTCTAATATAGCTTGATCGTAAATATTCATTTTCATATTTACTCTTGCAAATTCAATATTGTTTATCACTTTGTTAGATAATTCTTTTTCTAAATATCCAACAGCAGCTAATTGTTTTTCTATTATTCTAAGTTTTTTATTTATTTCGCGTGATTCTTTTGCATTTCTAAGCAATAAATTATATAGTTCTTCTGAATATATTCCTACATATGTTGATGTTAATTTACCCAATACACGCTTTCTAATATATAAATATTTTCCACCACTATTTTCTTTAATTTCAGGTGTACCGTCATAAGGTATTAAATTCAACCTAGCATGAAGATCAGCACGACTTCTAAGTAACTCTTGTATTTCATTATATTTTATATCCATTTTATCTCCTTTAGGGAACTTTTTCTATTTAATTATACCTTTTTGTTCCCTAATTTTCAATTATTTAAATCTATATATCTAATTTAATTTGTTCAAATATATAATTACACTTATTTATTTTTTCTATATCAGCATATATTGCTAAAACATACTCTTTATCTTTTTTTACTATATTACATTTATTAATATTATTTAAATCTAATTTTTTAAAATTTATTTTTATTCCCATTCCATTCATTTTACTATATGCTTCTTTTTTTACCCATTCTTCTATTCTATCTTCCTTTTTAATTTCATCTGATAAATATTTTTTTGCTACACGTTCTGAAACTATTCTATCTTTTTCTTCTATATCAATTCCTACTTCAACTATTGAAACTACACAGGCTATATATTTTTTAGAATGTGAATAATTAAATTTTATTTTAGAATTTTTAAAATATGGCTTTTTTGTTTTTCCGTTTCTACTAAATTCAAGTTTTTCAAAATCATATCCTAATACTTTTAAGAGATCAGAAAGAATAAGTTTTGCCGCTTCCGTATCTGTGTATTTCATATATTTGCTATTTTCTTTTTCTACTATTGTAAAATATATCTTATCATCATTAATTTTTTGCATAATTCTCCAATTTTATAAATTCTCCTAAATGTACTGAATATAAATATCTTTTTATTTTATAATTAACATTATTACTGTTTTCTAAATTACTTAAACCTTGTTTTAATGCATAAGCATATAATCCAATTTGTTCATTATATCTATTAATCAACGTTTCTTTATTTGTTACAAAATCAGTCTTATAATCTACTATATATACAGTATCATTTAGTATAAAGTATAAGTCTATTATTCCTTGTAATATAACTTTAGAATTATTAATTTTTAAATGCTTTATATTTAATTTAGGATATATTTCATTTAAATTTTTTACATCTTCTTCTGATATTATTTGATAAAATGATTTTTCTTTAAATACATTATTATTTTCATTTGCTTTAACCATCAATCCATACATTTCTGAATCCATAAACTTCAATATTTTATTTTTGCTTATCTTCTCTAACTCTTTTTCAGAATACACATTGTTTTTTATAATATTATCTAAAAATTCTTTTATATAATCCAATTTTTCTGTATATGTCTTTTCTTTAAATATTTTATATTTTTCTTCATCCATAACTTCTAACATTTCAAAAATACTATGATATATATTTCCTAATATTTTACCTGTTATATTTTCCTTTTTCATAAACTCTGGTAAGTCAACCTTAATTAAGTCAGATTCTATTATTTTTGTATCCATATTTTCTTCTAATGATAATGGTAATTCTAATTCATTTTCATTCTTGTATTCTTTTGTTTTTTCTTCGTTTATACCTTCTTCTTTTATTCTTGTTGTTAAATTTGATACTGATAATTTTTTATTTATTAATTTTTCTTCTTGCTCTATTTTTTCTACTTCTTTTATTTTTTCTATTTTTTCTTTTACCAATTCTTCTATACCAAAATCAATATAATCCTCGTTATATACATATTTTTTAGCACTTTTTAAAACATCTTCTTTATGTTTTTGGCTTTCAAAATTATTTAAACTCTTATATATATATCCATCTATATCAAATTTATCTATTTTTATCTTTTCTTCACCAAATGTAGCTAATATTCCAAGCATTACATATTCAAAATATTTTTTCATATCTAAAATTTTAGATGGCCATATTTTTAAATATTCACGATTTCTATCAGAAAAGTTTAAAGTATGTTCTTTTAATTTTTCTATATTTTCTTCTAATTCTTTATCTACACCAGATATAATTAATTTTTCTTTAGCTCTAGTTAATGCAACATAAAGAACTCTCATTTCTTCTTCTATATCTTCTAATTTTATCTTTTCTTTAATTGCATTTTTATATATATTTGGATATTTGTATCCTATTTGTTTATTAATTATATTTATACCTATCCCAAACTCTGAATCAAGTAATATCTCATCTGTTTGACTTTTTATGTTTCTTCCTTTTTCAGTCTTTGCAAGCACTACAATCGGAAATTCAAGTCCCTTACTCTTATGTATAGACATTATCTTAACAGCTTCATTTTCTTCAGCAGTATTTAAATCACTTTGCATATCTACTTTTGCTTCTTTTAATTTATCAATATATGAAATAAAAGTTTTTAAAGTAAGGTTTTTATTTTTTTCTATTTCTTCTACCTTTTTAACAAGTTCATCTAATAGCTTTGTAATATATGCTGTTGATTTATCAAGTGCTAAATAATTATAGTATCCTGTGTCGTAAATAATATTATCAAAAACTCTAGAAATTCCTTCTTTCTTTTCCATTTCTCTGTAATACTCAATTTTTTCAAAGAAATTAATCAATTTATCTTTTATAGCTTTTGTTTCCATATCATCTATAAATGCATTTGTATTAATGTAATCCAAGCAAGATTCATAATATGAATCTTTGATATTTAAAATTCTAATCTTAGTTAATTCTTCCATATCAAAATCTCCAAAATATGATCTCATAACAGCAAGTAAATCAATATCTATAAGTGGATTATTTATAATTTTTATATAACTAAATACTAATTCAATTTCATAAACATTAAAAAATCCCTCTCCTGTATCTGCCATTGCTGGTATATTATTTTGAAGTAATATATTTTTATATATTTCTGCATTTTCCTTAACACTTCTTAATAATATTGCTATATCACCATATGAAAACTTTTTACCTCTAGAAATATAATTTTCTTTTATATCTTCTATTTTTTTAGCAATCATTATAGCTTCTTTTTCTACATTATTATACTCTGATATTTCTTTATTTATTTCTAAATTTTCTTTTATATCATTATAGTGTTCACCTTTTTCATATTCTGGTATTGCATATAATATTTCTACATCTTCTAAATCTTCTGCATTTTCATCTCTACCTAAATTTAGATATTCTTTTTCTGTATAATTTATTCTTCCTGTTCCTTCAACCATAATTATTTTAAAAATATCATTACAAAAATCAAGAACATTTTTCTTGCTTCTAAAGTTTTTATCAAATCGTATTAATTTCCCATCTAATACCTCATCATATTCACCTTCACTGATATCACTATAACTATTATATTTGTTCATAAATAATTCAGGTTTTGCATTTCTAAACTTATAAATACTTTGTTTTACATCACCTACTTGAAATAGATTTTTATCTGCAATTGCATTAATAATTTTCTCCTGAACCAAATTAGTATCTTGATACTCATCTACTTGAACTTCTTTAAAACTTCTTCTAAGTTCTTTAGCTATATCAGATATTTCATATTCTATTTCACCAGTTTCTTTTTTTATCTCATCATATAGTAACTTTATACTTAAATGTTCCAAATCAGAATAATCTAAAATATTAAGCTCTCTCTTTTTTTCTTCATAACGAGCAAAAAATTCATCAATTATATTAAATAATTCATGTATAATTTCATATGAATATGTATAATCTTCAATTAATTCTTTCATACTATTTGCAGGTATCAATTCAGAAACAACATCAATATCTTCTTTAACTACTTTTCTAAAATTATTTGCAACATCTGTTTCTAAACATTTTAGCTTTCTACTAGATGGCCATTTTTCTTTGCTACTATTAAAATCAATTAATTCATTGATTACATTCCCTAAATTTTTTTCTTTTAAAAATTCATCATTTATATAGCTTAATATATCTCTTTCATTTTTTAATCTTTCAATATAATCTATATATTCTTCTCCTAACATAGAAACATCATTAAGAGCCTTATTATATAAATCTATATAATATATAATCTTAGATTCTACTAAATCAATTAAATACTTACCTGACTTTGTATCTTCAAAACTAATTTTTTCTTCTTCTAAATTTTTAAGCTCCAAAAGAACTTCAGCTTGCCATTTTTTTCTAAAAGGAATACTTTCTAAAAAATATGAAATGTTATTTATAATTCTTTTTAATTCATCATCATCTTTAAATGTTGCATACTTATCTATTAAATTATCAAATCCTTCATCACTATTTTCATATTTTTCTTCTAATATATCATTTAATATTTCCTCTCTTAATAAAATAACATCTTCATCTGATGAAATTTGAATATTTGATTTTATACCAAGTTTATAAAAATGTTCTTTTATAAGCTTATAACAAAATGAATGAAGTGTAGAAATATTAGCAGTATTTATAAGTTTCTTTTGCTTTTTTAAAAAATCACTATCTGGATTTTTTTCAAGCTCCTTATTAATTGCTTTTAGCACTCTATGTTTCATCTCTTTAGCAGCTGCATTTGTAAATGTAACAACTAAAAGCTCATTAACATTTATATAATCCTTTGTTATTAGTCTAATTATACGCTCAACTAAAACGGCAGTCTTTCCGAGAACCTGCCGCTGCTGATACTAATATTCTTCCATTTTCATAAATTGCTTTTTCTTGTTCTTTTGTCCATTTAACTTCCATACAATTCTTCGCTTCCTATTTTGTAACCAATTTTAAATCGATTTGTCCTAATTCTTGATTTACTTCATAAACTAAAACCTTAACCTTTTGTCCTACTTTATAATCTGTAATTACCATACCTTCAGGTAATCCTTCTTTCCTTACTAGGCCTTCAATCTCTTTTCCAATATTAACAAACATACCGAAATTTGTTTTAGACACTACAACTCCATCAAATGTTTCACCATCAAAATTTGATACATATTCTGAAATTTTAATATCATCATATTGTCTTTCTAAATCAATAGCCAATCTTTCAGTTTCAGAAATAACCTCTGAAATTATTTTTGCCTTACTTTCATATTCATTATATAGATTATTTTCTTTAAAATAATTTTTATTTTTTAAATACTTAGAAATCATTCTATGTGTATAAAGATCTGAATATCTTCTTATTGGTGATGTAAAATGAAGATAATATTCACTACCTATTCCATAATGTCCTAAATTCTTTTCTAGATATTTAGCCTTTCTCATACTTCTTAAAAGTAAGTATGAAACATGTGAATAATCAATATACTCTGAAGAATCTTTTGATAAATCAATTCCTTCTTCTTGTTCTTTTTTCTTCTTCTCAATTTCGTTTAATACTCTAATATATTCTTTTTGTGGTATAAATCTACCATCATCTTTTTTACCGTTTTTACCTTCTTCTTTTTGTACATTAATTTTTACACCATATTCTTCTAATTGCTCGTTAATTTCAAGTACTCTATCTGGATCAGGAGTTTCATGAACTCTATAAATTACAGGAACTTCTAATTTATTATACTCTTCTGCAACAATTTCATTAGCAGTTAACATTAAATGCTCAATAATCTTATTTGCAAAATATCTAGTCTTATAATCTACACCAATTGCTTTACCCTTTTCATCAAGTTCAACTTCAATTTCTGGAATATCAAAATTAATATATCCATTTTTTGTTCTTCTTTTTATTAAAATATTAGCTAACTTTTCAAAAAGTTTAAAATCATTCTTATCTTCATCTTCTACATTTCCATCAATTATATTTTGAACCTCTTTATATGACATTCTTCTATCAACTTTAACAACAGATTTAAAAATATCATAATCTAATATATTCCCTTGATTATCAATCTCTGCTTTTACAGTCATTGCCAATCTATCAACTCCTGCATTTAAAGAACAAATATCATTTGAAAGTGCAGTAGGTAACATTGGTATAACTGTATCTATTAAATAAATACTATTTCCTCTTTTTACTGCTTCCTTATCCATAAAAGAATTTTCTTTAACATAATGTGAAACATCTGCAATTGATACATGTACAATATAGTTTTGTTTCTTTTCTATTGAAACAGCATCATCTAAATCTTTAGCATCTTCTCCATCAATTGTATATGTTCTAATATTTCTTAAATCAACTCTGTTTTTAATTTCATCTTCATGAACTTCAGTAGCAGTATTTTCTGCTTCAAACATAACTTCTGGTGAAAATTCTTCTTCTATACCATTTTCTGCAAGAAGTGATTTTAACTCCATATAATTTTCACCTTTTCTTGCTACAATTTTAATAATTTTACCTTCTGAATTTGATTTTCTATCATTAACAAACTTAGTAACTTCAACTAAAACTTTATCTCCATCTTTTGCACCAAAAACTTCTTTTTTAGGTATAAATATATCAGATATAAAAGTCTTATCATCTGGTACTACAAATCCAAATTCTTTAGAAGCTTGAAATACACCAACTAAAGTATTTCTTTGTCTTTTTAGAATATACTTAATTATCCCCTCAGATTTTAATAAGTTTTCACCTCTAACAATTTGAATTAATACAATATCACCATCATTTGCAGTACCCATTCGTGCTTCACTTATATGAACACTTTCATTTAATCCTTTTATATTTTGTACGTTATATTCTTCCTTTTTAGTAAAATATGAAAGATCAACCTCTCTCTTTATCTTAGTTATTTCTTCGTCTGTAATTGGATCAACAAACCCAAGAGAACGTTTTTTCTTATCTAATTTACCTATGTAAAAAGGGGCGATTCTATGTACATGTTTATAGCCCCCAATATTTTTATTATTTTTATTCATTCTTCTAAAATTATTTCTTTTGTTCATTTATTTTTTTCCATCCTTTAATTATATTTTATATTTAAATTCAAACCTCTTTAAACTTAAATATAAAATATGGCAGACAATAAGCCGGGTTCTGTCATGTGGTCATTTATCTGGGACTAGAATTACTCCTAGCCTCTAGCCGCTCAGTACGGAGGAACGTTAGAGCTACTTTTTACTCCGATTTACAAGGCGTTGCTCCAGATAGGGTTTACACAAAGACTATATCACTATAATCTCTAGTGAGCTCTTACCTCACTTTTTCACCATTGCTAACGCTGTTTTTTTCTGTTGCACTTTCCCTAAGATTACTCTCGCTGGACGTTATCCAGTATCATGCTCTAGTGGAGCCCGGACTTTCCTCATATAAGTCTTTTCAGAATTTATACGCTATACCACTGGTCTACCATAATTTTATTATATATTTTCCAATAGTATTTTACAATAGAAAAAAATAAAAGTTTAAAAACAAGAAAAAAATAAAAAAAGACTTAAAATTAAATAAATTCATTTAATTCTAAGCCTAGTTTAATATTTAAATACAAAATATACTACTCAATTACAATTGTATTTTAATTAGTTAAATTTTTTATTTTTTTCGACTCAAATAATATAAAGTATATAAGCTAAACTATCTTATATTTAACACCTATTTCAATAATTTTTTCTTTTCTTTCTTTTATTTCTTTAATTAGCTCTTTTCTCTTTTCACCTCTTATTCTTTTCTTCCTATTTTCTAAAAGAAATGGTTCTAATCCCCAACTCTTAACTAATCGAATAGCATACATTACGTCAACTCTAGATTTCTGATACATTTCTTGCAATTTAGCAATATCAGTATTTCCATTAAAAATGTCTGTTGCTAATTCCAAATCTTTTTTATAATTTTCTTCATACCATCGATTGTTAACTTTTTCTTTTTTAATATCTCTTATCCAGCTATATAATGTCATAACATTTCTCATTTTAAAATGAATAGCAGTTTTAATAGCGTCCTTTTCATTTTCATTATAATATGCTATAATCTCCTTTTTTTCTTTTTCTGAATAAACTTTAAACACATCTAGTTCATCAAAAACTTCTAATCCATGTTTTGCATACAAAGCATAATTATATTTAATTTTTGGTATTGAAAGTCCATATTTCTTCGAAATATTTCTATACGGTTCTCCCTGTTCTATTAAATTAAACATTTCCGAATAATTAATATCTTTTCGTTTTTCCAAAAAATTATCCCCTTCTCTATATGCCTTAACCCAAGTTCTAAGCACAGACGGATTTAGCAATTTATTCTCAATGGATACACCTCTCATACTTTTTCTATTTTTAATAACATCATTAATCATTTTAAGCTTGCTTTCTTTTGAATACTTCTTTTCATTAGAAGTAACATCAAACACTTCATAACCATGTACTTTAACTAAAGATTCCAAATAATCAATCACTGTTTTATTAAAAACACCATACTTTTCTTTTATCTGGTCCCCGGTCATATTATTATTTATATAGTCATAAATAATATATTTTTTTCTGTCTACTGCAGAAATTGATTTTGGATCATAATCTGAAGTATCCAATTTATAATCTAAAATCCGACTAATCACACAAGGATCTGCTGACAATTTAACTAATTTATTTTTTCCCATATTTTTACCTCCTTACACAGTTATTAACCATGTAAATTATTTATTTTACATTAAGATTATATCACCCTTTTGCTTTTATGTAAACACAGGTAAATGAACAAATATATGCATATTTTAATAACTAAATATAATAAGTAATAAAATAAATATAAAAAAGGATGAATAAAAATCCATCCTTAACTTTGTTTTTTGTTTTTAGTTTACATAACTAGAGTATGTTTTATACAGAAATTATCTCTTAATACCTCTGATTTTTCTAATATTATTTATTCTTCTTTGTTCTTTTAATACTCTTAATGAATATCCTATCATCGCTACTAATATTACTCCAAATCCTATATTCTTTTCTGCTCCTGCATATGGTAATATCTTACCTTTTTCTATTTTCTTTGTTAGTATTACTGTCTTTCCA
>JABCPO020000043.1 GCA_013333105.2 Clostridiales bacterium | reverse complement strand
GATATAACAACACTTTTCTTTAATTTTAGTATATCTCTATTTTGATTATAGAATAATTTAAATAATATATATAAATTTAAAAATCCAAATATATAATTTGATATCATTCTCATTTCATCTGTAACTGTTCTATCTGTAAATTTTGTTTCTATACTATTAAACACTTTATAATGTATATACATATATATTATATTTATAATCCCAAAACATATTAATACTAATTTTTCTTTCTTTTTATCAAGTATAAATAAGACTGCTGTTAAAGAAAGAGTTATAAAAGGTTTTACTATTGTAGTTGGTGTTAATGTTATATTAGTATTATTTCTATATACATAGCTAAGCATATCTAAAAATGGTGATATTACTATATATACATATACAATATATTTTAATAATTCAAATACATTATCTTTTAAATTATTTTTTTTAATTTCCTTAATTGAATTTATCATAATAAATTATCCTATCTTATTTTTTTAATTTAAAACTGTATGGCAGTAATTCTTTTATACTATATTCTTTTATATAATTTGTTTCTACTACGAATATTCTAAAATCTTCATCAACAAATTCTGATATAAATTGTCTACAATACCCACAAGGTAAAGCATTTGATAATATACTTTTTCCTTGTTCTTTTGCAGCAATTACCATATAATCAAATTCTCTTTCTCCTTCTGATATAGCATTTGCAAAAGCTGTTCTTTCAGCACAAATACTTTGAATACCATCATTTTCTATATTTACTCCAAAATATTTTTTACCTTCTTTTGTTTTTACCATAGATGCCACACAAAAATTACTATATGGACTATAACTATTTTTTAATCTTTCTTTAACTTCCTCTATTTCATCTCTTATCATTTGTATTCCTTTTCTAACTTTTAAATTATTGTTTTTAATTTTTCTAATATATCACAATTATATGCTTTTATATCAAATTTAGAATTTAATTTTTGTAATTTCACATAATTACTTGATGAATCTGTATTTTTTAATATTATATCTTTAAATACTTCATATAACTCTATTTCATTTTTATTTATTACTATACCAAATTTATCTTGTATATCTTTTCTTGCATCTGAAACATCTGTAGTAATTAAAGTTTTATCTAGAACTAAAGATTCTAAAAATACTACTGGATATCCTTCATATTCTGATGTAAGAACAACATAATCTGATAGTCTAAAATATGGATATGGATTTTTCTTTGCTCCAAAAAAGAAAATATTATTTTCAAGTCCATATTCTTTAACTAATTCTTTATATTCTTTTGTATCATGCCCATCACCTACTAAAATTACTACATATTCTGTAATTTTATGTTCTTTTAATAAATGACATGCTTCTATAAGTCTTGTTAATTTTTTAGCATGTTCATTATGTCTTCCTACATTTAAAAATATTGGCATTTCTAATCTTCTTGCATTATTTATTATATCTAACTCATTTTCTAAAACATCTTGCATATTTTTAGATTTTTCTATTACTTTATCATCTTCGATATAATTATTAATATACATTATATTTTTGTTCATTATATTTTTTATCAATTTTTCATCATTATATTCTAATAATTTCTCTATAAAATTTTGCTTTCCTGTTTCTGAAACAAATATTATATTATTAAATTCTTCAAAATGTATTTCTTTAAAAAAGTTTATATATTCTGCTGGATCATTATATGCAATGCTATAATCACCATGAACAAATAATGAATTTTTCTTCGATGCTACTCTTGCTGTAAATGAAGAAGGTATAGAATATGTTGCATATGAAATACTAGAATCAAATTTATTATTATATTTTAATCTAAATATTATTTGTTTAAACATATTCTTTATTTTTCTTAGAATTATATTTTTAGAATTATCTGGAGTAAATTTTATAATTTTTATGTCTTTATCTAGTTCATCTAAAAATATTCCTTCTTCTTTTTCTAAACATAAAGTAATTTCATATTTTTTTTCTTCTTTTATCTTTTTTAACATTGCAATTAGTGCTGTTTCTATTCCACCAAGTCCTAATGAATAGGCAGATATGAATAACTTTTTTTTATTTTCTTTAGCCATTTATTTCTCCATTTAGATTTAGATTTTTATTTTATTTATTATACTTTATTTCATTTTTCTTTTATTTATCTACTTAAATATTTTTCTATTCTATACTTTATAATAAATTTTTTTATGAGTGTTTTTATATTAAAATATGGATATTTTATATTTTTATATAATTTTTCAGAATTTAATTTTTTCAAATATTCTTTACTATATTCTTTTAGTTTATCATCATTTAAATCATTAGCTTTTTTGTAAATTTCTTTTCCTTTTTCTAACAGTCCAACTGTATAAAATTGAATAAATATATCTCTGTCTTTTTTATTTTTAATATTATTCATTCCATATTCTTTTGATTTAATATATATTTCTAAAGTATCTTCTGCTTTTTTTATTGTTTTATTTGTATCTGTTGTTCTTGTAATACTTCCTTCTGTTAAAATGTAATTATATAAAGGAATATCTATTGATTTAACTTTACTTGCATTTATTATAATTTTAGGTATTAATTCATAATCTTCATGATATTTACCAATCATAAATTTAAAATTATTTTTTTCCATATATTCTAATCTAATAGCATATAAACTTGGCATTACAAATAATGGATCATTAAAAGCTAATTTTTCAAATAATTCTATCCCTGATATATTTTCTACATTTTCTATACTTTTATTAATTTCTTTTGTTTGTTGATTTCCATCTTGGATTTCAAGATTCCATTTTAATATATCCACTTTTTCATTTTCTGTATTATTTTGAACGGCATTTTCAATTTTACTTATATATTCTTCTTTTAATGTATCATCACAATCTACAAAAGATATATATTCAGAACCTTTTAATTTTATTACTTCATCAATAGCTATATTTCTAGCTTTAGATAATCCTTGATTTTCTATATCCAAAATTAATATATCAATTCCTTTTTCTCTAAGTTTTACACTATATTCATTTATTTTATTTAATGTATTATCAGTAGATCCATCATTTACAAATATAACTTTAAAATTTTTACTCTTTTGATTTAATAATGTTTCTACATATCTTTCTATATTTTTTTCTTCATTATATGCTGTAGTTATTATTGTTAGTATTTTTTTCATTTTATCCCTTTTATTATATTTTTTTGCTATTTTTTTCTTTTCACTTTTTAATTTTTGCTTTCTTTAATTTACTTATTATTAATGTTTATATTAAAATTACAATTTTATAATTTTATAATTTTTCTTATATTTAAAGATAATTCTTTATTTGTTTCTAATATATATATTAAAATTGCTATTGGTAAATTATATATTTTAAGTAATTTATTTTTTATTCCTTTAGCTTTTTTTAAATATGTATTGTTTTTATAATTTTTATACTTATTATTTATATATTTTTTAACATTTTTATATCCTAAAATATATTTTTTTAAATTTTTAGCTTTAGCTAATCTTTGCATATATGTTCCAAAATAATATCTTACAGTTATATATTCTATTTCATCTTTATACTTTTCTAGAAGGTAATATTCTCCATCTTTATTTTCTTTATAATATGTTTCTATTATTTCTATACTTTTTAATATATCATTTAATTTATCTGAATATGTATTAGAAATAGATCCTTCTCTTTGCATATAATAATATAATGGTTCTTCTACTCTTGCTATACTATTTATATTTGGAATAAGTTTATATGTAAAACATATATCTTCATAAAGCATTCCTTTTATAAATGGAATATCTCCAAAAACTCTATCTATAACTTCTTTTTTATAAATTTTATTATGAACAGCAATATACATATTTTTTAAAAGTTCTTTTTTATCTTCTAAACTTAAATTTTTATTATCTGATTTAACATTAGAACTTACATATACTAATTTGTTAAAACTACCATTTTTAGAATTATTTTTACTATTTATATCTTCATATTCCATATATAAATCAGAAACAATAACATCATAATTAAATTCTTTTACTTTTTTCATTATATTTAAATACATATATTCTGAAATATAATCATCTGAGTCAAAGAAAGTTACATATTTCCCCTCAGCTTCTTTATATCCATAATTACGAGCATCAGATAAACCACCATTTTCTTTTTTTATGTATTTAATTTTAGACATGTATCTTGTATCATTTGCATATTTTAAAATTATTTCTTCTGAATTATCTTTAGTACCATCATTTACAATTATTAATTCGAAGTTTTGGTATTTTTGATTTAACATTGTTTCTAAACATTTTTCTAAATATTTTTCTACATTATACACTGGTAATATTATACTTAATTCAACTGAACTTTTTTCATATTCAACTTTATTTTCTGATAGTTTCATAAATCATCCTTATTCATTTTTTCTTTTAATAATCTTTTCAATATATTTTTGTATAGATATATTTCATTAACATATCTATATAAAAATATATCAATAGTTTTTTTATTCTATTGATATATTCCGACAATTTCTATTATTAAATTCTTTTAATTTTCTTTTTTAGAAATTTCCGGACAATATTCATCTAATTCGTATGATGCTTTTCTTTTAAATATTTGATTTCTTCCGTAATATTATAAATGTTCCTACTATTGCTAAATAAACTAACGCTTTATAAAAGTTTCCATTTACTAATATTATTGCAAATACACTAAATACTGCTGTTAATAAATATAATATTTGAACAGTCTGTTTTACATCATATCCTTGATTTAACAATCTATGATGTATATGACTTTTATCTGCAGTTACAATGGCTTTTATACCATTTTTTCCTTTTATTTTTCCAGCTCTTCTTATTATTGCAAATAAAGTATCAAATATAGGTATAGCAAGTGCAAATACTGGTGCAATAAGTACTATTGCTGTATATGTTTTTGCAACTCCCATTATTGATATTACAGATAATGCAAATCCCATAAAATTAGATCCGATATCTCCTACAAATGTTTTAGCTGGATTAATATTAAATGGTAAAAATCCTAATGCTCCTCCTGCAAGAGCTGTTATTAAAAATATTGAATATAGTGGTGAGCCACTTAATGCAAATACAAATATTAATGATAATGATGCAATAACAATTATCCCTGAAGATAATCCATCTAATCCATCAATTATATTAATAGCATTTGTTACTCCTGTAATCCACATAAATGTTAAAAAATAACTAATGTGTGAATCTACAATTATATATTGTCCAAGTATTGGTATCGTAAAGCTTTCTATTCTTATTCCAGAATATATTACTATTATCGCTGCTATTGCTTGTGATACAAACTTTATTCCTGCTTTTAATCCTTTTACATCATCTATAAAAGCTACTAATGATACTATACCAATTCCTGACATAAGTCCTAATAATTTTCTATAATCTTCAGGTGTTATATTAACATCCTTATCTAAATAAATATTTATTCCTGCAAATAACACTGCTACAAAGAAAGCAATTATTATAGCTAGTCCACCAAGCCTTGGCATTGGTTTTTTATGAACTTTTCTACTATCTGGTATATCTATTGCTCCTACTTTATGAGCTACTTTTATACTAAATGGTACTAAAATGTATGAAGCTATAAAAGCCACCATAAATGTTATAATGATATCACTTATATTATTCCCCATTTATTTCTCCTTAAATATTTGATATATACTCATCTAATCTTTCTATAAAATTAGATGTATTTGATATATATCTTTTTTCTTCCTTATTTTTTTTACCTTTTTTATCTATTAAAGTTTCTTCTTTTGTATCCACAATTTTTAATATTTCTAATACAATTTCTTTTAATTCTTCATAAGTATTAGCAACTTTTATATATCCCAATTTTTGAAATTCTTCTGCAATTTCTATTTGATGATCATTAACATGTTCCTTGTATTTTTCTTTTCTTGGAACTACTATTATTTCTTTTTCTTTTTTTAAAGAATCTAATATACTTCCTACTCCAGCATGTGAAATTACTAAATCAACATCTTTTAAAATTTTTTCAATTTCTTTTATGCTTTTAAAATCAAAAACAATAAGCTTTTTCATATTTTTACATTTAAAAGTATAATTTGTTTTCCCTTTTTGAATATATATATTATCAATCAATATGTTTTCTTCAATTAATCTTTCGACATATTCAAGGATTCTAGTAAATTCTTTGTCTTGTGTTCCTAATGTTACATATACATTCATTAAAATATCCATCCCCAATACTCTGATTTTTTATATTTTTCTTTCATACTTTCCCACTGTACAATAAATTTATCTGCAATTGGATATACCAATTTACCAGATACAGTCTTACTTTTTATATTTGCAAACGTTTCTATAAATACCACTTTTGCTCCAAATATTTTTCCTATATAGCAAGTAGGAACTGCTGTATGTGTACCTGTTGTAATTATAACATCTGGTCTAAACCTCCAAACATTTATAAAGCTATCTATAATATTCATTCCAAATATATAAATATACTTTAATTTGTTACTTTTTGTACCATATCTTAGATACTTTACATTATCAAATTCTTTTTTTAAATATTCAGTAGTTTCATTTTTTTCTGTAATTAACATACTGTCATATTTATCCATAAGGGGCTTTAATTGAACTAATTCATTTAAATGCCCACCCATGCTTGAAATAAATAAAATTTTTTTCTTTTTAGATTTATCTACTTTTTTCATTTTTTCCCTTTAATATAATGGTATTCCTGGTATTTGTGATTTTAACTCTTCCAAATCTTTTTGAGATTGTACATTAGTTTCAACTGGTTTATTTTTTAATTCTTCCATTTTTTTATTAGAATCTATTACTACTACAGTTATTAATGTTCCAATTGCTAATATACCTAAAATTCCTACTATAAGTAATATTTTAGCAAGAGTTACAGAATCCATATTTTCAATTTTACCTTGTAAAAAATCTTCCATTTTATATCCTTTTCTGATCTTATTTTATCTTTAGTTATTATCATCATTTTCAGATTCTTTTTTTATTTTTTCTAAATCAACTTCCATTGCTTGTTTAAATTCAAATTCATTAATTTTTTCTTTTTCAAGTAATAGATTTGCAACATAGTGTAATCTATCAATATTATTTTCAAGTATTTTTTTTGCTCTTTGATATGAAATTTCAACTCTTTCCATAATTTCTTTTCCAACTTGTTTTGTAATATCTTGTCCAAATAAATTTAAATCTGAATTATCTTGAACTGATAATGAAATTGGTCCTAATGTTTCGCTCATTCCATAATGTGTAATCATATTTTTAGCTATATTTGTTGCTTTTTCTATATCATTACTTGCTCCAGAAGTTATATCTCCCATTATTATCGCTTCTGCTGCTCTTCCTCCCATTAATGAAATCATGCTTTCTTCTAATTGTTTCTTTGATAAATAAGATTGATCTTCTTTTTGTTTATACATTGTATATCCACCAGCCATTCCTCTTGGAATAATTGTTACTTCTTTAACTTCTTCTCCAGTTTCTAACATATAACTTACTATTGCATGTCCTGATTCGTGATATGCAGTAATTTTTCTTTCTCTTTTTGAAATCATCTTATTTTGTTTTTCAAGTCCAATAGTTACTTTTCTTAATGCTTCTTCTATGTTTTCCATAGTTATAGCCTTTTTATTTTCTTTTGTTGCTAAAATTGCAGCTTCATTTAATATGTTTGAAAGTTCAGCTCCTGTAAATCCAGATGTATTTTTAGCTATGTCTTTTAAATCAACATCTTCTGCAAACTTCTTATTTTTTCCATGTAGTTTTAATATTTCTTCTCTAGCTTTAGCATCTGGTGTTGAAACAATTATTTGTCTATCAAATCTTCCTGGTCTTAATAAAGCTTTATCTAACATTTCCGGTCTATTTGTTGCAGCTAATACTATTACATTTTCTCCTGTATTAAATCCATCCATTTCAACTAATAATTGATTTAATGTTTGATTACTTTCACCTTCATTTGGATTATTTGATCTTGTTGTTCCTACAGCATCAATTTCATCAATAAATATTATTGATGGTGAATATCTTCTTGCTTTTTCAAATAATTTTCTTACTCTTTGTGCTCCAAGTCCTGCAAACATTTCTATAAACTCTGATCCACTCATTGATAAGAATGGAACTCCTGCTTCTCCAGCAATAGCTTTAGCTATTAATGTTTTACCAGTTCCTGGTTGTCCATAAAGTAATATCCCTCTTGGTATCTTTGCTCCCATTTTTTCAAACTTAGCTGGATCTTTTAAAAATTCTACAACTTCTTCTAATTGCCCTTTTTCTTCATCTAATCCTGCTATATCTGAGAACTTAACTTTAGTATCACTTGTTTCTTCATCATATACCTTTGAATTATTTCCTAATCCTTGCATCTTTATTAACATTATTCCTAAAACAACAATAACTATTGTTGGAAGTAAGTTAAATAATGTACTTACAAATTTAACTGCTCCTGAAACGCCTTTAACATCATAAATTACGTTTTTACCTTCTGCAATCTTATCTGAAATTAACTTAGCAAATGATTCTAATGTAGGAATATATGTCTTTTTAGTTCTTTCCTTTTCATCCTTTTTTAATTCAAAATATTCTTTACTATTATTCTTTTTTAATTCTTCTTCTTTTTCAGCTTTTTTAGAATTATATTCTGAAATTTTCTTTTTATATTCTTCCTTATTATCTCCAGCTTCTTTCTTTAAAGCCTTTTCTTCTTCTATTTGTTTATCATTTTTTAAGATTATATTCATAGTTTTTTGATCTATTGTAGATTCAACTTTCATAATCTTATCATCTTCTAAATCTTTAACAAAATCTGTATAAGTATATTCTTTTTTATCTAAGCCTAAAGCCTTTGATATTTTATCTTTATTTTTAAATCCTAATATTGCTCCTAATACAATAACTAAAAGCCCTACCACTATTAAAACAGCTACTAAAATATCTTTCTTTAAAGAATTTTTCTTACCTTTTTTGCTTTTACCTTTTTTTATATTCTTTTTCTTTTTATTGTTTTTTTCTATTTCTTTTTCTTTCATTTAAATTATACTTCTCCTGTACTCATTAATACTTTTCACTCATTTTTTTCTTTTGTATAATTACTAAATACTTCTATTCTTCTATATGGTTAATTATTTGTGATTTAGGAAAATCATCTTTTTTTATTTCTTTAGAACTATTTTCCTCTTTTTTATTTTCAGTATTATTTTTAATAGAATTTAAATCTTCTTTATCAGTATTTTTCACTTTATCTTCTTCATTATTGTTTTCATAATTTATAGACTTAGACTTATCTTTATCATCAACTATATTTTCTGATTTATTTTCTATTACAGTTTCTGGTTTATTATCTATTAGCATTGTATCATTATCTGCAAATATATCTTCTTCATTATGATCAGAATGAAGAGAAAAATCATTTAGATTATTATCTTCTATATTATTTGCTAATATTTTTTCATCCTTGTTTTCTAAACCGTTATTATCATTTTCTTTATTTATATCACTATTATTATTATTTTGTTTTATATTTTCAGTTTTTTCTTCTTTTGGTTTTTCTGGCTCAAGTCCAGCATTTCTTCTTATTTCATCATTACTTATCAATTTAACTTTATTTTTTGATCTATGTTCTAACACTTCGTCATATCTATTATTTATATCCTCAGTATCTATAAATGATGAAATTCCTGAATTATTACCTGACTTAAATACATTTAATATCATTTTTAATATATTTACTTTAGCAATAATTGAATATACTATAACTCCTATAATAATTAATACAAATACTAAAAATCCTATAATTAAACCAATATTACCACTACTTTTCTTTGTTTGAACCTTAGGAGTTTCTTTCTTTTCTTCTTTTTTATCAGAATTTTTAGAATCTTCTTTAGTATTTGAGTTATTTACTGAATTTTGATTATTATTATTCGTAGTATTATTATTTGAATTGTTTTGACTATTTGTATTTTCAGGATTATTTACAGTTGTTTCAACAATATTATTATTTGCATTATTTGTATTTAATTCTAAACCATTTGATGTATTTCCAGTCAAATTCGAACTATCATTTGAATTAACACCAGAATTTATTCCAGTATTAATATTTACATTATTATTTGTTGTGTTTGAAAATCCTGAATTTACAGAAGTATTTGGTGTAGTTTGATTTCCATAAGGGTTTTGATTATTCACTCCACTTTGTGTTGCAGTTACTTGATTAGTAACATTTACATACTGCCCATTAACTAATTTATAATAATTTCCTTGATTATCTGTAAACAATTGTTCAGTTGCATAAAAATTATTTTTTATTCCACTTAATATATTATTATATGAAAAATTTATACTAATTCCTATTAATATATAGCTAAATACTATTAATATTAAACTATTAATCAACAACCCTTTATTAATCTTTTTCTTTATACTTTCTTTATTTTTATTCATTTTTTACCTTCTAATTATCTTTTGTTTCATTATTACTATTTTTATTATCTCTACTACTTAAATATTTATCTTTAAACGCTATAGTTATAATTATTATTATATATAATATTATATTTATTAATGTTATAAACCCTGATACTTTAGCAGCATTATTACTTGTTACAAGTCCTAAAACTTGATACATAGAATTTATAATTATAACTACTATCGGTAATGTTGACCCATATATTGATACTTGCTTTATTTGCTTATCATCTAAATCTATTCTTTTAAACATTCTTAACATTACTAATATCACATATGCTACTGTTCTAAATAAAACATGATATATAATAAGTACAAATATCATTATAGATGTTATTCCAGCTATAGCAGTAAAAATATAATTTTGTGTTAAATAATCTTTATTTAACTCTATTTTTGTTCCATCAAGTCCTTCTAACTTACCATTTTTCTTTTCATCTTCTAAATTCACTATTGCTGATACACTATCTGAAACTTTTAATGCTATTGTATCTTTAGTTACTAAAACAACTACTGGTGTATTTCCAAGAACACTTGCCTTTTTATATTCTTCTAATTCTTCAAAAGTAAATCCTTTTCCATTTAAATTACCTGTAACTGCTTCTTTAAAATTTAATTTTTCGTTTGTATTTATAATAATTCCAAATGCTTTATTAAATTGTTTAAATAAAATTTTATCAGCTTTTAGATGTCCATTTTCTATTTTAATTTCCGGTATTTCTCCAGATGATAAATATGAATTTATCGCATTATATCCTGGAATTACAAATATACTTACAAATGGTATTAATAACATTATATATATTAATAACATCCATCTTCTAAAATATTTTTTTGTATATTTTAAATCATCTTCTAAGATATTATAATCAGAATTTTTATTTAATAATCCTACTGTTGATAAATATACCCTATTTAAAAATTTACTTTTCTTAATCCAATTAATAATTTTCTCTTTTTTCATTATTTTTTTACTATCTCTCTTATTTTTTTCTTTAGTCTTGCTAATTTTCTATTTAATTTTTGTGCAACCATAAACAATTTATATGTAATTGGTTTTAATGGCATATATACTTGCCCAATATATTCAGTAAAATCGGCATTGAACCCTTTTTTAAATCTATATAATCCATATTCTGGATGATCTTTTTCATCATCTAAAACACCTGGAACCCCTCTAAAATCATAAACATCTTTTCCAGCGTCTATCGCATCACATATAGCTGTGTATTGTAATAGATAATTAGGCATTAAATTACGTTTGTAATTTGAAGATGCTCCATATAAATATACAACTTTTTGACCATATGTAATTAATATTATTCCAGATAATATATCATTTTCATGTTTAGCCATTAATAATCTAAAATGTTCCTTGCCTAAATTATCATACATTTCTTCAAAATATGATAATGGACGTATTCCAAAATTATCTCTTTTACCAGTTTCAATCATTATTTCATGAAATCTTTTTAAATCTTCTTTAGTTCCTTCAAATATTTCTACACCTTTTTTCATTGCAAGTCTTAAGTTATATCTTGTTTTTTGGTGCATCTCTTTTAATATTTGTTCTTTTGTTTTATTTTTAATATTTAATTTAAAGACAAAACGTGGATTTATTTGTTCACTAAAGTCTTTAGTATTATCATTCACTCTAAATCCTAATTTTATTGCACTATCTCTAAAGTCCATATCAGAAGCTAAAAATCCCGGCTCTAATAATATCGCCATTGCATTTTCATTTTTGGCAAATTCTTTCATTTGGCTTACTAAATCTTTTAGTGTTTCAAAATCTTTACTGTCTACAACCGGACCTCCAGATGAATATATAATTGTTCCAAAAGGTTTAACATTTCTATAAAGTAACATTATACTTCCTTTTATATTACCATTTTCATCTTTAGAAATTAATATCTTATTTTTCCAAAAAGCTTTTTGTTTAGCCCATTCTATTGATTGTTGGAAATTAGAATACTCATGATTTTCCATAAATTTTGTATATTCATTTAAATCAACTTCATTATTTACATTTGTTTTTTCGTTTGTTTTTTGCATATCTTTCTTCTCTCTATTACCTTTTATTTTCTTTCTAATTTTTGTTCTCCTTTTAAATCGATTACAATATATCCCATATTTAAAAGTTCATCTCTAATCTTATCAGAAGTTTGAAAATCTTTATTTTCTCTTGCTATTTTTCTTTCTTCTAACATAGCCTTTATAGTAGTTTTTTCTTTATCATCCAATTTTTCTACTTCTACTTCTTTTGAATTTTTTATTTTTTCTTCTTCTTTTAATATTTTATTTAATCTATCAATATTATCTATATCTAAACCTAATATTCTATCAAAATCTTTCATTATTTCTGCAATATATCTATTTTCTGTAAGTTTTACCATTTTCCATACTTCTGCCATAGCTGAAGGTATATTTAAATCATTTTGCATAGAAGATATAAATTTATTTTTAATTTCTTCTATCTCATTTAATAGATATTTATTTTCTTCTATTTCAAAAAACTCTTTTCCGTTTCCAGAATTTTTATTTTTAAAATATATTTTTCTTAATTTTCTCAAAGATTCTTTTGCAGAATCCAATCCCTTAAATGTAAAGTTCAATTTAGTTCTATAATGTGCAGTAAATGTGAACATCTTAAAATCTAAAGCATCATACCCTTTTTCTTCCAATGTTGAAATTGTATATGTATTTCCTAGACTTTTACTCATTTTTCCACCATCAATTTGTAAAAACCCTGAATGCATCCAATAATTAGCTGGTATGCATCCTGAATGTCCTTTACTTTGAGCAATTTCATTTTCATGATGGATATGAATATGATCTTCTCCTCCTGTATGAATATCAAATTTTTCTCCTAAGTAAATATTTGATAAAGCACTACATTCTAAATGCCATCCTGGATAACTTTCTCCAAAAAATGAATCCCATCTCATAATATGTTCTTTTGGTGCTTTTATCCATAAAGCAAAATCAGTTAAATTTCTTTTTCCAGAATCAAATTCAACTCTAGCTCCTGCTTTTTGCATTTCAGTATTTATTTTTGATAACACTCCATATTTATCCAATTTTGATGTATCAAAATATACGGTATCCTCTGTTTGATATGTATAACCATTTTCAATAATTTTTTTAACATATTCTTCCATGTCTTTTATATGATCTGTTACTCTAATTATTTTTTCCGGTTTATCTATATTTAATTTTTCCATATCTCCAATAAATACTTTTTCGTAAAATCTAGCAATTTCCCATGGTGATTTTTGTTCTCTTTTTGATGCTTTCATCATTTTGTCTTCGCCTTCATCTGCGTCAGAAACCAAATGACCTACATCTGTAATATTCATAACATGGTTTAATTCATATCCTGAATATTTTAATGTTCTTCTCAATAAATCAACAAAAAGGAAATATCTGAAATTTCCTATATGTGCATAATCGTACACTGTTGGTCCACAGCTATACATACTACACTTCTTTTCCTCTATTGGTTCTAATATTTCTTTTTCTTTATCTAGTGTATTATATATGTATATCTCTAAATTCCCCATATTTCCTCCATTAATTTATTTTTTATAGTTCTGCTATTTTATCTTCTACTGCTTTCAATTTAGCATAATTAGTTACATTCTTCTTTGCCTCTTGTGATAAAGCATTATACTTTGCTCTTGCATTTGATGCAGACGAACTAGCACTTGCTTTATTTGCAGCAGTTATTGAAGATGCCTCTGGAAGTGCAGCTATTAAATCCATAACTGCCTTCCCTTCTTGCTTAGCTTTTGAATTATTATTTTCAGTTTCCTCTTTTAATTTTTTAATTTTTTCTTGTGCTGCAGAAATATTAGACTTTGCTTCTTTTGAAACTTTTTCTTTATCTTCAGAAGATAAACTATTATATGCTGATATAGCATTTTCATATCTTGAAATATCTTTTGAAGTCATATTTTCTACATTTCCAGACAATACTGAATTTATATTTTCAATTTTTCTCTTTGCTTCTTCTGTCTTTTGCCTATTTGCACTTGAACATTGATCACATACTCTTGATGGTGCTCTATATTTTGTATCTTCTGCTCCATCAACATCTTGTTTAATAAATACTCTTCTTTCTTTATCCTCTGGTCTACATTCTTTTGATGGAAGTAATCCTGATTCTTTACATACTTCTACAAATTGGTGAATATCACATTCATCTTTAGGTTCTGTTCCTTTAACGAAATATTCAGAATATACCTTTGTTCCTCTAGGATCTAAAGAACATGCTGCTGTTGGTTTCTTACCAGAAACACCACAAACATCCATCTTTACAATTTCCTTAGGTTCTTCAAATTTTTCTCCTTGTAGTCCTTTATGTATTTCTCTCATAGCTCCAGTCCAAATCATTCCAGCTGGATTATTTCCTCTATAAACAACTGTTTCAACTTCATCAAATCCATACCATACAGCCATTGTATACTTATTTGTAAATCCTGCGAACCATCTATCATAGTCATCATTTGTTGTTCCAGTTTTTCCAGCTGAATCAAAGTTTGGAATTGTTGCATATCCTGCTGTTCCACTTGGAGAAGTTATAACTCCTCTTAACATATCCTTAACTATAAATGAGGCTTCTTTAGACATCATCTTAACTTGTTTTTTCTCTGGTTCATTTTTATAAACTTCTTTTCCGTCATTATCAGTAATCTTCTTGATATATGTTGGTTTACTAAACACACCATCATTTGCTATCATTCCATATGCTCCAACCATATCTTGAACTGTAGCTCCATGTTGCAATCCTCCAAGTGCTAAAGCTCCTAAGTTTTTATCGTCTTCTGTTACAGGGAAATTCATCTTCTTTAAGAATTTATATGAAGTATCAATCCCTATTTCTTGAAGTGCTCTAATTTGTGGAATGTTCTCTGATAATTCTAATGCATGTCTTAAAGTCATCCATCCTTGGAATCTTCCTGTATAATTTTTAGGTTTATATGAACCTATTTGTAACGGTGCATCATTTAATCCTGTTGCAGCTGTTAATTTACCAGATTCAATACCTGGTGAAACAACTCCTATTGTTTTCATTATAGAACCAGTTTGTCTCTTTGTTCTTGTTACTCTATTCCAAGAATCTTTATACATTTGAGTTTCATCTCCAAGACCACCAACTGCTCCCATAACTTCTCCTGTTTTATGATCAATTATAATTCCAGATGCTTGAGATGTTTTTTCTTTTTTCTTTGAAGATTTAATAATATATTTACTCTTCTTCATTTCCTCTTCTAATTTTTCTTGAACTTTTGAATCTTGTGAAGAATAAATTTTGTATCCACCATTATATAATTTATATCTTGCTGCTTCTTCTTTTATATCTTCTTTTTCAGCAATAATACTTATAGCTTCATTAATTGTAGCATCAACCATACTTGAATATTTAACAGTTGTATCTGCTAATGCTCCTTCTTTAAAGTTTAATCCCTTTTCTAATTCAGATACTGCTTGCTTGTATTGTTCGTCATTTATATAATTTAACTCTTTCATTTTAGCTAAAACTGTATTTGTTCTCTTTTTAATTAAATCAAATCTCTTAGTTTTTCTTGCTTCAAATTCTTTATCTGTTTCTTTTTCACTCTTACTTATAAATGGATCATATGAAGCAGGTGTATGATTTATTCCAGCCATAAATGCAGATTCTGCTATTGATAAATCTTTTGGTGTTTTTGAGAAGTACTTATCAGAACCAAGTGCAATACCATATATATTATTTCCACCTACATAAATTAAGTTTAAATAAAGTTCTAGTATTTCATCTTTAGAAAACTCTTTTTCTACTTGAAGTGCTCTTGAAATTTCACGAACTTTTCTCTTCCAATCTTTTTTATCATCCTTTGTTAAATTCTTTATAAGCTGTTGAGTAATTGTACTTCCACCATATGAAGAAGTTCCTCTTCTAAGAGCAAAATTTGCAACAGCTCCAAATGTTCTTTTTATATCAATTCCTGAATGTGAATAAAATCTTTCATCCTCTATTGCTATATATGCTTTTGGTAAATATGGACTCATATCCTTTAAATCAACTTTTCTTCTTTTTTCATCCTCTGCAAGAACAGCGATTTGCTTACCATCTCTATCATATACTTCAGAATTTACCTTTTTAAGTAATAAATCTTTAGCACTTAATTTTAATTCATCTTTGAAAAATACATTAAAGAATATTGCTCCAGCAACAACCATTAATAATATTAAAGTTATTATAACTAAAAGTGATACTTTAAATATTTTCTTAAATTTTTCTTTTGGTGAAAGGTCTTTAAATTTTACTTTTTGACCTTTTTTTAGTTTTCTTTTATTATTTCTATCTTTTATAGCGTCTTCTTCCTTTTTATTAAATTTATTTTTATTTAAGTCAAATAATTCTTCCTTATCCCTACTTCCAAATTTTCTACTTGAATACGGTTTTGAAGAATAATCAAAATTAGGATCACTAGTTGTACCATAAATAGTTGTAGCAATCGCAGCTTCTCTTTCTGCTTTAGCTTTTGCCCTATTTCTTATTCGTTCCTGTCTTTGTCTTTTTCTTTCTAATCTCTCTGCTCTGGAGAGATTTTTTTCGTCGTCTATAAATCCCATAAACTACTCCTTCTTATCTTTAATATTATATTATATATATACTAAAAAATAAAGAAAAAAGCCTTAATTTACTGTAAAATACTCTTTACAACTTTTTTAAGTTTTCATTACTTTTTTATTATATTTACAGTAATTTCTGTAATATTCATTTTTCTAAATATATAATGTTAGTAATTGTTTAAAATAATTATACAAATTTAGATAAATAAAGAGATATACGAAAGGAGAATTTAATGTCAGATAGAGAAAATGATAATATAATCAATCTTAATGATTTTAATAGACCTACAAGAAGAAAATATGAAAAACATACTAAAGAAAATCCAGAATTTATAAGTTCATTTAGAGATTTAAATTCTGCTAATATTCAAAGATTAAGGGAAGAATCAACAATAACTCGTCCAGCACAAGTTAGAGAATATAAAGAACAAATTCATCTAGGAACTAATTCACGCTTTAATCAAAAAATTAAAGAATGGGAAAATCCAAATGTAAATATAAATAGAAATAGTAATTTAAATTACAATAGACCTGCAGGTAAAAAAACAATTAATTCTTTCGGTGAAGTAGTAACTATAAACTTAAATGAAGAAGAATCTTTAAAAGAAAACATTAATTACACTAAAGAAAAAATTGAAAATCTACAAAAAAGTAAATTTAATAAACCAAAAAAGAAGAGAAAAATTAAGTTTGGTAGAGTTTTAGGCGCTTTAGCTGCAGTAGGAACTATGTATCTTGGTGCAAATCATGCAATGGTTCATAATAATGCTATACCATTTTCTAAAAATAACGAAAATATGAAAATGTTAGCACAAGATACAAAAACAATAGAAAACGGAGATCAAAAAACAGATATTTCAGATTACATGTCTTTAAAAATATTAGAACGTGTTATCGAAGATAATTCATATATGAATGCCGATAATCTAAAAGAACTAGCAATCGCTCTTCCTATATATTTAGAAGAAAAAGGAAAAAGTGATTTTGATCACATAAACGATATGATTTCATTAAAATCTGATCTTAGTGAAAAAAGATTAGCTAAAGCTATTGAAATTATTAATAAAAATAAAGATTCTATTTTTAACATATTAAATTCTACTCTATCTAAAAAATTAAACGAAAATCCTAAAGAATTTAAATCATTAAAGTATGAATCATTATCAAATGTAGATCCAGAAGGAGCATCACATCCTACTTCAAGAATAAAAGTTGAAAACACAAATGAAATATTATATGAAAATAAAAATGATGATGTATTTTCAAATAAAAAACAAATTAATGGATTATTTAAAGATATATTAGATTCTAGAGAAAAAGCATTATTAGCATCTCAATATCCAATAAATGATGCTAAAGAAGAAGCTGAAAACTTAGTTAATGCATTAATGCTTAATAAAAAATTAGAAGAATCAAACATTGTAAAAGATAAAAATGGAAATTTAACTACTTCTGATATAAATCTAAACAAAAAAGTTGGATATAAAAACTTAACAGATGAAGAAAAATATCTATTAATTCAAAAATACAATAATATAAAAAATAAATTCTTAGAAGATAAGGAATATGAAGCAAAATACAACGAACTTAAAAATAACTCTGAAAAAAATAGAGCAACAATAGAAGACAAAGATTATAAAGAGGAATTAATTAAAAATAAAAAAGATTCATACTCTGACTTAGAAAGATAATAATCATTAAAAAAATATACATTAAGAAAATAATAAAAAAATAATAAAATAAAATAAAATTAAATAAAAAAAGAAAGTAAAGAAGTATCTTTACTTTCTTTTCTTATATACAGCTTTTAAAATTTTCTTTTATTTTTAGTATCTTTTACTTCATTAATTATTTTATTTTCTTCACGTTCATTTAAAACTTTTGTATTCATTTCATAAATAATAAAAAATGGCCAACCTATTGTAAATATCAATATTATTAATAATGCTATAAACTTTATACTCTTTTTATACTTATTTTCTTTTTCATGGTTGTTTTCAATTTTATTTTCTTCCATTTTCTTTCCTTTGCTATTTATTATATTCGATTAAAATTTTATACAGTTGATTTTGAAGATTCTACTTTTGGAGCATCTTGCTTTTCTTTCACTTCTGTTGCTTCCTTTTCTTTTTTCTCTTTTTCTATTCTTTCTATATCAACTGGTCTTTTAAATATTTCATAAAAGTTTTTAAATACATATCCTTCTTCTTTTAGTTTCTTTATTATTGCTCTACTTGTTTCCAGAGTATTTTTTTTATCATGAGCATCATGCATTAAAACTATTAATCCATGATATCCTTTTCTAGTTTTTTCAAAAGATTCTAATTGTTTTTCTACAGTTGTAGCTCCTGCTGCATCTGCTGTTAAAGCATTCCAATTTGTATATGCTTCTCCTCTTTCTTTTAAAACTTCGACTATTTGTTTCTTTATTTCTCCATAGTATCCACCCCATGATCCACCAGGGAATCTAAAAAGTCTTGCATTATATCCTTCTCCTATGGCTTTTTTTATTTCTTCATCTGTTCTTTTTATTTCATCTAAAGCAGATTCAACACTTGCATATACTTCTCTATATACATGAGTATATGAATGATTTGCTATATAATGTCCCTCATCAAATGCTCTTTTTACAAGTTCTGGATGTGCTTCAACATTTTTACCCATTACAAAAAATGTTGCAGGAATTTTTTCTTCTTTTAATAAATCTAAAATTTGTGGAGTTACTGTAGTACTTGGTCCATCATCATATGTTAAATATGCAACTTTTTCTTTTGAAGAATATATATTTCCTATTTCCTCTTGTGCATTTTTATTTTCTGTCGGGAACAATCTCATTTTTTTAGCTTCTTCTTCCCTTTTCTTTCTTTCTTCCTCTTCTTTTTGCTTTGTATTTTCAACTTTTTTAGCAGTTTGAGCTGTCTTTTCTGTATTAGCTGATTTATTTTTAGAATTTGTTTTTGTACTTTTTAAATAAAAGTAAAATGAAAATGACAATATTATTAAACATATCATTATCGTTATATAATATTTTTTATAATTCACACGTTTATATGGTTTTAAATTAAAACTTCTATCATAATCATGATATATAGATTTATTTTTATTATTTTTACCAGATCTAAACATTATCGTTTCTCCTTATTTATTATTTATTTGCTCTAAATTAAAATCTAAATAATCTCCTGATACTAATCTTAAATATATACCAGAAAATTCTCCTTCAATCGCATCTTTATGTGATTTACCATGAAGATGAGCATAATAGCATTTATCTATTTCATATTCTTTTAGAAGTTTTATAAAATCAATTTCATCCATTAACTTTTGTATATCTTCTTCCGTCTTTCCCTCTAAAATAAATTTTTCTCTTAATTCTTTTAAATTATTCGCTCTATAAACTGGTGGATAATGTAATATACAAATTTTTGTATATCCTAATTTATCAGTTATTTTGTCCAGCTTTTTATTCATATCAATTATAGAGTTTTCTAATCTTAATACTTCCCTTCGTATATTAACAAAATCCTCAATAGAATTTTGTGTAGTCCATCCTTTTGAACCACAAAGAGCTATTTTTTCTTTTTCTAATATTACTGAATTATTATGCATAAATTCAACATTTTTTATATCATTTTCAATTAAAAATGTTTTCATTTTATTAACTGTTGTCCACCAAAAATCATGATTTCCTTTTATAAGAATCTTTCTTCCTGGTAACTTATTTATAAATTTAAAATCTTCTAAAACTTCATTTAAATTAATCGCCCATGAAAAATCTCCAGCAAGTATTACTGTATCATCTTCACTAACATTTTCTCTCCAAGATTTTTCTATTTTTTCAGTATGGTTTTCCCACACTTTTCCAAATATATCCATCTCTTTATTTTTTACACCAAAAGATAAATGTAAATCACCTATTACATATACCATTATTTTCTTTCTCCAAACTTTAAATTTGGTATTGCATCCATCTCATATGATGCAAATAAGTTATCTTTAAAATAGTTATATCCTGCTGCTGCAATCATTGCACCATTATCTGTACATAACTTAAGTTCTGGGAAATATACCCCTATTTTTTGTGATTTCAATTTCTCAAATTCTGATCTTATATATGAATTTGCAGAAACTCCTCCACAAACAACTACATCATGTAATTTATTTTCTTTTAGTGCTTTTAAAGTTTTTTCGATTAATATTTCAGATACTATTTTTTCTAAACTTATACATAAATCAGCTTTTCTTATTTCTTCTTTACTATTATGATTTAAATTTATTATTGAAGTTTTAACTCCACTAAAACTAAAATCATATCCATCGACATTAGGTTTAGCTATTTTTTCATAATATGTAGGTTCACCTTCTTTTGCTAATTTATCAACTTTAGGTCCTCCAGGATAACCAAGTCCTACAACTCTTGCTACCTTATCAAATGCTTCTCCTACAGCATCATCTCTTGTTTTTCCCAATATTTCATAATCGTTATACCCATTTACCTTAACTAAATGTGTATGACCACCAGAAATTATAAGTGAAATAAATGGTGGTTTAAGATCTGGATATGAAACATAATTAGCAGCTACATGTCCTTCTAAATGGTTAACTCCAATTAAAGGGATTTTATTTGCATATGCTAATGACTTTGCAAAAGAAACTCCAACTAATAAAGCTCCTACAAGTCCTGGTCCTCTAGTTACAGCAATTGCATCGATTTCTTTTAATGAAATATTCGCTTCTTCTAAAGCTTTTTTTGTAACTACAGAAATAGCCTCAATGTGCATTCTTGAAGCTATTTCTGGTACTACTCCTCCATATTTTTCATGTTCTGCTATTTGTGAATGTATAATATTTGAAAGTACTTCTCTACCATTTTTTACAACTGCAACTGATGTTTCATCACAGCTACTTTCTATTCCTAGTATATATATATCTTTTTCTTTTTTCATTTTTTTACTTTCTAATTTTATTATTTTCTACCATTAATCAAACTAATTTTCAGAAACTTCTTTTACCATTTCTAGTAATTGATGTTTACTCATAACACCTATTGTTCTTTTTACTTCTATTCCATTTTTCATAATTAAAAATGTAGGTATTGAAAGAATTGCATATTTTGCTGCTTCTTCTCTATGTTCTTCTACATTTACTTTAATTATATTAACTTCTGGATTTTCTTCTGATAAACTTTCTAGTACAGGCATCATCATTTTACATGGTGGACACCAATCTGCAAAGAAATCAACTATAACGATTTCATGTTTATTTACTTCTTCCATAAAGTTTTCTTCTCTTGATAATTTTTTAATCATTTTTCCCTCTTTCTGTATAATCTACTACAAAATTATACTTATAACCTTATTATATATCTTTTTATTTAAAATATTAATATCTATTTAATATTTATTTTATTTTTCTTTAATTATTTATTTTCTCCTAACTTCATAAGTTCTCTAAGTTCATTTTCTTTTGTAAGTCCAGTCATATGTTCTTTTAATTTACCATCTTTATATAATCCGAAAGTTGGCAAATACATTACTCCTTCTTTTTGAAGAATATCTAAAAACTCATTTTTATTTTCTACATTTAATGAAATTATATTAATTCCTTCATCTTGCAATTTCTTAACTACTGGTTTCATTTGAACACATGGTATACACCAATCTGCGTAATAATCTACAATTACAGAACCTTTGAAGTTATATACTTTTTCTTCAAATTCTTTTTTAGTTTTTATTTCATTTAAAACAATATTTTTATTATTTTCTAAGTCTTTTTTACTTTCTTCTTCTTTTTTTAATGCTTCGTTTTTAGCTTCTTCTACTGACTTATTAACTTCTTTTTCATTTTTATTTTCTTCTTTTGATTCATCTTTGTTTTGATTCTCAGTATTTGAAGTCTGCTCTGTATTTTCTTTTCTTCTTTTATCTTCTATGCTTTTTTCTTTTTCTCTAATCAAAAATGTAGCATATAATATTAAAGATATAAGTACTACTATTATTATTACTAAAACTATTTCCTTTTTTGTTATTTTGTCAGAATTTAATTTTGTATTTTCTTCTAAATTAACTGTGATTTCTTTTTTATCCTCTTCAGTTTTTATATTCTTTTCTTCAGTTTCTTTTTTTAGTTTTTCTTTTGATTCTTTTGACATTCTTTCTCCTATTTATACATTAAAGTATTGTATTTATCATATTTTCCACTTTTTCTTTCAAAATACGATTATCTTCCTTTTCTAATAACTTATCTTCTTCTAGCTTATTTATACAATCAAGCTGTGCTTTTTTTAATATATCTAAATCTTCAAATATATTAGCAATTTTAAAGTCAGGAAGTCCATGCTGTTTAGTTCCAAAGAAATCTCCTGTTCCTCTAAGTTCTAAATCTTTTTCAGAAATTATAAATCCATTTATTGTTTCTTTCATTATTTTGGCTCTTTCTAAAGCAACCTTTCCTTTAATTGCCAATTTTAATATACAATATGATTCATATTCTCCTCTACCAATTCTTCCTCTTAACTGATGAAGTTGAGCCAATCCAAATCTTTCTGCATTTTCAATTATCATAAGATTAGCATTTGGTACATTTATTCCAACTTCTATAACAGTTGTGGAAATCAAGATATCTATATCACCATTTTTAAATCTATTCATTATATCTTGTTTTTCTTTTTCTTTAAGTTTTCCGTGTATAACTTCAATATTTAATCCATTAAATTTATCACTATACTCCCTTAAAACCTCTTCAGTTGATCTTAAATCACTTTCATCATTTTCTTCTACTAAAGGACAAACAACATATGCCTGTCTTCCTTTTTCTATTTCTTGAAAAATAAATTTATCTAATTTTTCTTCTTGATTATAGTCAATATATGTAGTCTTTATTTCCTTTCTTCCTGGTGGAAGTTCATCAACTATTGAAATATCTAAATCACCATAAAGTATAAGACCTAATGTTCTTGGAATTGGAGTTGCAGACATAACAAGAGTATTAACATTTTTACCCTTTGCAATTATTTTTTCTCTTTGTCTTACTCCAAATCTATGTTGCTCATCAGTTATAACTAAACCAAGATTTTTAAACTCCACATTTTCCTCTATAAGTGCATGAGTTCCAATTAAAATATCAATTTCTCCATTTTTTAATCTCTCAAGAACACTCTCTTTTTCCTTTTTCTTTAATGCACTTTTTAATATATCAATTTTTATATCATACATTTTTAACATATCATTAAAACTTTCAAAATGTTGATCAGCTAATATAGCTGTTGGAGCCATTATAACTGCTTGATATCCTGATTTCACTGCCTTATATGAAGCTAAAATTGCAACAATAGTTTTTCCGAGAACCAACATCACCTTGAAGCAATCTCTCCATTTTTTTATTACTTTCTAAATCTCTTTCAATTTCTTCTAAAACCTTTAACTGTGCATTTGTTAATTTAAACGGCAAATTATCAATAACCTCATCTATTTTAACTTCAGTGTTAAACACAGTACCTTTTTCTTTAACATTTTGATCTTTAATATACATAAGTGCTAATTGCATAAAGAAAAATTCTTCATACTTAAGTCTTAATTTAGCTTCATCTAACTCATTCTGACTTTTTGGAAAATGAATATATTGAATAGCATCTTTTAATTTTAAAAAGCTGTTTTTTAAAATTAAATCTTTTGTTAGTGTTTCACCAATTAATGATAAATCAAAATCAATTGCTTGTTTAGAAATTGTTCTTAACATATTTTGAGATATATTTTTAGTTAAATCATATACTGGTAATAACCCGGTTTCAACTGTACCTGTAAACTTTTTATATTCAGGAGCTTGAATCTCTATATTTCCAAATCCAGCTTTCACCTTTCCATAAAAAATATATACTTCACCTTCTTTAATTGTATTAACTAAAAACGGACAATTGTACCAAACAACATCAATCTTCTTATTTTCTATTTCAACCAATACCTTTTGAATAGATAAATTCCTTCTAATAATTTGACTCTTAACTTTAGAAACTATTTTTCCTACAACCTGTGCCATCATACCATTGTATAATTCATATATAGAATGTATTTTTCTTCTATCTTCATAACTTCTTGGATAATATTCAAGCATATCTTTTGTATTTACTAAGCCTAATCTTAAAAGATCCTTTGCTCTTTTTTCACCTACCCCTTTTAGATATTGTAAATTTTTAAATTCTCTCATATCAATTCCTTTTATATATTTTATTTCTATATAAAACAAAAGCACCTTCTAAAGAAGATGCTTCATTTTATTATATATCAGACATTAATATTATACTTCTCTAGCTTTTATTATAACTCTATTTACACTGTCATTTGTACATGTAATTAAAGTAATTTCTCTCTTACCATCTGTTTTTTGTGTTGTTGCACTAACATTTTCCGGTTCAACTACATAGTTATCATAAACTACATAATCTACTGTTTTTCCTGTAACATCAGTAACTTTTATTATATCACCATTTCTTAACCCTGGTACCTTTGAAAAGAATTTATTATTTCTATAATTATGTCCTACAACACATAAATTTCCTACTTTATTTGGATCTGGTCCCCAGAATTTTGTAGGTGATATTTTTAATAATTCATCTGTTGTTTTATTTATAATTGCATAACTTACGTTTAATCTTGGAATACTAATAACTCCAATTGAGAAATAATTATCGCCTGAAGGAGCTGTTTTAGTTGTATCTCTTTTAGCTTTTTTCCATGCTTCCTCTTCTGCAGCAGATCTTTTTCCATTTTCGATATCTGCCTCATTTAATTCACCCTTTGTATCAACTAAAACTACTTTTTGATCATCAGATAATTTAACATTTGAATCTTCATTATCATTTATACTGAAATTCAATGATGCTAAAACTTGTTTAGCTTTCTCTTCATCTTTAAACTTATTATATTCTGCATATGCATAATATGAAAATAATACTATCATAAGTATAAGTGCTACAAAGAAATTAATCTTATACATTAACTTTTTCTTTTTCATTTCTGGTGTAACATAAAATGCTTCTGATACTAGTATTTGATTCTTTTTCATATTGCTCCTTTCTCTATATATTTTATTATATATTCGCCTTTTTTATAACATTTCTTATAATTTACATAATGTTAATTTACTATCTATATAATTATACCTAATAATATATATTTTTTCAAGCTTTATCCAGTTGTTACTTTTATTGTTACAATAACATTCTACTATATTATTATTCTTTTTACAAGTCCTACATATACACAATTATTTTAAAACACAAAAATAATAAATATTAACTACTAGCATATAATATAAATAAAAAGTTTTATGATTAGGAAAGAAAAGAAACAAATAAAACAAACAACAATAAAAAATAAAAATAAAAAAAGATAAAGAAACAAAAGAAAAAGAACTAAATTTAAATTTAGTTCTTCCATTTATTTATACAGAAATTATCTCTTAATACCTCTGATTCTTCTAATATTATTTATTCTTCTTTGTTCATTTAATACTCTTAATGAATATCCTATCATTGCTACTAATATTACTCCAAATCCGATATTCTTTTCTGCTCCTGCATATGGTAATATCTTACCTTTCTCTATTTTCTTTGTTAGTATTACTGTCTTTCCACTTGGTGATATTGTTACTTCATACCCTTCTACTTCTCCAACTACTTTTACTCTATATTCATAATCGTTTCCGTTTTGGTCTGTCTTATCTACTCCTTTGAATACATATTCATATTCTCCGTTT
>JABCPO020000042.1 GCA_013333105.2 Clostridiales bacterium | reverse complement strand
CGCAATCTTTTCGTCAAACCGATTAATGATTTCCTCTTTTGGCATTTTATTGCCTCCTTTTTCTAAGTACAAATTTAATTAAATTTATACTAATTATTTTATATACATATATATTATAATATATTTCTTGGATTATGTAAATCTTTTAGCAACAAAAAAGAAGTAGAATATTAATTCTACTTCTTTTTCTAGTTTGTAATTACTGCTCAGCATTTTCTACAATTGACTTTAAATCGACCTTATGTTGATCGCAATATCTGCAGCCGTTACACCCTTTACATTCTTCTAATTCTTTTGAACCACGTGTTACACATTTGCTAGGTTCAAATCTGCAAAAACATTCTTCGCCTTTACAATGATCACCAATTAGGCAATTATCACAGATACATTCGTATTCACCACAGTCAATAAATAGATTTAAAAATTCAATAACGAATTCTTCTACATCATCTGTTTTGATGTAATCTACTAAACTTGCTTGTGAATCTAGATAATAACATAAAACAGAATACAAATTGTTTATGGGTTTATTTAGTATGCTAGAATACGGTAAAGCAGGATTTTTAATAAGCAAATTATATCTTGCTACTTCTAAAGCTGATTGCATATCTGCCTCGATATTTTCGATATTGATAATTTCAAATTCATTATCACATTCGCAAGGCTGCAAGAACCATTTATAAAATTCAATCTTTTCAAGATTATCGAAATTTTGAATAATGAAAAAGAGAGATTTTACTTCTTTATAGAGAATATTTTTCTCTTCTTTTGTTCTTGCTCTGTTAATTGCAGATGCTGTAAGAATAGCTCTAAGCTTTACTTGCTCAAACTTTTCCTCAAACCGATTAACCATTTCTTCTTTTGGCATTTTATAGCCTCCTTTTTCCAAGTACAAATTTAATTAAATTTATACTAATTATTTTATATACATATATTTTAACATATTTTTAATATTATGTAAATATATGATTATTCAATAAAAAAGACAACCACTAAGATTTTGCCTAGTGTTTGTCTTCCCGGAAGTAATTTGTGGTATTACCACAAATGAGATGAACTCCAATATACCAACATATCAAATGAATGATCAATCATTTTGGCTTTTATTTTTGGCTTTTACGTAATTGCTGGTTTTTAATATTATGAAGTTTTTTGAAATTTTTGGAGTTTTAAATCAAAGGTTTGCGAATTATTAATTAATCATTCACTCAATATATCGGTATATTAGTTATTTTAGCATGATTTTTAATTTTTGTAAAGTCTTTTTTTACTTATTTTATTTTGCTAATTACTTAATATTCTATTTACTGCTTCAATAGTATTTTCACTACTTGCAAATGCAGTTATTCTGATATATCCTTCTCCTGATTTACCAAATCCTACTCCTGGTGTTGTTACTACTTGTTTTTCATTTAATAGGTAATCAAAATAAGTCCATGAATCATAACCTTCTGGTACTTTAAACCATATATATGGAGAATTTATTCCACCTCTTGCTTTTATTCCTTTTTGCTTTAATGCATCTAATATAATATTAGCATTTTCATGGTAATACTCCATAATTTGATTTATTTCATCTTTCCCCTCTTTTGTAAAACAAGCTTCTGCTCCTCTTTGAGTTATATATGAACACCCATTTTGTTTTGTAGCATGTCTTCTTGCCCACAATTCATTTATAGAAGCTATTTGTTTTGTTTTAAAACTTATACCCACTTCTAAATTTTTTGGAACTATTGTATATGCACATCTAATCCCTGCAAATGATGCTGATTTACTAAATGATCTAAATTCAACACAACATTTTTCTGCTCCTTTAATCTCATAAATAGAATGAGGAACATCTTCAGATTGAATATATGCTTCATATGCTCCATCATAAAGTATTAATGAATCATTTTTTAATGCATAATCAATAAATTTTTTAAGCTCTCCATATGTCATCGCTTCCCCTGTTGGATTATTAGGTGAGCATAAATATATAACATCTACTTTTTCTTTTGGTACTTCTGGTTTGAAATCATTTTCTTCATTTAATGGAAGATAAACAATTCCTTCGTATTCTTTCTTTTCTTCGTTATATCCCTTACTTCTACCTGCCATTACATTTACATCTACATATACTGGATATACAGGATCTGTAACAGCAATTTTAACTGAAAGTGTATCTGAAAATACATCTCCAAAATTAGAAATATCTGCATTTATTCCTTCCGAAATAAATATTTCGTCTTTTTCAACTAATATCCCTTTTTCTTTGTAGTCATTTGAAATTGCTTCTTTTAAGAAATCATATCCTAATTCCGGACCATATCCACGCATAGTATTTACATTTGTCATTTCATCTAATGCTAAGTGCATAGCTTTTATGCATGATTTAGGAACTGGTCTAGTAACATCTCCTATACCCAAAGAAATAACTTTGTCTGCTAAATCTGGATTTTCATCTTTAAATTTTTTAGTTCTTTTTTGTATTTCTGGAAATAGGTATCCTCCTTTTAAATTAAAAAAATTATCATTAATATACATATATATCACTCCTTTTAATATTATATGTGAAATGTTTTTCACATATTCAGTATGTATAATAGTTATATTATACCACATTTTACGAATCATTTGCAAAAATACCTATGATGAAATTATCACAGGTATTTACATTTAGTTATATTTATTATAATTTTGGTTCTTGTCCTAATTCTGCTGTTAACATCCAAATAGTTTTTTCTAAATTTCCTTTTGCATCTGCAAAAATTCCATTTGATACATCATCACCATCTTCGTCTGTTACTTTTAATCCTTCTTCAAATAATGAAACTAAGTATCTAAATATTTCAATTACTCTTTCTAGACTGTTTGGTACATTTTTAAATTCACCTTTTACTTCTTCTATTTTTGTATTTTCTAAAAATTCTTTTAATGTTGAGTATGGTGTTCCACCTAATGTTATTAATCTTTCACTTATTTCATCAACATATTCATCTAAAGTTTCAATGTATTCATCCATTTTTGGATGCCACACCATGAATCCTTCTCCTCTCATATACCAATGAATTTGGTGTATTGCGATATGTGCTACATATAAATCTGCTACTGACTGGTTTAATATTCTTTTTGTATTTTCCATTTTATTCCTTTTCCTTTTTCCTTTTTTTATTTCTTTTCTACATATTCATATTTTGTTTGTAATTTTTTATGTGAATCGTTATATCTTATTACATCATTTTCTGTTTTATAGAAAAATCCTATTACTAATGTAAGAATAATTAAAAATAGTAAAACTATAATTAAATCAATTCCTACTGAATGTTCTATTGTTTCTTCTATTTTTTCTTTTTTTGGATTAACTTCTTTCACATTTTCCTTTTTGTTTTCTTCTTTATCTTCTGACTTCTTAGCTTTTGTTTCTTTTGCAACTTTTGTTTTTGAATTTGGTTTACTTAATTCTTTTTTAGTTGTAACCTTTTTCTTTGTTTCTTTTTCTTTTTTTACTGTTTTTCCTTTAGTTGTTTTTGAAGTTTTTGTTTCTTTTGGTTTTACTTCTTCTACAACTTCTTCTTTTTTGTTTTTTGCCATATTTAATTCCTTTCTCTTTTGTATTATTCATTATCAATTTATTTTTTAAATACTATATCTATATAATAACAAAAAAGTAAAAATATTTTCAAATATTTTTACTTTTATTTACATTATTATTATATTTATATAATTTTTATATTTTTTATTATCTTATTTCAGCTTTTACATTATTTTCTAAGTTTTTAATAACTTTGTCCATTACAGTATTTATTTCATTTTCTTCTAATGTCTTATTATTATCTCTAAATGTTATTCTTACTGCTATACTCTTTCTTTCTTTATTGCTTTCATTTTCATATATGTCAAATAATTTAACTTCTTCTATTAATTTCTTATTTGCTTTTGTTATGCTGCTTTCTATATCTTTATATTTAACATCCTTTGATACATACATTGATATATCTCTTGTAACTTCTGGGAATTTACCGATTTCTTTTGCTTTTAAATTCTTTCTTAAATATACTAATATTTTTTCTAAATTTAATTCTAATACATATACATCTTGTTTAATATCAAAATTAGAAAGTATTCTTGGATTTACTGCTCCAAATGTCCCAATTATATCTCTACCTTTTTTTATAACTGCACATTTCCCTTTATGGAAGCTATTATTTTCTGTATAATTTTCTATTTCTGCTCCATTTAACCCTAATACAGTTAATAATCTCAATACATCTGATTTAAATTCGAATATAGGATCGTTTATATATCCCATTCCTGAATATTTTTCTTTTTCCTTATTTGATTCTTTTTGTTTTGTTAAGGCCATTTGCAACATTTCTATTTCTTCTGGTAGTATTCCTTCTAAAATATTGCTTGCTTTTTGATATATCTTTGATATTTCAAATAGTTTTATATTAAAATTCTTTTTGTTTTCATTAAAGCTAATTGTATGTAGCATTGATGGTAATAATGATGTTCTCATATATTCATAATCAACACCTAATGCATTTTTTACTTTTATTGCATCTTCCCCATAAATATCTTTGTCTAATTCTGCTTTTTTTAGATCTTCTAAATTAACAAATCCGTAAGTTATTATTTGATTGTATCCATAATTTACTAATAAGTTTTTAGCTTTTTGTTTTGTTTCTAATTTTATATTTTCTTTCTTTTCTTTTACAGTTACTTTTGGTAATGTTAATTTTAAATTATCATATCCATAGAATCTTATTACTTCTTCTGCTAAATCTTGTATTCTTGATACATCTGTTCTATAAGCTGGTGCTTTAGCATATTTAACATTATTTTCTTCTATAATTTCAAATTCTAATTTTTCTAACAGATTTATAATATATTCTTCTTGTATTTCTAATCCTAATATATTATTTATTTTTTCAGTATCAATTTCTACTAACACATTTTCTTGTGGTTTTTCTGTATATTCCTTATTCATCTTTTCTATAACTTCTAATGTTACTGTTCCAGCCTTTAATTCTTGAATAAGTTCAATAGCTCTTACAAGTGCATATTCTGTTAATGATAAAGGTAATTTCTTTTCAAATCTTGCATATGAGTCTGTTGACACATTTATTCTTCTTGAAGTATCTCTTAAACGTTTTCTTGTAAAGTTTGCTGATTCTAATACCACTTGCTTTGTATTTTCATTTATTCCTGAGTTTATTCCTCCCATTATTCCAGCTAAAGCTATTGGTGAAACTCCATCAGTTATAACTAAATCATTTTGTAATTCATATTCTTTTTCATCTAATAAAGTTATTTTTTCATTTTCTTTTGAATCTCTAATAACTATTTTTCTTTTACCGTTTTCATCTTCTTTTAATAGATTTAAATCAAAAGCGTGCATTGGTTGTCCTATTTCTAACATAACATAGTTTGTTATATCAACAATGTTATTTATTGGATTAAATCCATATGCTTTTAATCTTCTTTGCATCCATGATGGTGATGGTTCAATTTTTACATCTTTAACTACTGCCATTAAATATTTGTTACAGTCTTCATCGTCAATTTTTACTGTTACTTTTTCGATTTCATCAACCTTACTTAAATCTGAATATTTTAATTTTGCATTATCATTAAATTTTCTATCTAATCCTACTGCTAATTCTCTCGCTATTCCTTTTACTCCTTGGCAATCTTGTCTATTAGGTGTTATCTCAAAATCAAAAACGCTTTCATTTATATAACTAAATACGTCTAAAAATTCTTCTCCTAAATTTTCTTCATATTTTTTAGGTAATACCATTATTCCATATTCAACTTGATCACCTTCAAAATCTTTTGTTAAATTTAATTCTTGGTATGAACACATCATTCCATTTGATTCTATTCCACGTAACATTCCTTTTTTTATTTCTATCCCATTTGGTAAAATACTTCCGTGTTTTGCTACTGGAACTATATCTCCTTCTACTAAGTTAGATGCTCCTGTTACTATTTGTATAATTTCTCCTTTTCCAACATTAACTTGGCATATAACCAGTTTTTCTGCATCTGGATGTTTTTCTATCTTTTCTACTTTTCCAATAACTACATTTTTCATTTCATATAAACTTATAACTTCTTCTACTTTTGTACCTGTCATTGTAAAAATATTTTCTAATTCTTCTAAGCTTTTATCATTACATTCTACATATGAATTAAGCCATTCTTTTGTTGCTTTCATTCTCTCCTCTTTTCCTTCAATTTCAATTTATTTCTTAATTTTAAATTATTTAAATTGACTTAAGAATTTAACATCATTTTCATATAATAATCTCATATCATTTATGTTAAATTTTGCCATTGCTATTCTTTCAATTCCAAATCCGAATGCAAATCCAGAGTATTTTTTAGAATCAATATTGCAATTTTCAAGAACCTTAGGATGTACCATTCCACATCCTAACAACTCTATAAATCCTTCTTTTTTACATACACTACATCCTTTTCCTTTACATACAAAACATGTAACATCAACTTCTGCTGATGGTTCTGTATATGGGAAATGATGTGGTCTAAATCTTATACTTGTATCTTTTCCTAATGATTTTTTAACAAATGTATCTAATGTTCCTTTTAAATCAGACATTGTAACATTTTCTCCAATTACAAGCCCTTCCATTTGATGAAATACAGGTGAATGTGTTGCGTCAACACTATCTGATCTATATACTTTTCCTGGACATATTATTTTAACCGGTACATTACCTTCTAACATTTTTCTGATTTGGATTGCTGATGTTTGACTTCTCAATACCATTGAATCAGAAATATAGAATGTATCTTGTAATTCTCTTGCTGGATGGTCTTTTGGAGTATTTAACATATCAAAAATATATTCAGTTGTTTCAATTTCTGGTCCTTCTACAACTTCATATCCCATTTCTGTAAATATCTTTATTTGTTCATCTATTACAGCTTCTATTGGATGAACAGCTCCTAACTCATTTGATACTGGTAATGTTAAATCCACTTTTTCTTCTTCTAATTTTTTATTTAATAAATATTCTTCTATTTCTCTTTTCTTTTCATCTATTAAACTTTCTATTTTTGATTTAACTTCATTTGCAACTTTACCAATTTCTTTTTTTTCTTCTACTTCTAATGATTTAATATCTTTTAAATGTGAAGTTACGCTTCCCTTTTTACCTAAGAATTCTACTTTTAAATCTTGTAATTTATCTAATTCATTTATATTTTTAATTATTTCGACTGCTTTAGTTAACTCTTTTTTTATTTCTTCTATTTTATTTGTCATAATTATTTCCTTTATCATTACTTTAATAAGAATTATCCATTATTTTTATTTTCTTTTTACTTTAATTTACTTCAATTCAATTCTATTTTTTATTTATATTCGTCTTATTGATTTGTGTTTTGATTATTTTGATTTTGTTGATTTTGATTTTGAGCATCATTATTTGAAGGAGTATTTCCTATTGATGCTAAATTTTCCATCATATATATTTTTTCTGTAGTTACTTTTTTTACTTGTGGGAAAACTACAGTTTCCATTAATGTTTTTAAATTATCAGCACCTAAAGTGTTTAATAATTCTATTTTTTTATCTGTTCCAACATTTATTCCATCTGAGAATTTAATACTGTTTTCAAATATTGTGCTTGTTTTAACTCCATATTCATTTTTATTCATTTTATATGAAATTATATTACTTGATGTATCTATATTGGAATTTCTTTTTAATTCTGCAGTAATTATTTTTTCGTTTTTACCTTCTTCTAACCCTTGTTTAACTTCTTTTAATTCTAAATTATTGTATACAGTATTATCATCTTTAACTCTTGATATTTTAACCTTTATATCTTTTTGATTATTTTTTTCTCCATATATTATTTCTCTTTTATCTGTTTTTTCTTCTTTATACAATTCTACTGTTGATATTACTTGATTATCTACTACTGTATCTATTTTAATATCTTTTCCTGCTATTACATATAGATTTATTTGTACATTTTGATTATTTGAAACAGCTAATATTTGTTTATTATCATCACCATTTAAATTAATATTATTACTATTTTCTTTATTTGTCTTACTATAATCTAAAGAAGAGTTTGTAGAATTTGAAGGATTTTGTGTTTCCTGTGAGTTTGGTAGCTTTTCTTTTGGCTTTTCTGAAGTATTTACTTGATTTTCACTTATTGGTGAATTTTGCTTATTTTGAACTACCGGTATATTTGAAACAACATTTTCTTCCTTTTTTGTACCTTCTTTTTTATCTTCTGCTAAACTTTGAGTATTAATCTTATTAATACCTAAGTTTTGAAGTGGAAATACATATGAATTTAATATGTTCCCAAGTAATGTTCCATCAATTGTTTCTAATGTTTTAAATGTAGGATAATTTGAAATATTTTCTGTTATCTCTTTTTTTGTATTATTAATTACATTTGTTATTAATTTATTGTATTCTTCTCCACTTAAATCAATTGTAACATTATCTGCCTTTACGTCTTTTTCCCTATATTTAGTAGGTACATTTCTTTTTATTTTAAATTTATCATTTGAAATAGTTTCTACTTCTTTTATTAAATTTTTTTGCATTAATGTCATTATTTGTTTTGCTTCTTTAGCTATATTCAATTTTTTATTTTGGTTTACATTATAGTCTAAATTTTGAATTACATTATTTCTTTTTGTTTCTGCATCTAAATCCAATTCACCTTTTGGTAGCCAATTTTCTAATGTTTTTAAACTTGTTTTTTCTACCCCTATATATTCTTGGAAATATGAAGGTTCAAATATCGCAAATTCTTTTCCGTCATCTAAAAAGTCAAAATCAAATATAAGATTGTCTTTATACTTTATTTGTATTCCTACTTGTCCTTTATTTTCTTTATTATTTTCCTTAGTTTTTATTGCAAAATTTATATCTTTTAATTTAACATTTTTTAATATTTTACTTGCACTAGCACTTGATCCATTTGTAGAATTAGTATCATTTTTTAAATCTGCATCAATGTTTAAATTTATATTTGATTCATATACAGATGTATTTACTTTATCAATAAGTTTTTCAAAATCTGATAAATCTGTATATTCTTCAATGCTAGATGTTTTTAAATTTTGAATTACTATTTCTTTTGCAGAAAGTCTTTTATTTCCATTTAATCCATATACAACAGCAATAGTTATAATTAATGTTATTATAAATATAGTTGTAAGTATTATAGAATTTTTTCTATTTATTTTTCTTTTTTTTGCTTTTGGTTTTTGTGAGCTTTCAAATAATTCGTCCATTTTAACTCCTGTTTTCTTTAGTTCTTAATCATCGTTTTCAAAAGGCATGTTTTCTCCACCTAATACATGGAAATGTAGATGCTTGACTGTTTGTCCAGCATCTTCTCCTATGTTTGTAACAACTCTATAACCTGATTCATTTATATTTTCAAGTTTTGCAATATTTTTTATTGCTTTTTGTATTTCTAACATATATTTATAGTCTTCTTCTGTTTCTTCTAATTTATCAAAAGATTCTATATGCTTTTTAGGTATAACTAATATATGTTTTTTAAATAGTGGATTTATATCATTAAAAGCAATTACAAAATCATTTTCTACAATTTTACTTGCTGGTATAATCCCTTCTACTATTTTACAAAATATACAATTTTCATCTATTTTTTTGTTCATAATTATTCCTTATTACTTATTATACTTATGTTAATTAATTTATTTTATTATTTATTTTCATCATATAATTTAGCTTTTATTCTTCTTACACCTTTTGAAGATGATTCTTCTTTTTCGATTTTAAATCTTCCTAGAGTATTTGTATTTGTTACATGTGGCCCTCCACATATTTCTATACTGAAATCTCCCATGCTATATACACTTACTTTATCTCCTAAAGATTTGTATTTATCTTCAAATAATCCCATAGCTCCTATATTTTTAGCTTCTTCAACTGTCATTTCACTTCTTGTAACAGTTAATCCTTCTTTTATTTTTTCGTTTACTAAATCTTCTACTTTTTGAATTTCTTCTTTAGTCATTTTTTCTTGATGAGCAAAGTCAAATCTTAATCTTTCTTCTGTTATATTTGATCCTTTTTGAGTTGCATGCTTTCCTAATATTTCTTGTAGTGATTTATGAAGTAAATGTGTTGCTGTATGATATTTAATTGTTTGTTCATTTGTATTTGCTAAACCACCTTTAAACTTTTTCTCTGATCCTGCTCTAGATAATTCTTGATGATGTTTAAATAGTTCATTTAATTTATCTGTATCTACTGATATTCCTTCATCTTTTGCAAGTTCAACAGTTATTTCTATAGGTAATCCATAAGTTTCATATAATTTAAATGCAGTTTCTGCTTTCATTTCTTTCTTTTCAATTAAATTTTCACGATTTACTATTTTTTCAAATTCTTTTTCCCCTCTTATTAGAGTTTTTAAGAATTTATCTTTTTCTGAAGATATAACTGATGTAATTTTTTCTCTTTCTTTATCCATCTCTTTATATAATCCCATATTAGCATCAATTATTACATTAATAAGCATTGTTAATTTTTCAAAGTCAACTTCTAATTTTCTTAAATGTCTAATGCTTCTTCTAATTAATCTTCTTAAAACATAACCTCTATCTATATTGCTTGGCATTCCTCCATCTGCAATTATTATACATGCTGTTCTTAAGTGTTCTGAAACAATTCTTCTACTTTCAATTAAATCATTTTTTGCATTTTCTTTTAAGAATTCCATTGTTGGTTTAAACATTTCTAAATCAAATGGTGTTTCTAATCCTTGAAGTAGCATTGATATTCTTTCAAGTCCCATACCTGTATCAACATTTTTTCTTGTTAATTTTCTATATCCATTTTCATCTTTATAGTATTCCATAAATACATTATTCCAAATTTCAATATACTTTCCACAATCACATGAAGGATCACAATTTTCACCACATGATTCTTTTCCTGTATCATAAAAAATTTCTGTATCTGGTCCACAAGGTCCTGTTTCTCCTGCTATCCACCAATTATCATCTTTTCCAAAGAAATATATTCTATCTTCTGGAATTCCAACTGCTTTCCATGCTTCAAAAGCTACTAAATCTTTTGGTGAATCTTCATCTCCTATAAAACATGTAACTGATAACTTATCAGGATCTATATTTAATTCCTTTGTTAAAAATTCATAACTATATTTTATAGCTTCTTCTTTAAAGTATGAACCTATTGACCAATTTCCTAGCATTTCAAAAAATGTTAAATGTCTATTGTCTCCAACTTCATCTATATCATTTGTTCTTAAACATTTTTGATAATCAACTAATTTATCTCCTTTTGGATGATTTTCTCCTAAAAAATATGGAACAAATTGTTGCATTCCTGCTGTTGTAAATAGTACTGATGAATCCCCTTCTGGTATTACCGGTGCTGAATCTACTTGTTTATGATTGTTTTTAATAAAATAATTTATAAATTTGTTTCTAATTTCTAATGAATTCATTTATCTCTCCTTAAATAATCAAGTTTTATTATATTACAAAAGCTTAGTTTTTTCAATTTAAAGTGGCTTTTTTCAAGCAGTTTTTAACATTTTTTTTAATAAAAAAGAACCTAAAAAACTCATATTTTTATATAAGTTTTTAGGCTTCTAATTTTTACATCATTTTTTTCTTTTAGAAAAAACAGTCTTTGCTTGTTCTATATTAGTTTTTACGCAATTATCAACTTCCCTTCTTCTTTTTTCTACAATATTTTTTTGTCTTTTAGGGTTGTCAAAATATTCACGTCTTCTTTTTTGAGATTTTCTCAATTCTTCTTTTATTCCTTCTTTAATAACCGTCCTTTTATAAATATTACCAGGAATATTTAATATTTTTTTAATAATACCAATCAAAAAATCTAATACTTCCATACTAGCTATAATGATTTTTGATATAAGGTATATTATACATATTATCATTATAATTCCTAATATGATTAAAGTACGATGATATACTTCTGGTAAATTTGTATACATTTTTATTCCCCCATTATAAAAGCTACAGTAATTAAAGAATATTAATATCAATAACCCTGTAGCTTAAACATATTTTAAATTATTAATTGAATTCATACTATCTTTCTATACTTATAAACTCATCTGGATTTTCTATGACCTTTTCTATTTCAGGCATATTTAAATCTGCTATTGCTTGCAAAACTTCACCGGTTTTAACATCGACTATAATCAATGCAGGCATAGCCCTTTTACCAGTTAAATCTTCCACTTTTTTAATATTTTCTTCAAATTCACTTATTTGAAGCTGACTATTAACTGTTTTTTCTAAATCCCCTTCTTTTGTTGCTTTATCTAGTGCATCCAAAATTCTTGTTTGTTCTGCTCCATTTGGAATATAAATTTCTTCAAAACCTATACCGCTTTGTTTTAAAATTCTTTCTTTAAGCATCTTGCATTTTTGACAAGGATTTGTAGAATACACTATAGCTTTTTTAGTTTTTTCCATATTAACACTTCCTTTTCTTTAAACTAAATCAAATAATATAGTAGTATCAATAATAATTTAAAATATATAAATGTACGTCTGCTTTTAAAATTTTTAAAAACATATATACTTGTAACACTTTAATTTTATACATTAAATTATTTTTTGTAAATAGATATACATCTATAAAATCTTTTTTTACAAAAACTTAATATTACTATTTTATTTTTAATTTATTTTGTTTTTACTTTATCATTTTCACTTTATTATTTTTGATAAAAACTCTAGTATTATACAGAAAAAAAACATTTTTTCTTCCTAAGTTTTATGTCACCTGGAATTCATTTTGGATTTTATTTTTACAGTTATTGATATAATATAATAATAAATAAGCCTCAAAACAATAGTTTGAGGCTTATTAAGTAAATGTCCAAATAATTCTTTTAATTTATTATTTAATCAATTTTTTATTAATTGACTAATTTTCATTATTTTTTAAGTTTATCTTTTAATGAATCAAAATCTTCCATTTCAAGATTAACTAATTCTCTTACTAATTCAACATTTTCTTCATATAATGAACTATTATATAAATCTATGCCTAAATTCGTATAGAAATCCATAAAGTCTGTATAATTAACATGAACTCCTACTTCTCTTAAGTATTTATTTAAAAACTCTTTATCTTTATATATAAATAGTTTTTTTACAATGTGAAGAGCTACTGAATTAGCAACTAAATATTCGAAATTTTCAAAAACTTTAAATCCTGTATATGCCAAATCATAAATCCATCTATTTCCAATAGGTATTTCAGGTTCTTCTGAATTTACAAATTTGAAATAAGAATTTTTGTATATCTCTTCAT
>JABCPO020000041.1 GCA_013333105.2 Clostridiales bacterium | reverse complement strand
TCTGATGCTATCTTTCTCTTTAACTTAGCTGTTATTGTTTCTGGTCTTACTGTTTCTCCGTTTACCCAGTTCTTTTCAACAGTTATGTTTATTCTTGGTGTTACATATCTATAATTTCCATTATCTAAAACATAGTTTGTTAATTGTGTTAATGGTTCTATACTATATGATATGTTTTCTCCTGCATTTGTTGTTTGTGGTAAGTTTTCTGTTATTTCATATCCACTCTTATCTGCTTTTAGATTTGCTTTTACTGTTCTTTCCGGTTGATTTTTATCATTTTTTATCTTTACATCTATTTGATTTGGTAATACATTTTTGTTTCCACCATTTACTAGAACCTTATTTCTAAATTCTCCTTGTGGTGATACATATGTATAACTTTCATTTGTCTTAGTATAATTTGCTATCTCTGTTACTGGTACTACTGTATATGTAATTTCATCTGCTGATGTTGTTGTTTTATCTAAACTTTCATTTACTACATATGCTGTTTTACCTGTATTTAATCTAGCTTTTTTATTTATACTTGATAATCCACGATTATTTTCTATTCTTACATCTATTTCATTTGGTAATACATTCTTATTTCCACCATTTACAGCTATATCCTTTGTTACTGTTATCTTTGGTGACACATAAGTTATATTAAAATCTGCTTGATTATCATCTGTCTTTGTATTTGGAACTATACTATATCCCTCTGGTAATCCAGATATATCAAATGTTACTTCATAATTATAGTCGGTATATGTATCATCTGTTTTTGGTAATTCATTCCATGTATATGTTAATAACTCATCATTATTTACTCTATGTCCTACATTATTTGTATTTGCATGTGTTATCACTTGTCCATTTCTTTTTATTACTGGTAATACTTTTGTTTCTTTATCATTATTTAATAATGTATTAGACATATCTTTTACTGTTTTTGTTATTGATACTTTTTCATCAGCTATATTTATTGGATCTATTTTTAATATATATATTGGATAAGTAGTATTCCAATTTGCATCAACTTTAGGCTCTTTATTATGTATACCTATTTCCACATTTATTGTTTGAACTCCAGTTACTTTTCTTGTAAATGAATATGTTCCATCTAGATTTTTCTTTAATAGTCCATTACTTGCTTGCACTATATCTAATATATCTCCATTATATTTCTTTAATACTGGTAAATTAAATTTATTTGTATTTGGTGATATCTTTATTTCTTCATTAAATAAAGATAACAATCTTAAATTTATTAATCCTCTTAAGGATTCTATATTCTCTATTTTGTTATTTGATATCCATAAATTTTTTAAATTTGTTAACTCTTTTAATGGCTCTATATTCTCTATTTTATTTTCATATACATATAAATCATTTAAACTTGTTAATCCTTTTAATGGCTCTATATTTTCTATTTTATTACTATTTAAATTTAACCATGTTAAATTTGTTAATCCTCTTAATGGTTCTACATTTTCTATTTTGTTATTATATAAATATAAAGTTGTTAAGTTTGTTAATCCTTTTAACGGCTCTATATTTTCTATTTTATTACTATTTAAATTTAACCATGTTAAATTTGTTAATTCTCTTAATGGTTCTATATTCTCTATTTTATTATTATATAAATTTAAAATTTTTAAATTCTTTTTTCCTCTTAACGGCTCTATATTTTCTATTTTATTATTCATAAAGCTCAAATTATATAATTGATTCATTCCAGATAATGGCTCTAAATTAGTAATTTTATTATTATCTAAATGAATAACATTTAATTTTGGTAGATTTCTTAAAGGTTCTATGCTTTCTATCTTGTATTCTTCTCTTTTATTTGTATTTACCAGTATTCTTGTAATATTAATAGCATGTTCTAATCCTGTTAAATCTTTTATTCCAAAGTCAATATCTTCCATTATATTAATATTAACTATTTTTTCCATTTCATCTTTATATATTTCTGTTTCAGACTCTGGTTTTATATAATCATCATCTGTTAATTTTAAATATGTTTTTGCTTCATTTTCCTTTTCTGAAGGATTTTTTAGCATTCTTTCTTGCTTATTTTTCTTAAAATATGTTAATAAGAAATTCTTAAAATTTGGATCTGGTATATTTACAACTTCTCTTGGTATATTTGTTGGATCTATTTTTAAATTATATAAATCCCAATAACTTTTCCAATTTTCATCTACATGTGGATCGTCTACCATAATTCCTTTTCCAACCTTAATTGTTTGAACTCCAGTAACACTTCTAGTAAATGAATAAGTCCCATCTTCATTTTTCTTTAATATTCCCTTACTTGCCTTTACTATATCTAATATATCTCCATTATATTCCTTTAATACTGGTAAATTAAACTTATTTGTATTTGGTGATATATTTATTTCTTCACTTTCTAAAGATAACTCTGTTAAATTAGATAACCCTCTTAGTACATCTATATTTTCTATTTTATTATCATGTAACCTTAAATCAGTTAAATTTGTTAATCTTCTTAATGATTCTATATTATTTACTCTATTTTTATATAAATACAAATTCTCTAAATTTATAATATCTCTTAATGGTTCTATGTTTTCTATTTTATTAATTCCTAAATATAACTCTGTTAAATTTGTTAATCCTCTTAATGGTTCTATATTTTCTATCTTATTATTACTTAGATATAAATAATTTAAATTTACTAACCCACTCAATGGTTCTATATTTTCTATTTTATTACTACCTAAAGATAACTCTCTTAAACTTGTTAATCCTCTTAGTGGTTCTATATTTTCTATTTTGTTAGCACCTAGATATAAATAATTTAAATTTACTAACCCTCTCAATGGTTCTATATTTTCTATTTTGTTATCAGTTAAATATAATTTTATTAAATTCGTTAATCCACTTATTGATTCTATGTTATCTATTTTATTACCTGATAATTGTAGCTCTGTTAAATTAGGTAACCCTCTTAGTATATCTATATTTTCTATTTCATTTGAATTTAATCTTAAAACTGTTAAATTTGTTTTTCCTTTTAAGAAATCTAGATTATTAATTTTAGAATTTCCTAAATCTAATTCTTCTAAATTAGAAAAATCTCTTACAACATCTACATTTGTTATCTTATTTCCACCTAAATATAAATAATGTAAATTTGTTTTTCCTCTCAATGGCTCTATATTTTCTATTTTATTTCCATAAAAATTCAAATTGTATAATTGATTCATTCCAGATAATGGCTCTAAATTAGTTATTTTATTATTTTCTAAATGAATAACATTTAATTTGGGTAGATTTCTTAAAGGTTCTATGCTTTCTAACTTGTATTCTTCCCTTTTATTTGTATTTACCATTATTCTTACCATATTAATAGCTTTTTCTAGTCCTGTTAAATCTTTTATTCCAAAATCAATATCCTCTATTATATTAATATCTACTATCTTTTCTATTTCATCTTTATATATTTCTGTTTCAGACTCTGGTTTTATATAATCATCATCTGTTAATTTTAGATATGTTTTAGGTTTATTTTCCTCTTGTGAAGGATTTTTTAACATTCTTTCTTGTTTATTTTTCTTAAAATATGTTAATAAAAAATTTTTTAAATTTTGGTCTGGTATATTAACAACTTCCCTTGTGTCTGCTTTTTGATTAATAATCTTAGCAGTATACACTTTATTATTTAAATTTGTTAATAAATACATACCAACTATACTAGCTATAATTAATACAGCTAATAAAATAATATTTTTATTATTATTTTTTCCTTTTTTCATATTATCTCCTTAAAATTTATTGTATATATAATATCCTTATTTACCTTGATTTTTAAAGGTTTTAAGCATTTTTGTAATATAATATTAATAAATTTTAGGCATAATAAAAGGTGCTTTTGAAAAATCAAAAACACCTAATTATTTTAATTAATATCCATCTTCCATGCAGAAGATCTTATTGCAAATTTATAGTTTTTAAATTCAATCACTATAAATTCTGTACCGATATAAATAGTTGGTCTACCTACACATTGCTTATACACAAATCCTGAATTATTTTTTCTGTTTTCAGTTTTTGCTTCTATAGAAAAGCCACCACCATTTTCTAACTGTTTTAATAAAATAGAAAAATATTTTAAATTACCATATTTAATTTCTACTTCATCCTCAAATGAAAGAAACTTTGTTTTTAATCGACGTAAATCTAAAATATCCATCAACTCTATTTCTTCATTTTCATACGGGAATAGATTAAACCATGTTGCTGTTGACATATCATAAACTCTTTTTACAATATCTTCGGATGTCTTAGATACCATAACATCTATCTGCTTTTTATGATTTACAGAATATCCAGTTACCCGAAACGGTATATCTGTTCCTTTCTTAAATGTTAGAACTTTCGCTCCTTCTAAAATATCGTATTTTGTACATACTTGTTGCATATGCAACCCCTCCTTATTATATGGAAAAATTTTTCCAATTAATCAGTTGAATATTTGTTCAACACAGTTTAATTATACCATATAACATTCATTTTGTAAAATTATGTAAATTATTCATTTTCTTTTTTCCATACATTCTCAAAATAATAATTTTCAACATCATTATAATACCATAATTCCGGATACTCTTTAATCTCTAATAATATATAACTATAAAATTTGTTCAAATTAACTTCTTTAATTAATTTATCAAATATACAAAAACTATAATTTTTCAAATCATTAATATTACATTTTATATATTTGATTTGTTCTTTATATTTATACATAATGTTTATTATTTCAAATTCTACTTCTTTAATATATCTCTTTTCATATTCTTCGATACTTTCATCTTTTCTTTTCTCTATAGATTTTTTACTTTTAGTTATTTCATTTAATTCTTCATCATTTATTGTAATTTTTAATAATTCATCTCTTTTTCTATTATTTAAAAAATCAGTTAATGTAACTTCTTTATACTTTTTATTAAAAACTTTTAATGAACTAGAATCTAAATATTTATTTTCCAACTTTTGATATTTTTTATAGTTATTTTTATGTATTTCCGTATTCATAGAATAAAAATTAAAATCAGCCATTACTAAACATTTATTAAAATCATTATTACATTTAATATCTAAATCTTCTTTATCTCCTATATATTTTTCTTTATCTTCTTTTACAAGTATATATTCACTGTCTTTCTTCTTATCTAATTCAAAATTATCTATTTCTTGCATTATATCAACTAAATAATACTCTTTACCTATTTTTACTTTATTCCATGTATGTCGAAAACTATTTTCATTTTCTTTATTATAATAGTATCCTGATACTTTATATGAATCAATCCCAAACATTTCAAGAAGAAATGTTAATATTTGCGAATAAGATTCACAGACTGCAAATCCTGTTTCTAATGCACATAAATTCTGAGTTGAAATAAATATTTCTTTTTCATCATCTGTTCTTTCTTCAAATACAACGTTTTTTATTTTGAAATATAAATTAGATGGAAATATATTTTCATAAATGTATTTATATATTTCTTTAAAAATTATATAATCCCTTATTACTTTTTCTGATAATCCAAATTTATTTTCTTTATAATTTTTACTTAATTCTTCATCTATTTTTTCTTCTAATTCAGTTTTTATTTTTTTCACTTTATTTAAGGTTTTTATTAGAGTACTTATTGTATAATAATATTCTGCATTCGATTTTCTTACATACATATAAAATCCAATATTTTTATATGCAGAATATCCATATCCATTTATTCGTACATCATATATTTCAGTTAAAACATCAAGAATATTATTATAATTTTCATATGTTAATTCATTTATTACAAATTGTAATTCTTTTAGTTTATTACCATATTTTATTATCTTATTTTTTAAAGCATTTTCACCATTAAACATTTCTTTAATCAAGCATTCATCCGATTCTGAGTACGAAATTAAAGAAATACTTTTATCTTTATATTTTTTTATATCTTCATCTTTTATTTTAAAAAATTCTGAATATGTCATTTTATTATAATTATCATTTTGTAACTTTATAAATCTTTCAGAATTAAATCTATTATCAATAATATTTTGAATCTTATTTAAATCTATTATTTCTTTTTTCTTTATTCCAAGCTTTTTTTCTTTATTTAATTCTAAAATTATTTCTTTTATTTCTTCTCTATTATAATCTTCTAAAGCTTCATATATTTTCTTTTCGTTTTCAACGCTTACTCTTTTGTTTATCCAAGAAATATTTTGATAAGAAACTAAAAAATACTTAGGATATATATCAAACCTAAAACAGTCTAAATCTTCTGTTAAATCTACTATATACCAACTTTTTTCTATCTTAACTTTTAATATATAATATGGGATAATATCTCCTTCAAATATTTTTTCTAATTTAATAATTTCGTTTTCTATTTTTTCTATATCTAAATAATATTTTAATAATTTACATATTCCTAATGAAGTTAAATTATATCTATTAAAATCTAAAATACTACTAGAATTTTTAATTTCTTCTTTTTCCTTATCAGTTAAGTCCTCTTCATATCTTTGAATAGTTTCTAAATATTTATCATTTTTTATTTTTAATGATATTTTTTTACACACTTCATAAATATATATTACTTCTTTTTTCATATTTCCCTTTCATATTTTATTCATTAAAACAATTATACTACTTTTTATATATTTAATACATAAAAAAATGAACCTACTATTAAACTATTTGTCTAACTTTCTGGTTCACTTCACAACTATCTTTCTTTAATCACATATATTTGTTTCTTTTTAACTTGATTATTTTTAGAAATCATAATCTTTATATCTTGTCTAGGATATATCTTTTTATTATTTATATTATTAGTAATTAAATTATAAATATCTTCTAAATTTTTACTTGATATATCTACTAATGAATTATTTTTCTCTAATTTTTCTATTGATTTTACTATTATCTTTTTTGCTATAAATTTGTCTAATTTTAAATATTCTTCCAAATCTAATATTATTTCTGTTAAATTTTCTTCATTATTTTTTATATCTAACTTATATTTTTCTATATTAGTTATATTTAATTTTTTAAACTTTTTTTCCACATATTTATTTATAAATGTTTCTTCTTCTTTTATACTTTGTGATAAATTAAATAAGCTTTTTCTTATATTATATCCAATTTCATCAATTTTATTAAAAATATCATTTCTAAATTTATTTCTAGTATAGTCTAATTCAAAATTAGTTTTATCTACTGCATATTCTATATTTTTTAGTTTTAAATATTTTAATATATCTTTTTTTGAAATATTATAAACTGGTCTTAAAATATTATATTTAGTATATTTTAAATTTCTTGTTTTTAATTTTATCCCAGTAAGTCCTGATAAAGTAGTTCCTCTTGCTATATTCATAAACATTGTTTCTGCTGTGTCTTCCAATATGTGTGCTGTTAATAGATATATTTTTTCTTTTTCATTTTTTATTTCTATATTTTGCCCAATCTTATCTAAATACATATATCTAATATCTCTACCCACTTCTTCTGTACTTTGTTTATTTTCTTTTGCCGCTTTTTCAATGTCATTTCTATATACTTTTAAATCTATATTATTTTTTTGACAAAACCTAATAGCTATATCTTCATCATTTTTAGCTTCTTCTCTTATCATATGATTTAAATGCATTGCATATATATTAATATTAAAATCTTTATTTTCATCTCTATAATTTGCCATCATTTCAGATAAGAATATAGAATCTGGTCCTCCTGATAAACCAATTACTAAATTTATAGTTTCTTTTTCACTATTTCTACTTTTATTGTTTTCTTTCAAATTCTCATTGCTAGTAAAGGTTTCTTCTATATTTTGAAATACTTTTCTTTTTAAATTTAGACAAAAAGCATTTTGACTTTCAGTCAGATTAAAATCTTTCTTCATCATCTCTATCTCCTAGATTTTCAAACTTAGTAAAGTTTCCCATCCATAATAGTTCTACTGTACCTACTGAACCACCTCTATTTTTAGCTAATATTATTTCAGCAATATTTCTTTTTTCTGTTTCTTTATCATAATAATCATCTCTATATATAAATAATACCATGTCTGCGTCTTGCTCTATAGCTCCTGATTCTCTAAGATCTGACAACATAGGTCTTTTACCTTTTTCTCCTTTTTCTGCAGAACGTGATAATTGTGATAATGCAATTATAGGTATATCTAACTCCATAGCTAATTTTTTTAACGCTCTTGATATTTCAGAAATCTCTTGTTCTCTTGTTCCATTTCTTCTTCCAACCGGTTCAATAAGTTGTAAATAGTCAATAACAATAAGTCCAATATTTTTTTCTAATTTTAGTCTTCTTGCTTTTGCTCTTATTTCCATTATATTTATACCTGGTGTATCATCAATATATATTTGTGCATTACTTAATAATTTACCAGCCATTCCTAATCTTGCCATTTCATCTGCATTCATTGTTCCGGTATTAATATTTTTATTATCTACCATTGCTTCAGATGATAATATTCTCTTTGTTAGTTCGACTTTTGACATTTCTAAATTAAATATAACTGAACCAATTCCATTTTTTAATGCTGCATTTGTTGCAATATTAATTGCAAGAGCAGATTTTCCCATTCCTGGACGTGCTGCTAATACAATTAAACTTGACCCTTTAAATCCTGTTGTTCTATGATCTAAATCTATAAATCCAGATGGAACTCCAACTATTGCAGAACCTCTTTCAGCTTGTTTTTCTAATTCTAAAAATGTTTCTGCAAGGATGTCCTTAATTTGTTTGTATGAATCTTTTTCTTCTGATTTTGCTAAATCGAATATCTTTTTTTCCACTAAATCAACTATTTGTGTGGCATCTTCATTTGAATATCCAAGTTCTGTTATTTGTGTACCTGTTTGTATTATTTCTCTTAACTTATATTTTTCTATAATTATATTAATATAATTTGTTGCATTAGATATTATCGGAGTTGAATTTGTAAGTTCTGTAAGATAATCCAATCCTCCAATCTTATAAAATATATTTTCTTTTTCTAATACATTTTTTACTGTAATAATATCTACTGGTTCATTTTCTATATTTAATGATAACATTGCACTATATATTGCCTTATTATCTGGCATATAGAAATATTCTGGTTTTATTTTTTCAGTAGCTTCTAATACTATATCTTTATCTACAAGCATTGCTCCAAGTAATGCTTTTTCTGCCGATACATCATTCGGTGGAGTTTTTAATTCCATTTTAATCCCCTTTTCTATTTAATTCCTACAACTGATATTCTTAATGTTGAACTTACTTCTCTATCTAATTTTAATTTTACTATATACATTCCTGTTGTTTTTATAGGATTTTTTATCTCTATTTTTTTCTTTTCAACCTTTATTTTATGTTCTTTTTCTAAAGCTTCTGATATTTCTTTAGAAGTAATTGTTCCAAATAATTTATCTTTATCTCCCACTTTAGCTTCTAATCTTAAAGTCATTTTTTCTAATTCTGCTTTTAATTCATTAGCATGTTTTATTTCTTGTGTTCTATCATATGCTTCTTTTTCTTTTCTTCTTTTTAATTTTTCCATATTATCTGGAGTTGCTGCAATTCCTTTTTTGTTTGGAATTAAGAAATTCATTGCATACCCTTGTGATGCTTCTATAATTTCATCTTTTTTTCCTACTCCTTTTACATCCTCTAATAATATAACTTTCATTCTTCTTCCTTTCTTTAAATAAGTTATTCACCTATTTCTTCTAAATATTCATCTACTGCTTTTTTTATTTTTTCTTCTGCTTCTTTTAAATCATCTGTTTTAATTTGAGCTCCAGCTAAGGTTAAATGTCCTCCTCCACCAAGCTTTTCTGCGATAACTTGCATATTAACATTACCAATTGATCTTAAACATATTTGAATTTGTTTTCCATCATATCCATATGTTATTGAAGCATCAATATTACTAATATTTAACATTTGATCTGCTGCTTTTGCACATTTTAAATTTGCATCTATAGATTCTTCAGAATTTTTAGCTATAGCAATCTTATTTTTATATATTTCAGAATGCTTGATTATTTCATAAATATCCATATAACTCTCTAAATTAGCTTCAAACCATTTTTTTACTTTAACTATATCTATTCCAAATTTTCTTAAAAAGGCTGCTGCTTCAAATGTTCTTACACCTGTTTTAAATGTAAAGTTTTTTGTATCTACAAGCATTCCACCATATAAGCTTTCTGCTTCAAATGATGTTAAATCTATTTTTTCTTCTGAATACTCAATAAGTTCTGTAACTAGCTCAGAAGCTGATGATGCATAAACTTCATGATATTTAATTATAGCTTTATCTATAAAATCCACTAATTTTCTATGATGATCTATAACTACTATATTTTTAACTTCTTCTACAAGTTCTGGATACTCAGTAAATGCCTCTCTATGTACATCAACTATTACAAGTAATGTATCTTTATTAACTTTTTGTCTAGCTTCTTGTTTTGTAAGAAGTATTTCTTTATAAAATTCATCTTTTCTAAGTTCTTCTCTATATTCTCCAAGTCCTGCTGAATCTGCATTACTTGCAATAAATACATTTTTATTATATGCACTTAAGAACTTAACCATACCTATACATGATCCTATAGCATCAATATCAATATTAGAATGTCCCATAACAATTACATTTGAAGATATTTTAGCTTTATCTGAAATTTGTTTAGAAACAACTCTTGCTTTTACCTTATTTAATTTTTCTACTTCCTTTGTTTTTCCACCAAAAAACTTATACTCTCCATTAATCTTAAGTCCTGCTTGATCTCCACCTCTCCCCAAGATTACATCCATAAGTTTTGTACATTCTACATATCTTTTTGAAAGTGTATCTCCATCTGCACAAATTGCTATACTTAAAGTACATAATATATTTATATCACTTTGAATATTTTTTGTTTTTTCTAATATACTAAATTTTTCAGTTCTTATATTATCTATTTCTTTCTTTTCAAATAAAACAACATATTCATCTTCTGAAGTTTTTATAAATATTCCTTTATTTCCTGTAACCCATTCATATACATTTTTTTCTATTTCTGATAAGATTCTTGGTTTCTCAGCTGCTGAAATCCTACTAATAATTTCATCATAATTATCAATATTAATTATTCCAATTGCAACTTTTTCTTCTTCATATTTATTTTTTATTTCTTCTTCATTAGTTATATCAATAAAGAATAAAGTTATAATATATTCTTGTTGCTTTTTATAATTTTTTCTCTTAGCTCTTGAATATAACCCGTGAACCATATACATCTTATCTTCAAAAGAAATTTTTCTTAATATATTAATTTTTTCTTCTGAATTATCTATTTCAAATTTTATTGTATGTATTAAATTTTCTATTCTATTTAATACTCTCTTGTCATTAAACAATTTTGAAAAAGACTTACTTTTCCATAATATATTTGCATCTGATTCTGCAATAATAAGTGGGAATGGAGAATCAACAATTGTATTTTGAGTAACAATATTAAAATCAGAAGTATATTCTAAAAATTCTTGTGCTTTCAGTTTTTCCTTTCTTCTAAACGCAAAATTTTCAAAAACTACAAGAATTAAAGAAATTATTATACTAGGAATTATATAGTCTGTGTCTTTTATACATAAACTAATAAGTAATGCTCCAATTACAACTAAGTATGTAATACTTCTTCTTAATATAAATTTAGAATTAAAAATAAATAATTTATTTCTATTCTTTTTATTTCCTAAAATATTATTAACATTATTTTGTTCATCTCTTTTATTTATATTTTCTTTACTATCTTTAAGAGCTTTTTCATCATTTTTTTCTAATTTTTTCATACTAATATTATACCATAATATATTTATTTTTGCTAAATTTGAAATATTATGGTAATATATAAATATAAAATATAAATAAATGTGGTGTAAAATAATGCCACATGAAGCGAAAGGATGAATTTCATGCATACAAATACTCTTGTAAATCTTTCTGATATTATCACAACAGATTTCTATTTTGATGGTTATATATCAGATTTTAACAATTTCCGGACATATTCTATTGACCAATTAGAAATCGGAAAATCGTATTTAGTCCGTTGTAGACCAATGAAACACACATACACAAAAGAAGAATTTGACGCTATATATAAAGGAGAATTAAATTTTGAAGTTAAATCAACAAAAAAAGAAATTGTAGTATTTCCTACATATTCTATTGACCACTCTACATCTTTTAATAATATTTTAGTATTTAATGATGTAAATATCATAAATAATCCTCTTTCAAAAGAAGGAGTTATTAAAAAAATTCAAACAAATCAAAAAGATAAAAATCCTAAGACATATAACTCAAAAGCTATAAAAGAATTTGGTATTACAATCACAGGAATATTAGATATTGATGAAATGTTAAAACATAATTCAAGTATTACCAAAATATTCCAAGATCTAAATTTCAAAGGAATTTATCCCGAATTTAAGTTTAACTTTCTTAAAACATTATTTAAGAGTAACTTAAAAGGATTTACCTTTAATGCTATTCCTCTCTCAATATATGAAATTAGAGAAAACTTATACTTTTTTGAAGGAATACTTAAAGACGGTCGATATTTTTCTTGCTTTCTTATATTCAAGTAGCAAGGAGAAAATATGGAAAAAAGTGGCATAAAAATACCCAAATTTCATTTTCCAAAAGTATTTAAACCATTTAATATAACTCCAAGTGTCATTGACAGTAGGAAAATATTATTAAATGTTGATATTAAAGAAATCGATACATATAAAAGTATTGATTTTTTTAATCTAATTGTAGGTAAAAAATATATCTTTACTGGAGAATACCAAAACGAAAATGAACAAGAAATTGCAAAATTTATAGGGAATTTAACTTTAGAACTAAGTGGTGGAAATAAGTATATATTTTTTCCAAAAGAATTTGGAAAAACACTAAAAGATATTTTAAAACATCCACGTCTTGAATATTTTAAAATAGAAAAAAATGGATATTTATATTCTATTCAAAATGAAAACGAAGATATTATAAATTCACTTATAATTGATATCACTTCAGAAAGATATAAAAAAAGTATAAAAATTAATGGAGTATTATCAAATAATACCGAATTTGTATCAAAAAAATACAATAAATATTTAAAAAAGATTTTATATATACAAAATCCAGTAAATAAATATTTTAAAATTTATAACTCTACACATGAAATAACAAAGGAATTTAAAATAAACCATATCATCAAACTTGATAATAATATATATTTTTTAATTAATGAAAAAAATAACTTAATATTATTATCACCAACTTATTTTGAAATTTACAACTCATACATTTGTTAGTCTAAATTTCATTAAATAAAATAAAAGAAGCTAAATATATTATTTAGCTTCTTTCTTTTTGTAACAATAATTTTCACCTTCTTTAATTATATTAAATTTCCCATCCTGCTACATCAATAACCATAGAATCTCTTCTTTCAAAATTTAGAAGGACTTTGCCACCTAAAAAGTTATATGAAAACAACTTATCACCATTATATAAATAAATAATGGTAGGTGAATTTTTTATTGGATCAAAAACTGTAATACTATAATTCAAAGGATATGATAATAACCTTGTTAATATTTTAACATTATCTACCCTATCAAATTTAACATTAACATCTCCTTTCTCAGAAACAACAGATAAAACCTTATACTTGGTCTTTTTATCTAATTCTTTTTTCGAAATTTGACAAATGCTATATGCAACATTAGAATTTACCGACAAAATTATATCGCGTAAAAATCTAACTTCATCTTTAACCTCTTCTCCATCTTCCGTTTTACCAGAGATGAGATATTCTTTACTTTCAAGCTTAGAGAAATCTCTAATGAGCTGTTTTACCTTTTTATCTTTAAACTCATGAAATTTTTCCAATTCAAAAATCTCTACTTCATATAGAGTTACAAGCCGTGTTGCCATTTTACTTCCTCCATTTTAATCATTATTTAATGCTAGAGTTATTATTGTTACACTTAAATTATACTATATTTTTGTTATCTTTCAATATATCTCAAAATCATAATTGTATATATAAAGTAATATTAATTAATAATTCATAGATATAGCCTATTTATTTTACATAATTCACATTGTATGTTATAATATACTCATAGTTTTATATAACCCCTGTTAAATAATTTTAAGGAGGGATGAAAACACTATAGGTTAGATAAAACAATAATAATTAAATGAATAATTTTCATTTGAGAAAGAGGTTTAAAATGAGAGTAGTAACAGATTTAAAAAATATTAGCGTTGAAGAAATAAATAAAGAACATCATTCTAAGATCAATTTATTTATAGATATGGACGGTGTTCTTGCAGGAGCAATTACCGATGAAAAAGAAATTTATAAAAAAGGATTTTTCGAAAAAAGACCTTCTTATGAATTAACAATAGAAACACTAAAAACTATTGAAAATCTTTATCCATCTATTAATCTTTTTATTCTAAGTAAATTATCTAATAAAAATTTAGATGCAGAAAAAGAAAAAATTAAATGGCTAAAAACTTTTGTTTCTAAAGAGTATGACCTAGAACTATTCAAAGATGAATCTAAATGGCTATTTGTTCCAACAGATGAATCTAAAATTAGTTTTGCAAAAAGAAAAGTTAAAAACTTTAGTTCATGTGTAAATATATTAATTGATGATTTTAATCCTAATCTTTACGAATGGAGCGAAGAAGAAAATAACATTTCTTTAAAAGTTATCAATGAATTAAACAATAAAAGTGAAGATTTTAACTATCTATTTGCTCACCCATATTCACTTGAACATATATTAGGAAATATTCAAGTTATAAACAATATATTGGATTTTACTAATAAAAAACTAACTTCTAAATAACGAGGTACACATCATGAATAATTTCTTTTTAATCGCACTATCACTTTGCATCTTTTCTTTTACTATTTCAAATTATTATAAAATCAAATTATATAATGATTTGATTTCATCATTAACTCAATGGTCTATGTATATTATAGCAATATCTTCCGTAATTAAAATAGAAAACATAATCGTAACTTATATTTTTTCTATTTTCATTATTCTATCTATAATTTCAACATTTTTTGTTAATAATTATATTGATGAAATTGCTACAATGCCAAATGAACTAATTGATAATTTGATGAAAATAATTGTATTTTTATCTCTAATCCCATCATTTATATTTGCGTTTTCACTACCATTTTATTCAGTATTTCCAACTAAAATAACTTTGGTAATATTTGTAATTATTACAATTTTATTTGGAATGTTACTCGCTATATCAGATACTTTAAAAGACATAATTTTTTCTGTATTAGTTACTTTCTCTTCTGAAAAGTCAGTTACAATTTCGGTATGCTTAGATGAATTAGAGAAAGATGAAATTAAAAATATTATGAATAAAATAGTGGATATTAAAGATATTATAAAGACTGCACATGAAGAAAATGAAAATTTTGAATCTATAAAAAATTGTTAAAATAAATCTATAATAATAAGTTAAACAAAAGAAAAAAAGACAATAAACAATAAAAATACACAAAAAATAAAAAAAGAAATTAGATTTAATCTAATTTCTTTTTTTTGTTTTAAATTATCTCTTAATACCTCTTATATTAGTTACAGTATTAATTTTCTTTTGAGCTTTAAATGCTTTTAATCCATATCCTATCATTAATATTAATAATGTTGATACTCCCACATTCTTCTCTGTTCCTGCATATGGTAAGAATTTACCTTTTTCCATC
>JABCPO020000040.1 GCA_013333105.2 Clostridiales bacterium | reverse complement strand
TATAACAACTCTTTCTTTAATATCTAGATGTTTATATTGTTTTTGTTTCTTTTTTATACTATAATTTTTATTAAATACAGATTTCATAATTAAAATATCATTTCTAAATATTGTCTTATAGATATTTTACTATGAACCTGTATTTTTTTTATATTTTGTTGCACTTTATTTTAATATTAACGAGTTTTTTATTTAAACTTTAATCTCTATGTTACAATATAAGCTGTACATACAAAAAAGAATGACTAATCTCTAGTCATTCCTAACTCTTTTAATAATTCTTCTTCTTTTCTTCTCATTTCCACTTTTTCTTCTTCAATCATATGATCATATCCAAGTAGATGATAAAATGAATGTACTATCATATATGCAATTTCTCTTTTTATCCCTGTTTGATATTCTACTGATTGCTCTGATACTCTAAATATATTCAAAATCATATCACCTAATTCACGAGGGTACTTTAAATCTTGATATATTTCTAAATTTTGATTTTGTATTTCTTCTCTTGAATACATAGGAAATGATAATATATCTGTTACCATATCTTTGTTTCTTTCTTCTCTATTTATTTCTCTTATTTCTTCATTTCCTGTTATCCTTACATATATTCCAACCTTTGAGTCTATACCTTCATGTAATTTAGCTTTTTCTAATATATTTTTTATAAATATTTCTAAATCTTCTCCTAACTTTTCCTTTAAATTTAGACTTTCTATATAGTTTAAAATATACTTTTTTTCATCTATTTCTATATCAATATTCATATTTTATCTTTCCTTTATTAATTATCTTTTATATTTCCGTGTTCTACCTTTTCCCAAGTTTTATTTGGTTTTACCAATATTTTTATATGGATATATAACCATGTTATTAAAAATATTGGTCTTAAACATACAGCTTTCCATATTTTCTTAGTATCTTTTTTTAATATGTGTACAATATTTAATCCAACAATTATTTCTTTTGCAAAATAAAATCCTGCACAAAGTATTGCAATCATAACCCAAAAACGAACACTTATATCTAATAAATCTAAAATTAATGTTAATTTATTTCTATTTAATATATACAATAATATAAGGTTAAATATTCCTGCTAATAATAATTTAAATTCTAGCTCTCCTGTTAAGAATAGTATCGTATCTAATGCTTGTATTGTTCTTTTTTCTTTAAATCCTTTTATCGCTTTCTTTAAAAGTAACTCTGCACAATCTGTATGTCCTACACTCCAACGCTCTCTTTGTATTAAACTTGTTTTTAAATCAAGTGGTTGCTCATCATATACAATTGCATTTGGTTCAAAAACTACCCTTTTTCCATCTAAAATGCTAAGAGTTGTAAGTTCAATATCCTCTGTTAATGTTAATGTATTCCAACCATTTTCTACAATATCTTTTGTTACTACAAAACCTGTACCATTAATATGGCCTGATAATCCTTTGTTAGACTTATATTCATTAGAATATTTATTTTCTAACCAATAAAATATTGCATATGATCCTGAAATCCATGTATCATATGGATTTATTATTTCTCTATATCCTTGAATTAATTTTTCTCCATCATTTAATCTTTTATTCATAAATTTTAAAAATTTAGGATCTACTGTATTATCAGCATCAAATATGGCTATTGCATCATATTCTACATTTTCCTTTTTTAAAGTATTTATTAAATAATCTAATGCATATCCTTTTGTCTTTTTTAATTCATCTTTTCTTTCATATACTCTTAAATTGTTTGCTTTTTCTTTAATATATTTTTTTGCTTTTTCTGCTGTTTTATCTGTGCAATTATCTGCTATTATACATATTTCATATAATTTTTTATCATATTCTATTTTATTTAATGACTCTATTATATTTTCTATAACTTTTTCTTCGTTATGTGCTGGAACTGCAAGAATAAATTTATTAATTTTAAAACTTTTATCTTTTAATTCACCTTTTTTATTTTTTTCATAATATTTATCAATATTTTCTTTTAAATATTTATTATTTGCTTCACTTTCTTTTTGAATCCTAGTGTTATATCCTATTAAAAACATATTGTACACTTGTCTTATAAGTAATAATAACACTATAATACACTGTACAATAACTAATATAGTTGTACTTAAACTTATTAATGTACTAATATTTATAGTATAATTCATATCTTTTTTTCCTATTTCATCTATTATTTCTATTTATTTATATATGTATACTATTTTTAATAACTTTTGTATATGGAGGCGAATATTACGCCTTACCATATACTTTTTTTGTTAAAGTTATTTTTCTTTTACTTACTTCTTTTTTTACATCATTATAAACTTGTTTTAAATATTTTTCATTTAAAAGTTCCATACCATTTTCAGAATTAGCCATATCTTCAAAAACCTTAGATATCATTAACTCGGCTGTTAAACAAAGCTTCTTTCTTTCAACTCTTTTTACCGATTCTTTATTCCAATATTCGTATTCAATTTTAGGTGTCCACTCTTCTTTATTATTTGATTTACATTCATAATATCCCTTTGATGCCGCTAACTTATCGCATATCATTTCTACAATATATTTATACGGAATTTCATGAATTATATCTAACTTTTCATCATACCAATACTCATAATGATGTTTATTTACTTTTACATGATGTGTTGCAACTTTAGAATATCCATTATTAAAGTATCGTTCTGTATCTATCGGAGTGAATTCTTTATGTGAAAAATACTTTGCAGTACCAAAAAATTCTACTGGACTCCATTTAGACAAATCATGTAAAATTCCATTAATAGGTATACCTGCCTTAAAGCAATTTTTTCTCACTAAACTTATATGTTTTCTATTTTTTTCTATTGTAAGAAATATTCTTTTTAAAGTAATTCCAGGTTTAAAATTTTTTAAATCTTCTATATAATTTTCCATATATTTTACTCTCTATCTGCTTTATTTTCTGAACCAAATACATCCTTTATTTTATGTTTCACAGTTTCTTTCATCATTTCTTTTCCAGCTCCTAAATAATCTCTTGGATTAAATGTGCTTGGATTTTCTACAAACATTTTTCTAACTTCTGATGTCATTGCTAATCTTAAATCAGTATCAACATTTATTTTACTTATTCCTCTTAATGATGCTTCATGTAACATGTCATCTGGACATCCTTTTGCTCCTGGTATTTCTGCTCCAAATCTATTACATGTTTCTACTAATTCTTGAATAACTGTTGATGCTCCATGAAGAACTATAGGTGTATTTGGTAATCTTTCTATAACTTTTTCTAATATATCAAATCTTAATCTTGGTTCTCCTTTAAACTTATATGCTCCGTGACTTGTTCCAATTGCAATCGCTAATGAATCAACTCCTGTTAATTTTACAAATTCTTCTGCTTCTTCTGGATTTGTATACATTGCATCATCTTCTGATACATTAACATCATCTTCTACTCCTGCAAGTCTTCCTAATTCTGCTTCTACTGTAACTCCTCTTGCATGAGCATATTCTACAACTTTTTTAGTAATTTCTACATTTTCTTCAAATGGTTTGCTTGAAACATCAATCATTACAGATGTATATCCTGCATCTATACATTCTTTGGCAATTTCAAAACTTGCTCCATGATCTAAATGAAGTGCAAATGGTATTTTAGAATTTTTACCTGCTGCCTCTACCATTGAAACAATATAATCCATTCCCATATATTTTATTGCTGCTGATGATGTTTGTAGTATTACTGGCGAATTTGTTTCATTTGCCGCTTCCATAATAGCTTGTAAATTTTCCATATTTGTAAAATTAAATGCACCTACTGCATACTTTTCTTTTGCTGCTTTTAATAGCATATCTTTTGTATTTACTAACATATTTGTTCCCTCACTTATTTTCTTTAGTTTTTCTCTATACATTATTGAATTTGATTTAGTTATATAACTTCCTACAACTGCTTCATCAACTCCTATATTCCTTAATATTCTAGAAGTTCTATCATTAACTCCTCCATCTACCATTACCATTGTATCTAAATTATTTTCTGCTATATATTTTTTTAACTTTATAATTTTATCAATAGTATCTTGAATTAATGTTTGTCCACCTTTTCCAGGTTCAACAGTCATAACTAATACTTTAGAAATATATGGTAAAAATTCATATATTTCTTCTATATCAGTGTATGGATTTATAGAAATTCCCGGTAATATATTATAACTTAATATCTTTCTTATCATCTTTTTAGTATCTTCTTTACTTTTTACAGATTCTATATGAAATATAATTGCTGACGGTTCTAAGAAAGAAAATAATTCAATATTTCTTTCTAAATTATATGTCATCAAATGTACTTCTTTTTTCATTATACTTATTTGATCTAATGTATTTAACATTGTATACATATAATCTATATTATTTTCCCCTGCAAATTCTCCATCCATTACATCAATGTGAAATGCTCTTATCCCATTTTCTTCTAAGTCATATATACTTCTTACAAATTCTTCTTTTTTTAAATCTAATATTGAAATTTGTATATCCATCTTTTGTATCCTTTTCTTCATTTTCTAAATTATATATCAAAATTTGTCTTTTGATTTAAATCAATATAATTGTCGTATTTTAATGTTCCATTAATATACACATTTAATCTTGATCTTCCTAATGATGATATTTCTAAACTAAGTGGTGTCTTACTTAATAATATTTCACTATCTTCTATTTTTTTATCATCTAATTCAATTTTTACCTTTACTTTTTTCTTATCAATAATATCATTATCTATAAAGTTTCCTAAATTAAATACATTTACATTTAATTTACCTTTTTTAATTTCTTGAACTTTATTAACAAACATTATTATTGTGTCTTTTTCTCTCATCTTTGTTCCTGCTGTTGGTTCTGTAGCAGTTATCACTCCATTTGATAAATAATCAACTGTTGCACTTTCTTCTTTTACTGAAAGTCCTAATTTTTCTAATTCTTTTCTTGCTTCTTCTTTACTCTTTCCATTTAAATCTGGAACTGTTACTTCTTTTCTTGAAGAACCTTTACTCTTTATAATTTGAATTTTTTCTTTCTTAGCAATTTCTCCATCTTTTACACCTGGTAATTTTAAATCAATTAATTTACCAGCTTCAATTGATTCACTAAATTCTTCTACTTCTTCATATTTAAGACCTGCTTTGTCTAATATACTTTTTATTTCATCAACTGTTTTCTTTTTTAATTCTGCTTGTGATTTATCTTTAATTTCATCAGGAACTTTAACCATTTCTGTTCCTTTACTTATTGCTATTTTAATTTTAGTATTTGTTTTTATTTTGTAATTTGGTTGATATTTAGGATCTTGTTTTAATACTAAATCTTTTTCAATATCATCACTAAATTCTTCTGTTTCTTCAAATTCAAATCCTAATTTTTTCAATTCTTCTTCTGCTTCTTGCTTTGTTTTTCTTTTTTCTCCAAATTCACCTGTTAAGTTTGGAATAAATGCTTCTTTTCCTCTTTGAGCTTTTAATATTGCCATAGTTATAAACATTACAAGTAATATTGCAATTACTATTCCACCAGCCATTAATCCGTATTTTACTGCTGGTTTATCCATTAATTTTTCTTCTTTTATATCTTGTTTTGGTATAAATGTTGTAACTTGTTTTTTTATACTTTCTTCTAATGAATTAAAATCAACTTCTGGATTTTTAGCAAGTATATCTAAATCTTGTAACAATTCTCTTGCAGAATTGTATCTTAAGTTTTTATCCTTTTCCATAGCTTTTAATATTATATAATTTAAACCTTCTGGAATTTCAGGATTTATTGATATTGGTTCAATAGGTTTTTCTTGTACTTGTTTTAACGCAACTGATACCGGAGTATCTGCATCAAATGGTACTCTACCTGTTACCATTTCATACATTACTATTCCTAAAGAATAAATATCAGTTTTAGCATCTGTTGTTGCTCCTCTTGCATGTTCTGGTGAAAAATAATGCACAGAACCTAATGTATTTCCATATGAAGTCATTGTTGCTGTTGTTACTGCTTTAGCTATCCCAAAATCTGTAACCTTTGCAATTCCATCTTCTGTAATAATTATATTATGTGGTTTTATATCTCTATGTACTATTCCATTTTTATGTGCAATTTCTAAAGCTGAAGCAATTTGTTTTGCAATATTTAAAGACCATTTCCACGGAATTCTTCCTTCATCTGAAATGATTTCTTTTAATGTTTTACCTTTTATAAGTTCCATAACAATATAATACATATCATCACTTTGACCTACATCATATACTGAAACAATATTTGGATGTGTAAGAGATGCTGCAGATTGTGCCTCTGCATTAAAACGAGTTATAAATTCTGAATCTGTTGTAAATTCATCTTTTAAAACTTTTATTGCTACATCTCTATTTAGTACATGGCATTTAGCTCTATACACTGTTGCCATCCCACCAATACCAATTTTCTCTAATATTTCGTATCTATTTTCTAACATCTTCCCCTGAATGTTCATATACTCTCCTTTATTTTCTTATAACTATAACTGTTATATTATCCATACCACCATTATTATTAGCTGCTCTTATTAAAGCTTTTGCTGGTTCATCTGTTTCTTGAAGTATTCTTTTTATATCTTCTTCAGGAACCATATTTGTAAGCCCATCAGAACAAATAAGAATTGTATCACCTTTTAAAAACTTTTTATACATAACATCTGGCTCTACTAAATGAGAATCACCAAGTGCTTTTGTAACCATGTTTTTATCTGGATGTTTTATCGCTTCTTTCCTTGTTATTTTTCCTTCACTAATTAAATTTTCTACATAACTGTGATCTTTTGTCATTCTTCTTAGTATATTTTTTCTAAGACGATATATTCTACTATCACCTGCATGTGCCATATATATATTATCCTTTATTGATAATACAATTTCCATAGTACATCCCATATATTTTAATCGTTCATCAGTTACTGCTTTTTCATGAACTACCATATTGGCATATTCAACAGCACCATTAACCAATTTTAAAATGTCTTCATTTTCATTAAATGTTACTTCATAATTATTCAAAATGTAACTTTTAGCTGCTGCAACTCCGTAAGGCACTTGCAACTTCTCCACCATGGTATCCACCCATTCCGTCAGCTAATATATATACATCTATTTCTGCATTTTCGTCTGCTGCATAAAAAGAGTCTTCATTTTTTTCTCTAACTTTTCCAACATCTGATTTTGCATAAACTTTCATTTTTGCTCCTTAATTTTTATATTTTAAATTTATAATTTTAATGCTTATGTTTTTTATCTATAAAATCATGACAATGTCTTTTCATATGACAATCATTTTTTTCACATTCTTTAAAACAAGCATCACACAATCCTTCAAAAAGAAGTCTATGTGTTAAAACTTTATATCCTAGTTTTTCATTAATTTTTGCCTCAATATCCAGTATTGGACAAAAATCTATTTGTGAAATCTTTTGGCAATTTATACACTTTATATAATGTTTATCCACAGAAGATAACTTATATAACTTTTCTCCATCAGATCCCTCTAATGCTTCTTCTAAAACTCCATCTTCTACCAATTTGTTTATAGCTCTATAAATTGTAGAAATATGAACTTTTATATTATCTTTTAATAAATCTTCTTGTATCTTTAAAACAGATACAGGATATATATTAACTTTAAAATATTCTACTAATTTTTCTTTAAATTTTATCCTACTCATAAATATTCCTAATTTATTTATTTTAACATTAATATTATATACTAAAGTCAATATTTTTACCAATTTTAAGCATAAATATACAGAAAAAATACATAAAAATAACTGTTTAGACATACTTTAGTCCAAACAGTTACAAAATTTATTATTTAATGCATTTTTAATTAGTATAATAACGGATTTTTCAAATTTATAATCCAGCTTGATATTAAAACAACAATAACAATTGGAATCACAATAAACTTATATTTAAATAAAAATTTATTTATTTTATCCTCTTTATCTAAAACTATTAATACGCAATATACTATAATCAAAAATATAATTAAAATTCCATATCTATTATACTTAAGAGATGTATTTATATCTCCTTTTAAAGCATAAACTCCTGCTCTAGTAATACCACAACTGGGACAAGGAATCTTAAAAAGATTATATATTATGCATAATCTAATTTTAAACATATATGCAATCAATGATATTAATATAAAAAAAGAAAAGGAAAAAATTATAGTTAATTGATTTTTTTTAATTTTTTTCATAATATAACTTTCATTTTATCCCTTTCTTCAAACTCCAAATTATTTAGTGATATACTAATTATCATTTATATCAAATATTATATCATTAATTTAGCGAATGTTTCTAAATTCTTATCTTTAGTCTTTTTCATGATTGTAAACCAATCCATTATAGCAATAATTCCACATCCACCAGCTGTTAATAATTTTAATACTCCCATTCCTGTGTCACCAATTAAAAATCTGTCTACTCCTATTCCACCAAAAAATAGTGATATAACTAACATCATTACAGGATCTTTTAATTCTACAGAATTTAATAATAACATTTTTTCTTCTGTCATTTGTTCTAATCTTGATTGTATTATTGGTAAATCTTTTGTGTTAAAATATTTTGCATTTAACATCATCCATGAATTAATTTGTGTTTTATCCATATTTACGCCCTTCTTTCTTTTTTTATACTTTAATTATATATATATATATATATATTCAAGTACTTTATTAATATTTTTATATTAATTTTCATGTACCCCCTAAAAAGAAAAATTTAAAAAAATAAAATTAAAATTAAAAAAGATATCGTATATAACATACGATATCTTTTTATTATTTTATAAAACTAATCTAGAAAATTCTTCTAAATTCTTTTCTCTTGCTCTTTTAGGAATTAATATCCAATCAATAATTGTAAATATTCCTAAGCCTCCTAATGTAAATAGTTTAAATATTCCAATTAAAACATCTCCAAGTAAAAATCTATCCACTCCTAATGTCCCAACTAAAATTGATACTATCAACATTGTATTAGGATCTTTAAAATCAATTAATTGTAATATTAATGCTTTTTCTTCTGATAATTTTTCTAAATTTGATTTAATTAAAGGTAAATCTTTACTTTCAAAATATTTTGCATTTAACATCATCCATATATTAATTGATTGCTTATCCATTTTCTTCTCCTTCTATTCATGCAATATTTGACATTTCCTTATTTATATATCTTGTAAATTTCTTATCACTATATTTTGTAGAATATCCAGAAATAATCTTTACTCCTAATGATTGTAATTTATTTTTATATATTTTTATTACATCTTTATTTGCTAATTTATAATTTAATTCTTTCTTTATATTTCTTAATTCTTCTAAACATAATAATATATCTTTTTCATCTTCTGTTTTAGCTAACTTATATGCATTCCAAAATGCTTGTACTTGTTTCTTTTCTTCTTTATCTTCCCAATAAATTTTTCCTTCTAAAATTTTATTATTAAATTCTTCCACTATTAATTTTATCATACGAAATGCTTTATTCAATTTTTCAGGAGTATTTTTATTTCTCTTTAATAATATTCTTGTATCTTTAATTAATTTTTGATAACAATTTTCTACTACTCCAAGTGGTAATGAATGTGTAAATAAAGTTCTGCTCATGCTTAAAAGTAACATTTGTTTTTCTAAATTTTCTTTTTCATCTAACTTTCCAACATATGATTTATATGTGTCATATTGTGCTATAACTGTTTTATATCTATTTGTCTTTGAATATTTAATTTCTAATGGTAATATATTTTTTACGTATTCATTTAATGTTTTAAATATTGCCATATATACATCATTTTTAGATACGTTATTATTTGAGGTATTATCAACTAATCTAATTGAATAATTTTTTAATAAATTTCTATATACTGAAGTTTGTTTTTCCATATAAACTTCTTCATATCTAGAATCTACCTTTTTTAATCTTTCATTTTGTAATTCATAATCCAATGATAACAAGAATAATTGTTTTTTAAATCTATACTCATCATATTGGTCATTTTTGTATGTTGTTATCTTGTAATAATCAGCCAATGCCTTTTTTTCTACTTTAGTTGCTGAATTTGTACTTACTTTTGTATATATAGAATCCATTATATATTTATCAATTGCTTCTAAATATTCGCTATATGCATCCTTATATCTTTTTTCTGCAACTTCTCTTCTTTCTTGTGAATATCCTTCTTTAGCTCTATTTAAATTTTTATAAGCTTTAACAAATGATGCTCTCTTTAAAGAAATTAAAAAGCTGTTAACTCCTAATTTTGTTGGTACTAAAACGTCTCTAATTCTAGACGCTACTCTTCCAAAAAAGTTTGTATTTGCATTTACAATTTTTAATCTTTTATCAGCCATAACCCCTCCACACAATTTTATTTATCTTTTGTATTTATATTTTTAATCTTTTACTATTACCTATTTCTTAATATCTTACTTATTTATTTATACATTTTTTAGAAATTCTAGTTTTACATAATTTTATTTTATTAAAATACTCTAAAAACTATATTTTTTCTTACTACTAGAGTATAAAACACAGCTTAATTTGTCAAATAATATTTACATTTTGTAGCATTTTTGTAAAACTTTTCTTATTTTCTATATTTTATTTTTTAAAAGTATACATAATAAAAAGGAGTACGGATTTTAAATTTTTAATCCATACTCCTTTAATCCTATGCATTACGAGTTGTAATCATTTTCATTACTACCTACAACATATTTTTTCTTATTGTCAGTATTATTTCTTTGAAGAAGCATCGCTGTATTTATAGCTGCGATCCGTTCTTCGATTGGAAATTCTGCTACGGTAAATCTTACCCCATCTTGATAAACTGCAATAACATATACTTTGTTTTCTGATTTAGTCAAACCAAAAACCTCCTTATTTTTAATACCCTTTATTATAGCATATTTATTTACATAATACAATAAGGACTGATATATCATTAATATACCAGCCCTTATACTCTTTCTAATTAGTCTGCGTAAACACTTACTTGTTTTTTATCTCTTCCTTTTCTTTCGAACTTAACTCTTCCATTTATTAATGCATATAATGTATCATCTTTTCCGATTCCTACATTATTTCCTGGATGATATTTTGTTCCTCTTTGTCTAATTATGATATTTCCAGCTAAAACTTTTTGGTTATCATTTTTCTTTAGACCTAATCTCTTTGAGATACTATCGCGACCATTTTTAACACTTCCTTGTCCTTTTTTATGTGCCACTTAAATCACCTCTTTCTCTTAATTTTAAGTTTATATCTTTAATTATTTAGCTTCTTTCTTAGCTTCAGTCTTTTTTGCAGAAATTTTTGTTATTTCTACTCTTGTGTAATTTTGTCTATGTCCTTGTCTCTTTCTGTAACCTTTTTTAGGTTTGTACTTGAAAATAGTAATTTTTTCACCTTTTACTTGTGCTAAGACTTTACCTTCAACTTTTGCACCTTTAACATATGGGCTACCAAAAGTTGTATCTTTATCAGATAAAAGTAACACATTATCGAAAGTAACTTTCTTTCCTTCTTCTGCATCTAGTTTTTCAAAGTAAACAACTTCTCCTTCTTTTACTTTGTATTGTCTACCACATGCTTCTATTATTGCGTACATTCGCAATTCCTCCTTTATTGTAATACTTGCTAACCGTTAATTTCAGGTATTTTAACTTAATAAAACTTTAATCACCTTGCTTAAGCAGTTTACACATAGTTAAGTATAACACTAAACTATAATTTTTGTCAATTAATTTAATTAAAATAATCTTTAAATACCTTTTATATTAATTTTTAATCATATCTTCAACAGAATATATTCCATCCTTTTTTCCTTGCATATATATCATAGCTTTTATTGCTCCATTGGCAAATATAGCTCTGCTTTCTGCTTTATGAGTAATCTCTAAAATTTCATCATCATCTAAGAAAAATACAGTATGTTCTCCAACAATATTTCCACCTCGTATACTAGAAATACCTAATTCATTCTTTTCTTTTGGTTTTCGTACACTTTCTCTATCATAAACATATTTTAAATCATTATTTTCTTCTTTTAAAGAATCTTCTAATAATTTAGCTGTACCACTAGGAGCATCTATTTTTCTTCTATGATGTTTTTCTAATATCTCTAATTCAATATCAAAATTATACTTTTGATATATATCTTGTATAGCTTTTTTCATTACTGCTATTCCAAAAGACATGTTAGCTGATTTAAATACAGGTATACTTTTAGAATATTCTAATATTTGATTTTCTTCTTCTTGATTAAATCCTGTTGTTGCTATTATTATAGGTATTACAATTTCTTTTTCTTCTTTTAATTGTTTTAATACATTTAATATTTCAATTGTACATTTAGGAATAGAAAAATCTATTAATCCATTAATACTTATATTTTTTTCATATTTTGATATAATTTCTTTTTTTAATTCTTCTGCATTTGTACATACATTGTATTTTTTATCCTTTAAATCCTTTATATCATACCCTAAAATAATCTCTACTTTTTCTTTATATTTTTCATTTACTAATGTTTCTAAAACTTCTCCCATTTTTCCATAAACACCAGTTATTATTATATTATTCATTTTTACCTCTTACACTTAATTATATACCTTTATTTATATAATTTAAGAATGCATTATTCATTATATCTTTTCCCTTATCTGTAAGTTCTGTAAGTGGTAATCTTGGTATACCACCATCTATTCCAATCTTGCTTAATGCATATTTTACAGGTATTGGATTTACTTCGCAAAATAGTGCATCAACCATCTCAATAAACTCTAATTGCATTTTAGACCCCTTTTTAAAGTCTCCTGCATTTAACGCTTCACACATTTCAGAAGTTTGTTTTGGAAATATATTTGAAAGTACTGATATAACTCCTATACCACCAACTGAATAAATTGGTGCAATTTGATCATCATTTCCTGAATAAATTTGAATATTATCACCACATAAACTTTTAATTTTAGCAATTTGTGATAAATTTCCAGATGCTTCTTTTATAGCTACAATATTATCTATTTTTGATAATTTTAATACTGTTTCTGGTAATATATTTACTCCTGTTCTTCCTGCTACTGAATATAAAATTATAGGAAGTTTAACAGATTCTGCTATTTTTGTGTAATGTAATACCAATCCTTCTTGTGTAGCCTTATTATAATATGGTGTTACAACTAAAAGTCCATCAGCTCCTAATTCTTCTGCCTCTTTTGATAATTCAATAGCTACATTTGTATTATTAGCTCCTGTTCCAACTATAACCGGAATACGACCATTTGTTTTTTCAACAGCAAATTTAATAACTTCATTTCTTTCTTCTTTTGTCATAGTTGCTGCTTCTCCAGTTGTTCCACAAACTATTAAAGCTTTAACTCCATTTTCTATTTGCATTTCGATTAATTTTCCAAATTCTTCAAAATTAATTCCATCTTTTGTAAATGGTGTAGCTAATGCTGTACCACACCCCTTAAATATATTTTTTTTCATACTTACCTCTCAAGTATTTATATTAGCTAAATATATTAATATTTCCACCTATACTTAAATATTATTACATCAATCAAAAGAAATCAATATATAACCCATTCATTTAATTGCCCATTTCTTAAAGTTCCTTAAAACTTAATAACTTATTTCTATAATATTCATATTGTTTTTTTCTTAATTCTATTTCCTTTAATAATTTTATTTTATTATATATCTTTTACCGGTTTGGGTTAAGGTATTTCTTTTATATGTAATCTCTATGTTACACTATATTAGTTATAACTATTAAAAATAATACAAAAATAAAAGGTGGAATTATCCACCTTTTATCTTAATTTTGTTTACTTTATTTATATCCTTTATTTGTTTGAAAGAGCTACTAATCCTGGTAATTCTTTACCTTCTAATAGTCTTAATGATGCTCCTCCACCAGTTGAAATGTGTGTGAATTTATCTTCTATTCCTAATTTCTTAACTGCAGCAGCTGAATCTCCTCCACCTATTATACTTATACAATCTGTATCTGCAAGTACTTCTGCTATTTTCTTTGTTCCATTTAAGAATTGTTCAAATTCAAATGCTCCAAGAGGTCCATTCCAGAATATAGTTTTTGATTTTTTCACTTCTTCTTCTATAATCTCTAATGTTTTTTCTCCTGCATCAAATCCACCTAAATTTGCTGGTATTTCTTTAAAGCTTACTGTTTTAATATCTTTTGATGTAATACTATCTGCTATCACAACATCTACTGGTAATAATAGCTTTACATTTTTTTCTGTTGCTTTTCTCATTATTTCTTTTGCAACTTCAAGTTTATCTAATTCGCATAAACTTGTTCCTACTTCATATCCTAATGCCTTGATAAATGTATATGCCATTCCACCACCAATAGCAATTGTATCAACTGTATCTAAAAGTGCTGTAATAACTCCTATTTTATCAGAAACTTTAGCTCCTCCTAATATTGCTAGGAATGGTCTTTCTGGATTTTCAATAGCGTTTCCTAAAAATTCTATTTCTTTTTCCATTAAGAATCCTGCATATCCTTCTAAATATTTAGCTACTCCTACTGTTGAAGAATGTGCTCTATGTGCAGTTCCAAAAGCGTCATTTACAAATATATCTGCATATGAAGCTAATTTTTTGCTCATTTCATCATCATTTTCTGTTTCACCTTTTTCAAATCTAACATTTTCAAGTAGTAAAATATCTCCTGTTTGAAGTTCTGAAACTTTTTTATCTGCATCTTCACCAATAACATCTTTTGCTAAAACTACTTTTCTTTCTAATAGTCTTTCTAATTCTTTTCTTACTGGTTCTAATGAGTATTCCATATTAAATTCACCTTTTGGTCTTCCTAAGTGTGAAGTTAATATAATTTTTGTATTTTTATCTAAGATATATTTTATTGTATCTAATGCCTTAACTATTCTAGCATTATCTGTAATATTTTTATTTTCATCTAAAGGTACATTAAAATCGCATCTAACTAAAACTGTCTTTCCTTCTAAATTAGCATCTAATATTGTTTTTTTTGATAATTTCATATTATTATCTCCTTTTCCAAGAAATAACTAGTCTGTTATTTCTTTATTTTATTTATATTTATATATTTTAAATTAAACTAGACTAATAAATGTATAAGTAATTTAATATTACATACATCAATATCAATCTAGCTTAATAATACTTCTTTATTATTTTAAAATTTATATTTATATAGATAATTATTTTATCTATTATTAATCAATATTTTAAAATTATTTGTTATCAACTCCATATGTATACATTGCAAGTTCTATTAACTTGTTTGAATATCCCCATTCATTGTCATACCATGAAACAACTTTAACAAATTTATCTGTTAACATTATCCCTGCTTTTGCATCAAATATTGATGTGCGTGGATCATGAATAAAGTCTGATGAAACAACATCATCTTCTGTGTATCCTAACATTCCTTTTAATTCACCTTCTGCTGCTTCTTTCATAACTCTACATATTTCTTCATATGTTGTAGAAGTTTTTAAGTTTACTGTTAAATCTACTACTGATGAATCAATTGTAGGTACTCTAAATGCCATTCCTGTTAATTTTCCATTTAATTCTGGAATAACTTTTCCTACTGCTTTTGCTGCTCCTGTTGATGATGGAATAATATTTGCTGCTGCTGCTCTTCCACCTCTCCAGTCTTTCTTTGAACTTCCATCAACTGTTTTTTGTGTAGCTGTTGTTGAATGAACAGTTGTCATTAATCCTTCTTCTATTCCAAAGTTATCATTTAATACTTTAGCTATTAGTGATAAACAATTTGTTGTACATGAAGCGTTTGATATTATTTTTAAATCACTTGTGTATTTTTCATTATTTACTCCCATAACAAACATTGGTGCATCTTTTGATGGTGCTGAAATAACTACTTTTTTAGCTCCAGCTTCGATATGTTTTTGTGCTTTTTCTGTATCAGTAAATGCTCCTGAACATTCTAATACTATATCTATATCATGTTTTCCCCATGGTACATTAACAGGATCCATTTCTGAATATATTACTGTTTTCTTTCCATTTATAATAATATGGTTATCATCATGTGATACTTCTCCATTAAATCTTCCATGAACTGTATCATATTTTACCATATATGCCATATAATCTGGTGATAAGAATGGATCATTAATAGCAACTACATCAAGTCCTTTTTCTACTGCAACTTGAAATGCTAATCTTCCTATTCTTCCAAATCCGTTTATTGCTAATTTCATTTTAATCCTCCTTTAAATTAGTATATTTAAAATATATACCAATCATTTTTTTAATTCAATATATATTTAATAGTTTTTTTAATTTTAGCTAAATTGTAAAAACAAAATCACTAATATATAATTTAATTAATACATATATACATATATAATTAGTAATAGTTAAAATTATAATATATAGTATTTTATTAATTGAAAGGAGAAATTATGAATAAAAATTTAGAAAATAATTCTAATAATTCAACAGAATTTAAATTTAGTAAAAATAATAATTTTAAAGGATTTAAAACAATTAAATCAAATAATAAAAAATTTAAATTTTCACTATTAAAACTAATAACACTTGTTCTTATTTTTATATTATTTGGATATCAAATTACTTTTAATCCTGCACTTGAAGTGTTTAAAACACCTTTTGGAAAAATAGTAGCAATATTTAAAACTAACTCAAATAACACAAATAATAAAGTTTCAGAAACTAAAAATTTAGATAATTTAGACTTTTCAAACATATCTAAAGTATCTGAATCTGTAGCAGAAAAAGTCTTACCTTCTATCGTAGGTATAGAGCTTGAATATAATTTACAATCATTATTTAATAAACAAGTAGCTGCAAAAGGATCAGGTTCTGGAATAATCTTATCTAAAGATGGATATATTTTAACAAATAGTCATGTTGTTACTCCATCAAAAGAGACAAATTCTAGATTTTATACAATAAATGGTAACACTAAAATAACGGTTACTTTATCAAATGATGAAAAAGTTCCTGCTAAAGTTATAGGTGTTGATGAAATTTCAGATTTAGCAGTTATCAAAGTTGAAAAAGATAATCTAACTCCAGCTAAATTAGGAAATTCAGATGAAATAAAACTTGGGCAATTTGTAATGGCAATAGGTAGTCCTCTTGGATTAAATGGTACAGTTACATCTGGTATAATTTCTACAAAATCAAGAAAAGTTTCATTATCAGATGGTTCTTCATTAAATGCCATTCAAACTGATGCTTCAATAAATCAAGGTAATAGTGGTGGGGCATTAGTTAATGCTAAAGGTGAAGTTATTGGTGTTAATACTTTAAAACTTGCAGGTAATGGTGTTGAAGGAATTGGATTTGCAATCCCAATTAATCAAACTAAAAAAATATCAGAGGAATTAATTAAAAATGGTTCTGTAAGAAGACCAGCTCTTGGAATTGTTGGTAAAGAAATTACCGAAGAAACTGCACAAGTATTAGGAGTAAAAAAAGGTATTTTCTTACTAGATGTTGCTAAAGATGGTTCTGCTGATAAAGCTGGAATAAAAAAATCAGATGTTATAACTAAATTTAACGGAAAAGAAGTTTCTTCTATATCTGATCTTAATGAAGAAAAAAATAATATTTCTGAAAATCAAGAAGTTGATGTTGAAATAATTAGAGCAGGTGAAAAACAAACAATTAAAGTTAAAATGTTAATATTTGAGAATAAATCACAAGATAATAATTTAAATAACCAAAATATTGAAAATAAAGAAGAAAATTCTAAACAAAATGAAAAAACAGTAGAAAATAATAAAAATAATACACCATCTAATAATAATGAAAATAATAACAATTCACTAAAAAATAATCCATTATTTAATCTTTTCAAAAGATAAAATAATGATAAACTAATATAATATTTAAATTTTAAGTTAAATTTAAATTAAAAAATACCCACTCTAATTAAAATATAGTGGGTATTTTTATTTTCTCTTCATTTCATTTTATTTTATTTTTATTTTTTCATAAAAATTTATAATTCATGGATATATATATATGTATTTTCATCTATAAATATTATTATATCCCCTTTTTCATCAACAAAAAAGTTTTCTGTATTTATATGCTTATGTCCTTTATTCTTCATTATTCTTTCTACTTCACGCTTTATTTTATTTGATTCTCCTGCTTTTTCTAATAAATAGTCTTCCAATGAAATATTTTTCTTTTTTGAATAGTCATAAACAAAAGTTTTTAAAACTTTATTTCCATTTTCTTCAATATAATTTAAAGCTAATGATAAGTATTTTTCATGTTCTGATGAAGTATATGCAAAGACAATATTTTCTTTTGGTCTTTTTTCATCTCCTACTTTAATAGTTTCATTCATTTTTTTATCTAATTCTGAAATATAATTTTTTATTTCGTTAGTCGCTTGTGTTTCTTTTAAATTATATTCAGGTATAGATGCATTAATATTAAAATTTTTAACATTATATCCTATATATTCTTTATTCGAATATACTGCCGGTTTATATGAATTTAAAATCGGTAAAAATGATTCTTTCTTTTCCTCTCTTTTAAAATCATTTTTAAAAATATTTCCTTTTTCATATCTAACTTCATACACAGATTGTTCCAAATTAACCACTGTATTTGAAATATTTACTTCATTTTCATTATGATTTAAGTATATATATATTCCGTGAAAGTAATATTGTTAATAAAATAATACTTAAAATAAAAGCTTTTCTTTTTTTATCTATATACTTATATAAATTTATAAGTTTAAAGCTTATTATAAGTTTTTCAAAAGTAGTAATTCCTTTTTTTATTTCTTCCTCTCTAGCTTTTATTGTAGTATATATAACCCCTTTTTCATTTTTTTCTACCTGTATTCCACTTTCTATTATATCATCGTGGATTTCTTTTACTTTTTTTAACACATTTTTTTCTTCTATTTCTTTATTATTTATTTTATTATTGTTATTTTTTTCATAATTTTCATTCATATCCAAATTATATCAAATAGAAAAAAGTATTAAAATAATCTATTAAAATTATCTAATACTTTTTATTTTATTTTTATATATTTATATTTTTTATTTTATTTTTATTTTTCTAAAATAACTATTTCTTCTTTTCCTTCTTTATTTTTTACTAAATCAACTACTACTTCTTTACCTTCATGTACTTTATTTAATAATATATCTTCTGCAATATTATCTTCTACATATCTTTGAACAGCTCTTCTTAATGGACGAGCTCCATATTTTAAATCTGTTCCATTTTTTATAATATATTTTCTTGCTGTTTTTGTTACTTCTAATTTCATATTTTTTCTATCTAAAGCTTTTTGTGTATTTCTTAAGAATATATCTAATATTTTTTCTATATCTTCGTTTGTTAAAGCTTCAAATACTATGACTTCATCAATTCTATTTAAAAATTCCGGTCTAAATGTTTCTCTTACTGCTGATAAGATTTTTTCTTTTTTAACTTCATTTTCATTTCCAAATCCTATAGCATTTGTATTTAATGTTGATCCAGCATTTGATGTCATAATTATTATAGTATTTTCAAAATTAACCACTCTTCCTTCTGAATCTGTTAGTCTTGCATCATCTAATACTTGTAATAATAAATTAAATACATCTGGATGTGCTTTTTCTATTTCATCAAATAGTATTATTGAATATGGATTTCTTCTAACTTTTTCTGTTAATTGTCCACCTTCTCCATATCCAACATATCCTGGAGCTGAACCTATCAACTTAGAAACACTATATTTTTCCATATATTCACTCATATCTACTCGAATTATATTTTCTTCTGATCCAAACATTTCGTATGCAACTGTTTTTGCTAATTCTGTTTTACCAACTCCAGTTGGCCCTACAAATATAAATGATGGTGGTCTTTTTGTTGTTTGAAGTCCTGCTCTATTTCTTCTTATTGCTTTTGAAATAGCTTTTACTGCTTCTTTATGACCAATAACTCTTTTAGCTATGTTTTCTTCTAATTTTATAAGTTTATCTGTTTCTGCCTCTGTTATTTTTGAAACTGGAATCTTTGTCCACTTTTCTATAACTTTAGCTACATTATCAACTGTTAATGGAACCGGTTTTAATTCTTCTTCTAATTTTTGAATATCTTCTTCTAATTTACATTCTTTTTGCTTAAATTCAGCAACCAACTTATAATCTTCTGTAATATCTTTTTCTTCTTTTACTTCCTTTGTATCTTTACCTGTTTTTTCTAATACTTTTTCTTTTTCTTCTTGAACTTTTTTAAGCTCATCTTTAAGCATCTCAAGTTCATATAATTTTTTGTTATTTAAATTTAATCTTGAACATGCTTCATCAATAATATCAATTGCTTTATCAGGTAAAAATCTATTATGGATATATTTTTCTGACATTTCTACTGTTTTTCTTATCATATCTGATGAAATACTTACTTTATGAAAATCTTCATAATATTTTTTTATTCCTTCTAACATTTCAATTGTATCTTCAATACTTGGTTCATCAACTATAACTGGTTGAAATCTTCTTTCTAAAGCTGAATCTTTTTCTATATATTTTCTATATTCATTTAAAGTTGTTGTACCTATAACTTGAATATCTCCTCTTGATAATGAAGGTTTTAATATATTAGCAGCATTTGTTGAACCGTCAGATTCTCCATTTCCTACTATTGTATGAACTTCATCAATTACAATAATTATATTAGGATCTTCTATACAATCTTTTACAATTGATTTAATTCTTGATTCAAACTGTCCCCTAAATTGTGTACCAGCAACTAAAGTTCCCATATCTAATAAATATATTTTTTTATCCATTAATTTATATGGAACATCCCCTTCTACAATTTTAAGTGCTAATCCTTGAGCAATAGCTGTTTTACCAACTCCAGGTTCACCAATTAAACACGGATTATTTTTATTTCTTCTATTTAAAATTTCTATTACTCTATCAATTTCTCTTGTTCTTCCTACAACTTTATCAATCTTTCCAGATTTTGCTTGTTCATTTAAATTAATACCATATTCATCAATAGTTCTCTTTTTTTCTCTTGAACCCCTACCTTGCGGTCTACCAATGCTAAATCCAAATTTAGGAATTTTCTTATCAGATTTTTTATCATTTTTAATTGCATCATCTTCATCACTTAAATCTTCTCTATTTTGTTCAAATGATTCGTAATCAATTTCTGTTTTACTACTATCATTAATATCATGAATCATTTCAGGATCTATAGATTCAACTTCTTCTCCAAATAGATATTTTAATTGTTCTTTAATTTGCTCTCCAACTTTTTCAATATCTATATTCCCTTCAGCATCTGTATCAATTTCCATTTTACCTTCTTTAACCATTTTATCAAAAATATCTTTAGTTTTTTCTATAGAATCTAAAACATTAGGATCTGATAAATCTAAAGGAGGCATACTACTTAATTCTGTTTTATATGCTTCATATCTATCTTGATTAATAATTATTCTATCTTCATCATTTTTATACTTAATATCTGGAATTGAATCTTTAACATTTTTATATGTTTCACCTAATTCTTTAGAAATTAAATTAATCAAATCTCTAACTTTCATAGCTCCATCTGGTAATATTTCATTATTATACAAATATGCTATTCTTGAAAATTGTCTTTCATATTCTTCTCTAATTTTATTTAACTTATCTTTTTCGTTATCCATAAATTTCTACCTCCTAATTTGGTATACAGATAATTAATACAAAATAACTAATCTATGTTATATTAATTATCCTATCACTTTATAATATATTATCACTATTTCTTACTATTATTTATATATATATCAAATATTATTTCAGTTAATATATTTAGTATAAACACTATACTTTTTTTACATACATTTGTCAACACTAAAATATTAGCAGTCTAACTTTTTAACTGCTAATATATATTTTATCATATAAAATTAAAAAGTAAAGAGAAATAAATATTACAAATTAAATAAAAAGCATAGAGATTTTATACTATAACCTAAGTATTTAGTATACTTTTCTATGCTTTATTTTGTTATTCTTAATTTATAATTTAATTATTTTTTTCTGAATTCCCATTACCATTTATAGCGTTTGAAACCCCTCCACTTATTTGATTAAATTGTTGCTTATACATATTTATAAATGCTTGATATTGTTTAAATTCACCTTTAACTTTATCAGTTATTTTTGTATCTTTTTCTGCATTTTCAAATACTTTATCTAATTTAGCATTTAATAAGAAATCTGCAAATATTTGTTGTAAGTCTAACTCTGCTACATCTTTTGCTTTTTCTTCTTTTAATTCTTCATGTTTTACATCTTCATTTGTAATTTTTAAATCCATTTTTACTTTAGCAATTTCTTGATTATTTATTACTGACTTAAATTCTACATTTGTATTTTTTAAAGTTCTTCTAAACATATCTAAATCTAATGTTAATTTAAGATTATTTACTTCATCTGAAACTACTGGTAATTTTTCAAATCCTTTTCTTACATCTTCTTTTTTAACTTCAACTTCATTTGAATCTCTATCTTTATTTAATTCTTCTGCTACTAACTCTGCAAATTTATCATTATTTAATGAATTCTTAAATACATTTAAAACGTTTTCAATAGCTGCTTTATTTAATACTAACTCAATCTTTCTTACAAGTGAGAAGTCTTCAAATTTCACTTCTGATTTAACTATTGATACTTTAATTAAATCTTTAATTGCATTTTTTAAATCATTATATTCTTTTGGTGTTTCTTTTTCGAATTTATTTAATAATTCTGGTCCTTCATTTGAATTTTCTAATATTGTCTTTATAACTGCATTTTCAACCTTAAATACTCTGTATTCATCTTTAACTTTGTATCCAAATACTACTTTGTTTCCTTCAACTTTTCCTAATATACTTAATAAGTCTGCTCCATATATATTTGTATTATTTGAAATATATATTTTTGAAACTTTATTATTTTCTTTTTCTGATTGAATTTTTAACTCATTAACCATATTTGTATATAAAGCTTGTGGTACTTGGTTTATTTCTCCTTTAAGTTCAATTGGATGTACTTTTGCAGTTACTGTATTATAATCATTTGAAGTTATTAAAGCGTTTTCTAATATATTTTCAGCTGGCATAAATGCTGCATAACAAACTAATGCAAGAACTAATAATGCTACTGCTAATATTAATCCTAATACTACTTTAACTATTCCTGTTTTCTTTTTTACTTTTTTAGCTGTATTTGAAACTTGTTTTTCTTCTTTCTTTTTCTCTTTAACTTCTTCTTTTGGCATTTCTTTTGATTCTTCTTTTGGTTCTACCTTTTCTTCTTTTTTATCTTCTTCCTTTTTATTTTCTTCTACAACTTCTTCTTGCTTTTCTTCTTTTACTTCTTCTACTTTTGTATCTTTAACTTGTTCTTCTTTTGTTTCTTTTTCTTCTATATTTTCATTAACTGATACATTTTCGTTTTCATTTTCTTTATTCATTAATTTTCCTCCTAATTATTATTCCTATTAATTATATATATATTAAATTAAAATATCAATATAAAGAAGCAGAAGCTTACCACTTTCAAACTTTTTTTATCTAAAAAAAGCAATGCAGTTAATTCTACATTGCTTATATTTATATTTTTATCTTATTATTTTCCATTATTTTTTACCCAATTTGGTAATTCAATTTCTCCTAATGATGATGAAGATGTTGAATCTAAGTGTGATTCTACTCTTGATCCTGGGAATATTGAGTTGCTATATAATGGTGTTTTTCTTGTTTCTCTGAATGTTCCATACATTGGTTCTTCAATTTTTGTTTCTTCTTCTTCAATTACTGGAACTTCTTCTTCAAATCCTGTTGCTATAATTGTAACAATTATATCATCACCAGCATTATCATCTTGTACCATTCCCATGATAATTTCTGCATTAGCATCTGCTCCTTGTTTAATTAAATCTGATGCTGATGTAAATTCATTTAATGATACATCTCTTCCTGTAACATTGTATATTACAAATCTTGCTCCATCTATTGTTGTTTCTAATAATGGACTTTGAATTGCAAGTTTTGCTGCATCTTCTGCTCTATTTTCTCCACTTGCTCTACCTACTCCTAAGTGTGCTACTCCTTTATCTGTCATAGCATTTCTTATGTCAGCAAAGTCAATGTTCATATCTCCTGTTATTCTTAGAAGATCAGTAATTCCTTGAACACCTTGTCTTAATATATCGTCTGCTATCATGAAAGCATCTTTCATAGATGTTTTTCTATCAATAACTTGTAATAATTTATCGTTAGGAACAACTATTAATGAATCTATATTTCTCTTTAATTTTTCGATTCCTCTTTCTGCTTGTATAGCTTTTTTCTTTCCTTCAAATGTGAATGGTTTTGTTACTATTGCTATTGTTAAAATTCCTTTTGATTTTGCTACTTCTGCAACTATAGGTCCAGCTCCAGTTCCTGTTCCACCACCCATTCCTGCTGTGATGAATACCATGTTAGCTCCATCTAATACTCTTTCAATTTCTTCTCTACTTTCTTCTGCTGCTTGTTCTCCAACTTCAGAACTTCCTCCAGCTCCTAATCCTCTTGTTAATTGTTCTCCAATTTGTAATTTTACTGCTGCTTTTGATTTTTCTAATACTTGTCTATCTGTATTTATTGCTATAAATTCTACATCTTGAATCCCAGCTTCTATCATTCTGTTGATTGAGTTATTTCCTCCTCCACCAACTCCAACTACTTTAACTATAGCTTTTTCTAAAACATCTCTACTATATTCGTCTTTTTTCATATTATCAATATACATCTCGTTATCCCCCTATTATTTTATGAGTAAAAAAATTCTTTAACCTTATTTAATACTTTATTTAATATATTTTCATTTGTTTTCATTGAAACATTACTTGATACTTTTTTTGCATATGGTTTTACAGAAAAATATTTTAATAATCCATATAATCTATAATATTCTTCTTCTATAGCATACAAGTTTTTACTTGTAGCGTATTTAACTGGTAAATTAAATACAACCTTACATATAACATCACTTTTCATTATTGATGATATTCCTGAACCACATAAGATAATTCCATTAACATAGTCTTTTAACCCTGTTCTTTTTATTTCTTTATTTACTTTCATAAACATATCTTCAATACTTGCTTCTATTATTTCTACAATATTAGAAATTTTAATTATATTTTGTTCATTTGACATTGAAGTTGTCAATTGAATATTATTATCATTTTCGATATATGATTTTAATGCTAAATTATATGTTTGTTTTAACTTTTCTGCTTCTTCATATGATATTCCATTAATATATGAAATATTATTTGTAATATCATTTCCACCAAATTTAAATGTATTTGAATACACATAACTATTCCCTAAGAATATTCCTGCTTCTGTTTCATTTTCTTGAACATTTAAAACTAATACATTTTCATTTAATTCATTACCTTCTAGATAAAACACTCTATCTACAAATGCATCTGATGCAAAAGTATCTATAACTAATTTTGCTTCATCAAATATTTTTTTCAAATTTTCTATATATCTTTTTTCTGATGTAATAACTTGTGATAAAAGCGTAATTGATTCACTCTTTTTATTTAATGGATCTTTTACCACAACATTGTTGTCTAATCTAAATTTGTCTGGTATTATATCAATTATTACTTGATTTTCTGGAACTTGAATTGCTGTTGTCTCTATTATTGTTCCTATTACGTCTCTTATTGTTACCCCTGACATTTTATCATTTGTACTTTTTGTTACTTCTCCATGTATAATATTAGTTTTATCTCCTGGTATACTTACATATGTTGAATGGATTTTTAATCCTGATTCTTCTTCTGCTTCTCTAACAACATCTTCTAAAGCTGGAATCAAAACATTTGGATTAATTTCATTATTTTCATATGGTCTGCACTCTTTTGAAGTCTTTACTATAATTTGAATTTGATTGAAATTATCAACCTTTCCCATTAATAAAGATACCTTTGAATAACTAACATCAACTCCTACGATAATGTCACCTATAGCCAAGACTCTTCCTCCATCCCATTTTTTATTTTTCTTCTGTTATAAGAATATTACAATATTATAAAATTGTCAACTAAAAACAGCATTTAGACTTGATTTATTTTAAATAATTTTTTTCTTTTATTTTTGATCATTTTCATTACTATAAATAAATTCTTTATCTGTTTTAACTCCTAAGTAATGTTCTTTTATACTTTCATATTTTTCATGCCAAATTTCAATATAATGTCTTCTTATAATTGCTAAATTATTAAACATTCTACCTACAAACACTATAATTACTCCAATATGTATATCAATATTTAACTTTGTTCCTAAATATGTAAGTAACATAGTTAATATTGAATTTCCAAAAAGACCTGTTATAAACACTTTAAAGTCAAATCTCTTTTTTATTATTGAAGCTATTGCACCAAATATAGAGTCCAGTGCCGCTAATATACCTACTGATAGATATAATGAATATGTATACGGTATTACTGGTAATGATCTACCTAATATTACTCCTAATATTATTCCTACTACTACTAAAATATAAAACATTTTCTACCTCATCTCTATCTTCCAAATTTTAATTTAATTTCTGATTTATACTTTGGAATTTCAATTTTATCTTCTACCTTATATTTAATGCTCTTTCCATTTGCAAGCATTTCATTTATAAATCCATTTTTAACTGTTAATGCAGATTCTAAATGTTTTTTGTTACCAATTGCTTTAATTACATATGGACTTGATTGTTTTTTAGTATTTATAAATATGTTTTTCCCTTCAACAGGAACTATTTCTGTTGTTGATACTATTCTTTCATCATTTACAGAAACAGCCTCTGCTCCTGCAATCCATAATTGATTTACAAGCATTAATAAATCGTTATAATCTATAGATTTATTATCATTATCTGATAATGTTATTGATAACCCTTCACCTTCTGCATTTGTATATCCTAAATATCTTTCTGTTTGTTTTAATTCATCTTGAATCAATTTAGGTGCATTAACCTTTTCTCTTACTGATTGATTATATACTGATATATTTTTATCTAAATCTTTTATTTTATCTTCTAATTCTTTATTTTTAGAATTTAAATTTGTAATTTCTGCTTTTAATTCTCCATCTCTCATTGCTTCTAAAGATTTTATATCTGTGAAATTAATTGTTTTTAATTGAAGAACTATTATTGATACTACTATAACTGTAGTTAAAAAAATTATTCCAAAAATTATATTTTTTTCTTGAATTGCATATTTCCCTTTTAAATTTGTTTCTATTTCTTCTCTTGTTGATCCTTTAGGAAATGCCCCTCTTTGATTTTTATTTTCTTTTTTCAATTTATCTTTATACTTTTCTTTTAATTGAATTAATTCGGTAATTCTTTCAATTTCTTCTATTTTTAATTCTTCTATCCTTTTTGTATTATTAGAATTAATATCACTAATTTTTTTATTTATTATATGAATTTTTTCTTCATTATTAAGATTATATATATTAAGATTTTTTTCATTAATATATTCCATCTCTTTTTCAATCTCTTTAATAGGTCTATTAATGTCAATATTATTTTTTTTAACTAATTCTTTTCTATTTTTTTCTTTTTTTGTTTCATAGTTTTTTATAGTAAATAGATTAAAACCTAATTCACCGTTTAAACTCTCTTTTATCTTTTTATTTTTTTTATTTTTATTCATTTACTTTTTCTCCAACTGCTTTTAAATATTGATATTTATATACTCCAGTATATTCAGGTATTTTAATTTCCTCTTTCTTTTCCTTTGTTATTTTGATACCAAATTTTTCTAATATCGAAATTATTCCCCCTGGTATATTTAATGCAGATTCTAAAGATTCGGGATTTCCAATTGCAGATATAACATATGGTGCTCCTACTTTTTCATCATTAATTTTTATAACTGTTCCTATACAAGAAATAGGGCTTGTTGCTATTATTCTATGACCATTTATAGAAATTGCCTCTGCTCCTGCATTTCTTAAAACATTAATTATCTCTAAAATATCAACATCATGAACTATTGTTTGAGAAGCTTCCAATGTAGAACCTGCTTTTTTATTTTCTTCACCGTCTTTTAATACAATTTGAACTCCTTTTCCTGTAACCTTTGTAAGTCCTAATATAGTATTGTTATTATCAATCTTTTTTCTTTGTTCATCTGATAATTTATTATTTTTTGTAACATCTTCTCTTAATCTTGTTAAAGTTTGTTCTTTTTCCTTAAGTTTTTCTGTATATCTATCATTTTTTTCTTTTTCTCTAAACACTGTATCTCTAAGTTCATTTGCAACAGGTGTTTCATTTGCTATTTGTCTTTTGTTGTAACTTGAAATTAAGCCAGTTAAAGATAGACTTAATACAAAAATTATAACTACTATTGTTGCCTTTTTATAAATACTATTATCTCCACCTGCAAGTTCTTTTAATATTTCAGAATTTGTAAGTGTTTTAAATCTTTCTAATTCTTTTTCTGTTAATATCTCAAATTTATCATTACTATTACTGTTATTTTTATCCATATAAATATTTATTTCCTTATTATTATCATTATTATATTTTTTCTTTAAATATAGTATATTCCCTTTTATCATTTTTATCTATAAATATTTCACCTTCTTTTCCTTTTTCAAGTGAAATTACTTCTTTAATTTTTAAAATTTGACTTCTAATATCATTTAAATTAGTTTCAATCTTTGCTGTCTTTTTCTCAGAATCAAATTTTAAAATATAATTTTTATTTGTAAGTTCTATTTCAGACAAAATATCTAATATTTTTAATGATTTAATTGTATTATATACCTTATTCATTTTTTCTAAAGCATACAAATCTTTCAAATCTAATCTTTCTTTTTTTTCTAATTCTTTTGTTGTTAATCCTTTTAACATCACTAATTTTTGCTTTTCATCAGTTCTTTTTAAGATATACCCTTGATCATCAATAATATAATATCCCTTTTCTGTACTCAATTGATAATGTTCTTCTCTTTCTTCAATTTTTATTGTCAAATGATTAGGCAATCCAAATTTTATATATACATTTAATATTCTAGGATTTTTCTTAATATTATATATTGATTTTAAATATCTTTGTATAAAAATATTTTTTTCTGTTTTTAAATAACTTAAATTAATAATTTCTTCTTTTGTAAATTTAGTATTACCTTCAACATCAATTGTTTTAACTAAAAAAATTGGTGAAGTTAATAAAAATATAATCACTGAAGCTATTAATATTATTAATATAATACTTAAAAACACTCTATTAGGCTTTTTATTATTCATCATTTCCCTCAATATTTATTTCTTCTAATTTAGGAAGTTCTCTTAAATCTTTTATTCCAAAAGTTATCATAAATTTATCTGTAACTTTATATCCCATAGGTCTTCCTAAAGTTTCTTTTCTTCCAGATTCTGTTATTAATCCATATTCTAAAAGTTTATTAACAATTCCATCACAAGCAACCCCTCTAATCATTTCTATTTGTGCTCTTGTTACATCAGAATTGTAAGCAATAATTGATAAAACTTCCATTGCTTGATTAGATAATTTAGGATTTTGTCTTTTATCAAAAATAGGTGTAACAATATCACTAACATCTTTTTTTATAGATAATTGATATTTATTTCCTATTTTTAAAATTTCAAAAGAATCCTTTTCACTTTCACTACTTTCTATTATATCATTTATTATTTCTATTGTCTGTTCTTTTTCCTTATCAATTGCATTTGAAATAACATCAATATGAACAGGTTCACCAGATACAAACAATATTGATTCAATCACTTTTTTATAATTCATATTATTTTCACTTTCCATTTAATTTATACTTCTATTTTATCTAATTTTATAAATAAATTCCACTTTTTTGCTTTTTTATTTTTTATTGCTTGACTTTTCATTCTTTTCAATCTATAATTATTATACATGATGGCGAAATAGCTCAGTTGGCTAGAGCGTCCGGTTCATACCCGGAAGGTCAAGTGTTCGAATCACTTTTTCGCTACCAAGACCTATAAAGGTCTTATTATTTATTTATATATGTATATTCCAGGCTTTGCCTGGTTTTTTTTATTTTATTTTTTCACTTGTTAATTTGATATGTTTATGTTTATGTTTATATTTAATATTTATTTCTATTTTTATTTATTAAAAAGTTCACTCCCTATGAAGTGAACTTTTTTCTTATATTATATTTACTTTTATTTTATTTAATTTTTTTCTTTTTATTTTATCTCATATTTTAATTTTTATTACATTTTATATTTTCACATCTTCTTCATTCTTTAGTATTTTTGAATTTTAGAATTTACAATTTTTTGGTGTTCTTGGGAATGGGATTACATCTCTAATATTCTTTATTCCTGTTATGTACATTATTAATCTTTCAAATCCTATTCCAAATCCTGAGTGTTCCACACTTCCATATCTTCTTAAATCTAAATACCATGAATAATCTTCTGGTTTCATTCCAAGTGAAATTATCTTGTTTTCTAAAACTTCTAAATTATCTTCTCTTTGACTTCCACCTATTAATTCACCTATTCCTGGTACTAATAAATCCATTGCTGCTACAGTCTTTTTATCTTCATTTTCTTTCATATAAAAAGCTTTAATATCTTTTGGATAATCTGTTAAGAATAAGGCTTTTTTGTATATTGTTTCTGCTAAATATCTTTCATGTTCTGTTTCTAAATCCATTCCCCATTCTACTTTTGTTTCGAATGAATGTCCAGATTCTTTTAATTTTTCTATTGCTTCTGTATATGTAACTCTTGCATATGAATCATTTAAATCTTTCTCTAATCTTTCTAATAATCCTTCTGAAACAAATTTATTTAAAAATTCTATCTCTTTTCTTCCATGTTTTAAAACATAATCAATAACAAATTTTAATGTATTTTCTGCAAAATCCATATTATCTTTTAAATTAAAGAATGCCATTTCTGGTTCTATCATCCAAAATTCTGCAGCGTGTTTTACAGTATTTGAATTTTCTGCTCTAAATGTTGGCCCAAATGTATATATTTTACCAAATGCATGTGCAAATGTTTCTCCATTTAATTGTCCACTTACTGTTAAATATGAATCTTTTCCGAAAAAATCTTTTGAACTATCTATTTCACCTTCTTTTGTTTTAGGTAAATCGTTATAATCTAATGTTGTAACTCTAAATAATTCTCCTGCTCCTTCTGCATCTGATGCAGTAATAAGTGGTGTATTTACATATATAAATCCTTCTTGTTGCATATACATATGAATTGCTGCTGCTGCTAATGATCTAATTTTAAATACAGCTCTAAATATATTTGTTCTTGGTCTTAAATGAGCAATTTCTCTTAAAAATTCCATTGTATGTCTTTTATTTTGAAGTGGATATTTTTCATCTGACATATGCTCTATTTCTATTTCTTTTACTTGTAATTCTACTGTTTGTTCTTTAAATCCTTTTACTAATTTACCTTTAGCTTTTACTGAAGAGTATAATTTAACTTTTGATATTTCTTCATAATTTTCTAAAGAATTTTCTAATACTAATTGTATATTTTCAAAATTTGATCCATCTGATAATTCTATAAATCCAATATTTTTATTAAATCTTGAATTTCTTACCCATCCTCTTAAATATACTTCTTTTTCTAAATATTTTTCTTTTTCTTTAAAAATATCGTTTATTTCTATTCTCTCCATTTTTATCTCCTTTATGCCTATTTACCATAATTTATTAATTTTCTTCTAACCCTAAGTCTATAGTATTTAAATCTACTATTTCTTCTTTATCTAAATGCATATCATTTACATCATTTTCTTCTTTTATAATTGATAACATTTCATTTAATGTCTTTTTATCAACAATATACTTAACATTTGCTCTTAATTTACTTGTATTTTTTATTCCCTGTGTATACCAAATAACATGCTTTCTTATTTCTTTACCTGCTCTATCTTCTCCTATATTTGATGCTAATATATCAAATTGCTTATTACACATTTCTATTATTTTTTCTACGCTAGGTTTTTCTATTTCTACTTCTTTTCCTTCTCTTACACTATCAACAATTTGTTTTAATCTAAAAGGTGTTCCAAGAGCTGCTCTTGCTATCATTACTCCATCACATTTAGTATATTCTAATACTTCTAATGCTTTTTTCCCACTATCAATATCTCCATTAGCTATAACTGGAATAGAAACATTTTCTTTAATTTTTTTCATTTCTTCGTATGTAGCTTTCCCTTTATATTGTTGTGATCTTGTTCTTCCATGGATTGTTATCATTGATATTCCTTCTTCTTCTGCAATTTTTGCTAATTCCAAAGCATTTATCATACTGCTATCCCATCCATATCTCATTTTTAATGTTACTGGTACTTTTGATCCTTTTACAACAGCTTTAATTATTCTTCTTGCTTTTTCTAAATCTGTCATTAAATTACTTCCAGAACCTGAATTAACAATTTTTTTAGCAGGACATCCCATATTTATATCTAAAATATCACAATCCTCTGTAATTATTTGAGCTGCTTTATACATATATTCTTCATCATCTCCAAACAATTGAAATACCCTTGGAAATTCTCCATCATATGTTTTTAACATTCTCATTGTTTTTTGATCTCCATGTACTACTGCTCTAGAATTTACCATTTCTACTTCTGCGTATGCAGGAGATGCGATATAATTATTTATATATCTAAACCCTATATCACTAACTCCTGCCATTGGTGCAACAATAACATTACCATTTAATTCTATGTCTTTTATTTTTAAATTTTTACCTAATTTATTTTCATTTTGATTATTCATCATTTTCTCCTACATTTTTCATTTTATATTTTATTTCTAGCTTTTTACTAATGAATTTTTTGTAGTTTCCTATTTAATTTTTAACTTTATTATTTTTAAAAAAATTATTTTTCTTTCTTTCAATATTAGAAATTATACCATGTCCATTTTTTTCTTTTTCTATATCAACAAATATAGCTTTTTGGCGTCTACCACTAACATTTAATAATATACCTATAAGTACAAAATTTGTTACTAAACTAGATCCTCCATAACTCACAAAAGGTAATGGAATTCCTGTTATTGGTAATATTCCCATTGTCATACCTATATTTTCTAACATATGATATAAGAATATAGCTGCTATACCTATTGAAATATATGATCCCATATTATCTCTTGCAGTCTTTGATATATATATAGCCTTATTGATTAATAATACATACGATATTATTATTACCCCTGACACAATAAATCCAAGTTCTTCTGATATCATCGCAAATATAAAGTCTGTTGTCTTTGGATGTAAATACCCAAGTTGAGTTTGATTTCCTTGCATAAATCCCATTCCAAAAACGTGTCCTGATCCAATAGCAAGCTTTGATTGTAAAACGTTATATCCTGCTCCCCTTGGATCTAATCCTGGATTTAAGAAAACATCGATTCTCTTTATAATATGTGGTGCATATACTGGTATTATATATTTCCATATTACAAATCCACCAATTATTCCTATTAAAAGAATTGGCAGTATATATCTTTTTCTTATACCGGAAACATATATTATAGATACAAATGCAAATATAAATGCTACACCCGTTCCATAATCCGGTTGTTTTAATATAAGTCCTAAAGGTACTAAAAGTACAAGTATTGGTATAACCAATTTATATACTTTATTTATTTCGTCCATCCCTTTATTTTGTATTGTAGATACAACATAAGAAATAAATAATATTACAAAAATTTTAGAAATCTCTGCCGGTTGAAAAGAAAGTTCTCCTAAGTCATACCAACTAGAAGAACCATTTATAGGTTTTGTATATAATACTCCAATTAGTAATAATATCGAAATTATATAATAAATTATAGAGTATTTAGTTATCTTTTTATAATCAACAAATGTAAAAAATGTTAATATTGGTATACTTATTAAAAACCATTTAACTTGTTTATTAAATTCTATTAAACCATTATGTATTGTAGCCGAATATAAAGCTACTAATCCAATAACTAAAAGTAATATACAATATATTAATATTTGCCATTCTACATTTTTAAAAAACTTTTTTGTCATCTATACTTCCTATTTCTTTTTCTTTTGTTCTTTTTTCTTTTCTTCCTCAAATTCTTTAGAATATATATCTAATTTTCCAATTTCTTCTGTTTTGTTTTCTTCTACTTCCTTTGTTTTTGACTTACTTTTTTTATCTTTTAATATATTTATTTTTTCAAGTTCTTCTTCCACTTTACTTGCAATATCTTTTAATTTTTTAGTACTTTTTTTAGAATTAGAGTTATTTAAATTTTCATGTTCTTCGTCAATAACCTCTTTTTCTAGCATTTCATGTTCAGTTTCTTCACTAAATATTTTTTCATATTGTTCTTTAAAGCTCTCTCTTAAAACTTCGAATTGGTTATTTTTAATATCTTTCTTGTTTTTCTCTACTATATTTTCTGGTACTTCTTCTATTTTTTCTTTTGTGTCATTATTAAAAAAATCTTCATCTGTTGAAACAGAATTTTTATTTTCATTAATTAAATCATTAGCTTCTTTAGTTAATTCATGTGTCTTTTTTAATTCTTTTTCTGCTTCTTTAATTTCTTTTTCTAATTCTTTTTCTTTTTCTATCAAAAGTTTATTTTCTAACTTTTGTAATTCTTCCATTTCTTTTTCTTTAGCTTCATTTTCAGCGTCATTTGAATTTTCTTTTTCATTATTATTTATTTTATTTTCAACTACTTTTTCAATATTTTGTAATTCTTTTAATTCTTCTAATTCAGACTTAGTTATATCTATTTCTAAAGAAATATTTTTTACTTCTTCATCTATAATAGTTCCTTCTGAATCCATATCTAAAGAGTATTTATTGTTTAAAGCATCTTTTTTCTTTTCACTAAAAATCAAATCCTTAACTTCATTTTCTCTTTTTAGTGCTTCTGATTTCATTTCATTACGGATATTTTCAATTGGTATTTTTAAGAATAATCCTGTATCTGTATTTTGTCCGTCATTTGAAACAGATGTAGTAATATCAATCTCTACATTTTCTTCTTTGAATACTACATATTTTTTTGCAACTTCAATTACTTCTTCTTTCATAAGTTCAATAAAATCTGCAGATACACTTGCTCTATCTTGAACTAATAAAACATGTAATCTTTGTTTTGCTAAATTTTTTGATTGATTTTCTTTTGCTTCATTTGTTTCTTCTTTTTGATAAATTTTATTTAAAAAATCTAATATCGCTTTAAACATATTTCCTCCTTTTATTTATTCTCTTTATTTAACAAAAATTCCTTTTATTCTTTTCCATAAACTTTCTTTTTTACCTGGAATTGTAATTTCTACATTTTCTCCTAAAACTCTTCTAGAAATTTCAATATATGCTTTTCCTGCTGGAGCTTTCTTATTTGAAATTACAGGTTCCCCTTTGTTTGTATGCATTATAATGTATTCGTCATCTGGAACCACTCCAATTAAATCAATTGCTAATAAGTCGACAATATCTTCAACATCCATCATCTCACCTTTTCTAACCATTTCTGGTCTTAATCTATTTACTATTAATTCTGGATTTTTTATTCCTGCTACTTCTACAAGTGCAATAATTCTATCTGCATCTCTTATAGCAGAAATTTCTGCTGTAGTTACAACTATTGCACGATTTGCACCAACTACTGCATTTTTAAATCCTTGTTCTATTCCAGCTGGACAATCTATTAACACATAATCAAACTCTTGTTTTAACTTACTTGTAAGTTCAACCATTTGTTCTTCTGTTACCGCACTTTTATCTCTTGTTTGTGCTGCTGGTAATAAATATAATTCAGGAAATCTTTTATCCTTTATTAATGCTTGTCTTAATTTACATTTTTGTTCTACAACATCAACTAAATCATAAACAATCCTATTTTCTAGTCCCATAACAACATCAAGATTTCTAAGTCCGATATCTGTATCAACTAAAGCAACTCTTTTTCCTGCTAAAGCTAAAGCAGCACCTAAATTAGCAGTAGTTGTTGTCTTTCCTACTCCTCCTTTTCCAGATGTTATTACTATTACTTCTCCCATTTTTTCCTCCAAATTATGTAGTATTTTATAATTTTACTCTATGAATTATATCACAAAAACTAATAAAAGTTAATACAATACTTAATTCATAAACTTATTATTTTAATAACACTATTATATAGTATAAAAAACATATAAAAAAGTAGCAAACACAAACATTTACTACTTCCTATTTAGAATACTATACATAGTATATTTTTTAAATGCAAAAAAATGTTCCCATTTTAAAGGAACATTCTCTTATTTTCTTAATTTATCATATTTCCGTGTTGGAGCGGGTAAAGAGAATCGAACTCTTAACTTTGGGTCGGAAGCACAAAATTTTACCATTAAACTATACCCGCAAATTAGAAAAGAAAACCTAAGTTTTCTTTTTCTCATATTATATAATATTTTAAGTTTATAACTTTTATCAAATTATGAAAATTATAAATTATATTTTTCTCTAAATTTATCAGCTCTTCCACCTCTTACTGATGCTGTAGCATTTCCTGCCCAGAATGGATGGCAGTTTGAACATACGTCTACTTTTATGTTTTCTTTTACTGAAGCTGTTTTAAATTCTGTTCCACATGTTGAACAAGTTATAACTGTATCTTTAAAATCTATTCCTGTATTTTTCATAACTTACCTCTTTCCTCAATATTTTATTCGTACGATAAACTAACACAACTTATCTTACCACATCTTTTTTTCTTTTTCAAGTATTAAACTAATCTATTCTGAAACTACTGGTACTTCTTTCCCTTGGTTAGTTATTCCATTTTTAACTTCATTTGTTTCAAGTTGTGGTTGATTTTCATTTATTATTTGAATATTAGAATTTCCTTCTTGATTATTTATAGTTGAAGGCTTTTCCTCTTTTCCCTTATCTTTATCCTTCTCTTTATTATCTATATTCTCTTTTTCTTCTTTTATATTTTTTTCTAAATATATTCCATTTTTCTTTTGATCTTCTGTTACTTTCTTAATTTCTTCTTCTGTGAAATTATCTCTTGTTATAACGGAATTTAATTGTTTGGTAAATGGAGAAACTTGTATTAATTTAACTGTTACATTTATTAAAATTGCTATAACAAGTATTATGACACATAATGTTTTCCATGTAAATTTTTTAAACATATTTTCTCCTTTACTATTTTTTATTTTTATATTCTTTATTACTTTATTAATTATATTAAATTTTCACTTAAATTTCTAGTTTTTAATTTTATTTACTTATTATTTAATTCATTTGTTATTTCTGTAATTATAGTAAACGCCTCAAGTGGTGTTAATCTATTTATATCTATATTCTTTAATTTTTCTACTGTTTTAGAATATTCTAATTTAACTACTCCTACTTCTTCTTCGCCTTCTATATTTTCTTTTTCTTCTAGATTTTTAAGTGTTATTGCATCTCGTTGTTTTTCTATGTTTTTTAATATGTTATTCGCATTATTTAAAACCTTTTGTGGAATACCTGCCAATTTAGCAACATGTATTCCATAACTATCATCTGTTCCACCAGGTATAACCTTTCTTAAAAATAGTATATCTTTTCCTATTTCTTTTGCATCAACATGATAATTTTTTATATTCTTAAATTCATTTTCTAATTCTACAAGTTCATGATAATGTGTAGCAAATAATGTTTTACATCCTATGTTCTTAGTATCTGAAATATATTCCACAACTGCTTTTGCAATACTCATTCCATCATATGTTGAAGTTCCTCTTCCTATTTCATCAAGTATAACTAATGAATTTTTAGTTGCATTATTTAATATATTAGCAACTTCTGACATTTCCATCATGAATGTACTTTGTCCCATACTTAAATCATCAGAAGCTCCTATTCTTGTAAATATTTTATCAACAATTGAAATATTTGCACAAGTTGCAGGTACAAAACATCCTATTTGTGCCATTAATGTTATTAATGCTACCTGTCTCATATATGTTGATTTTCCAGACATATTAGGTCCTGTAATTATCATAACTGTATCATTTTCATTGTCTAAATAGCAATTGTTATCCACAAAGTTTTCATCTTTTATTGTTTTTTCTACAACTGGATGTCTTCCATTATGTATTTCTAGTTTACCTTCTGTATTAATAGTTGGTTTTACATAGTCATTATCTTCTGATACTTGAGCATATGTTGATAGAACATCAAGTATCGCTACTAAATCACTTGCCTTTTTTAATCTATCAAGTTCTTTAGTTATAAGTTCTCTAAGTTTTAAGAATAATTCATATTCTATTTTATTCGCTTTATCTTCTGCATTTAAAAGTTCTTCTTCCATTTGTTTTAATTCTGGAGTTACATATCTTTCTGCATTTGCTAATGTTTGCTTTCTTATATATGTTTCTGGAACCTTATCTTTGTTCATATTTGTAACTTCAATATAATATCCAAATATTTTATTATATCCTATTTTTAATGTCTTTATATCTGTTTTTTCTCTTTCAGAAGCTTCCAAATTAGCAATCCATTCTCTTCCAGTATCTCCCAAATGTCTTAAGCGTTTTAATTCTTCGTTAAATGTTTCTTTTATAAGTCTTCCTTCTGTAATAGTTAATGGTGGTTCTTCTTCTATCATTTCGTCAATAAGTCCATATATATCTTGCATTGTATCTAACGAATTAATTATTTCTAATAAATACTCAGATTTTACATTTTTAAGAATTTCTTTTATTTCCGGTAAATATTTTATAGAATTTTTTAATGCAATCATATCTTTTCCATTAATGTTCCCAAATGCTACTTTTCCAGATATTCTTTCAATATCATATATTTTCTTTAAACTTTCTCTTAAAGCTCCTTTTAAGATTATATTTTCTTTTAATTCCTCTACTGAATCTAATCTTTTATTTATTTCTTCTTTTGAAACTAATGGGGCATTTATCCAATTTGAAAGCATTCTTGCTCCCATTGATGTTTCTGTTTTATCAAGAACCCAAAGAAGACTTCCTTTTTTGCTTTGATCCATCATTCTATAATTTATTTCTAGATTTTTTCTCGCAATTGAATCTAAAGCCATATATCCTTCAAAACTGTATTTTTGAATTTCTTTTATATGTTTTAATTCTAGCATTTGTGTTTCTTCTATATATTTATTCAACCCATAAATTGAATGTATATATAAACTGTTTTTATCAAATGCGATCTTATTTATATCTTTTAATTCATGTGATTTATCACTTTTATTTTTTATATCTTGATTTTCTTTTTCATCGTTATTTTTTTCTTCTTTTACTTTTTTAGAATCATTAAATCCTTCTACTTCTAAATCATAAATACTATTTTGAACTTCTTTTTTTGTTTTAAATGCATATGTAAATAATTTTTGTTTTTTATCTTTAAATGAATTTTTTAATATGTTTTCATATAACACATATCTATTTTCTAAATTCATTATTTCTGAGTCTGCAAATTCAAAATAATCATTATCTTTTTCTGTTATATATATATTTAGTATTTCTTTTAAATAATCTATTGTTCTTTTGTTTTTTAATACCTCTTTATTTACAAGTATTTCTTTAGGATTAAATCTAGATACTTCATCTAAGACTTTACTTAAAACTTCTTGTTCTTTTTGGTTTTCTTTTATAATTATTTCTGTTGTATAAAATTTTCCTGTACTTACATCTAAAGATGATACTCCATAGCCATTTTCTCCTCTAAATATACTTAAAATATAGCTATTTTTCTTTTCATCTAGCATATTACTTTCAGTAATTGTTCCTGGTGTTACTACTTTTACTACGCCTCTTTTTACTACTCCTTTTATATCTTTAGGATTTTCTAATTGTTCACATATTGCAACTTTATATCCTTTTTCTATAAGTCTTTGAATATATCCTTCTGCACTATGATGAGGAACACCAGCCATTGGTGCTTTTTCTTCAAGGCCACAACTTTTCCCTGTAAGAGTTATTTCTAATTCTTTAGATACAAGTATAGCATCTTCAAAAAACATTTCATAAAAATCACCTAATCTATAAAATAGGATACAATCTTTATATTTTTCTTTGGTATTTAAATAATCTTGCATCATTGGAGATACTTTTAATTTTCCCATTACTTTCCCCTTATTTTAATTATTTGACAACTTTTCTTCTATTTTAGAATTAATATTTTCTTTTGCAATTTTCTCTGCTTGTTTTAATGTATAATAAAATGAAGTTGCATCACTAGATCCATGTGCTTTTATAACTGGTGATTTTACTCCTAAAAATAATCCACCACCCATTTTTTTATAATCTAATCCATTCATATATTCTTTTAGATTTCTTTTTAATGGTAATACAAATAAAACTTTTATTCCTAAATTTTTAAAAAATTCTTTAAATGAATTTTTTATTGTTTTTCCTAATCCTTCAATAGATTTTAAGAATATATTTCCAGTAAATCCATCAGAAATTAACACATCTATATTGCTAATAAATACATCTCTTGCTTCTATATTTCCTACAAAATTAATTCCTAATTGTTCTTGATTTTCTTTTAAATATTCAAAAACATTTTTTGTAAATTCATTTCCCTTATTTTCTTCTGTACCAATATTTAATAGTCCAACTTTAGGATTTTCTATCTTATCAACTTCTCTTTTATAAATAGTTCCCATCATTGCAAATTGCCCTAAATATTCTTCTTTTGGATCAACATTTGCTCCTGTATCTAAAAGTATAAAATTAGCACCCAAAATATTAACTGGTGCAATCATTGCTGGTCTTCTAATTCCTTTTATTCTTCCAACCTTTAGTGTTGCTCCTGTAAGTAATGCCCCTGTGTTTCCAGCTGAAACCAAAACATCTCCTTTTCCTTCTTTTAAAGTTTCTAAAGCAATTACCATTGAAGAATCTTTCTTTTTCTTTATTGCTAAAGTTGGATTATCTTCCATTTTTATTTCTTCTTTTGCATCAATAAAAGTTATTTTTGATAACTCCTGTTCATTTAATTGTTTTTTTAATTCATTTTCAATAATTTCTTTATTACCTACTAATGTTAAAAAACTTTCGCTTTCTTTTATAAATTTTATAACTGCTTCAATATTAGCATTAGGTGAATTATCTCCACCTTGCATATCAAATATTATATTTACCTTTTTCATATTCTTTCCTTTGTTTATATAAACTTTAGTATATATATTTTATACAATTTTAGCATTTTATTCAATGTTAAAACAAATTAAAGAAAAGGAATAAAAAAATAAAGTCTATTTTATTTTAGACTTTATTTTTTATTTTACTTAAATGATTCAATTATATTATCTAATGAAATATCACCAGAAACAAATTGTTTTAATACATCTATTTCTTCTTTATTTATTTGCATACCTTCTACTGCAAAATCTTTAGATATATTTTGAATATCATTTAAAAATATTTCATTATCAAACATAATCGCCTCCTACAATTTTTGTTAATACTTAATATATATAAATTATACCATAAATTAACTTAATTGTAAATCATTTAGAACAACTACTTTTCATAAAAAAGAATCATTGGGTTTCGGCCAGATTTCTTATAATCTCTTCTATATGAATGATATTTATAATCGCCATCTTTATCTTTAAAACTATAAGTAGATTCTTTGTCAATTGATATATTTTCCTTTGGTATACCTGATGATATTAGTCTATCTACAACTATTTTAGATAAATCAATATTGTATAAAAAAGTTTTAGAAGTAGTAATATATTTTTTTACATCACTATTATCGTTTTTAATTAATTTAGCTTCTAAAAGATATTCTATAAATTCTCTTTTAATCTTTGAATCATTTATATTAAAATCACTAAAACCTATATGTGGTCCAATTTGTATAAATATATCTTCTTTCTTAGAATCATATATTGTAATCATTTTATCTAATGTATTAATTACAACATCTTTAATTATCCCTTTCCATCCTGCATGAATTAATCCAAAAACATTTTGCTTTTTATCAACTATTATTATAGGTAGACAATCAGCAGTTGATAATAGTAGTGTTGCATTTATATCAGAAGTAATAATTGCATCTGAATCTTTAAAAGGCCGATATATATTCACACCTCCTATTTTAAAATGTTCCATTTCACGATTAGTTATATAATCAAGTAATGTTACATTATTACCATGTTCAACTGAACATCTATAAAGCACTTTCTTTTCTAAATCAATACCTGAATCCAAAAGTTCATTTTTTAATTTTTTAATATTTATAATATTTTCTTCCGTTTCAGTTATTGATCCCCGAAAATTATACCCAGATTTGTGTAAATAAATTGCTTTAAAATCTCCTATTTTATATGTATTAAATGGCATATAAATTCCCCCTATCAATATATAAAAATTTTACATATTTTAATATTTATAATTTTAAATATTATATTACATATCCAATTCTTTTTAAAGAAGATACCAATAAATTATATTAATAATACTATTATTATATAACTAAAAAGATAACAATAAATTATTCCTTATTGTTATCTTTTTTTATTTCATTATTTTTCTTTTTATTTTTTAGTTTTTAGGTTTTTCTTTTTATCTCTTTCTTTAATTAACTTACTTAAATATGGATCTAAATCCAAAATTGGTGATGCTTCTGGAATTGCTCCTCTCGCTTTAGATACATGTCTTCCATAGTGAATAAGTAAATGGCTTGCATCAAAATAATCTTCCTTATCTAACTTTTTTAAAAGTACTTCTTCTATTTTTAGTGGATCTGTTTCTTTTGTTATACCCAGTCTATTACATACTCTAGTTACATGTGTATCAACAGCTATTCCTATTGGATTTTTAAATGCTTCAAGCATAATTACATTTGCTGATTTCCTTCCGATTCCAGGTAATGAAGTTAATTTTTCCATATCATTAGGAACTTCCCCATTCATATCCTCAACTAATATTTTAGATAATTTTTTTATATTTTTAGCCTTTGTTTTATAGAGTCCACAAGTTTTTATATATTCAGTTATTTCTTCCAAACTTAATTTATTCATATCCTTTGGTGTTGATGCTGCTTTAAATAAATCTTTGGTTACAATATTTACTCTTTCATCAGTTGTTTGAGCTGATAATAATACAGCAACTAAAATTTCAAAAGGATTTGAAAAATCCAGAGAACATTTTGCCTCTGGATATGCTTGTCTAAGCCTAGAAATAATTTCTTTAACTTTTGCTTTTTTCATTTCTTAGTTCATAGCTTTCATTGTACGTAAGCATGTTGTACATACTTTAACTTTTGAGTATGATCCATCATCTAATAATATTCTCTTTGATTGAATATTTGCTCTTACTTTTCTTTTAGCTCTTTTACTTACTTGTGAACGATTAATACTTAATTTTCTTCCTGTTGTTGTACCTTTTGTACAAATTTCACATCTTGCCATTTTTACCTCCATATGTATTTTGAATATTCATTCATATTATATAATCAGTATATTTAATTCATTTTCTTTATATATCAAACTTACTATTATCTATATATTCTATACATTTTAATCCTGATTAAAATTAACAATAAAATTATAGCACATGAAAAAATAAAAATCAAATAAAATCCATTTCTTTTTTATTCTTTTATATTTATAACATCTTTTTCCTGATTTAGCTTTTTATCTTTATAAGTAAATTTATATATTTTTACATCATTCAAAACTGCATTTTTTTTAACTTCTGATTTATAGATTTTTCTAAACTTAATAATCTCTTCTTTTTCTATTTTAAATTTTTTACTTTCTCTATTTTTTAATACTATTTCTGAATCATTTCCAATTAAATCAATAGTATTAAAATCTGTACCATCTCCATATGTTAATACAACTTTATTATTTAAAATAATATCTTCTTCAGATTCATTTTCTATTTCATATGTTATTGTATCTTTTTCTTTATCTAAATTTAAATTTTTTACTTTAACATGTTTATTAAATACTTTTTTTTCATACAAATCTTCTACTTTATCTCCGTTTTCTTCCCCATTGTCTTTATTTTTTACTATTTGATTACTTTTGGTATTAGTTACATTAAAATTAAATATTTTTCTTTCATATAATATGTATATTCCCAAAATAACTAAAATTATTAGCAATATTCCCATTAACATTAACTTCTTTTGATTTTCCATCACATTTCCTCTATTATTTTATTTTAATTATTCCTAAAAACTTATGTTTCTCATCTTTATTAAATATATATTTAATAATCATTATATTTTCTTTACCTACATCCCTAATAATTCTTTCTTCTAACTCTACTTCTAATTTTATTTCTTCTCCAGATTTTAACTCTTTTTTATATCCTTCAAAATCATAAAAATCTGCAGTAGATGCTTTTCCATTTCTATAAACTAAGTAACTTGCATCTGATGTTATATAAACCGATTTATCAGAATTATTTTTAATTGTATATTTCATTTTATGATTTTTATAATCCTTTTTTACATCTTTAATTTCTATATTTTTTACAACATTTCCTCTGTCTAATTCCGTTTCTGCATCTGGAAACTCAAATTGAATTCCATCTTTTTCTATTTCTTCATCTATCTTTTTTTCTATTTTTTCTATCCTATTTATTCTATTATAATAATTTTTTTCTTCTATATTTTGAATATTCAACTTGTATAATCCCAAAATCATTATAAATAGAAATAAAACTATAAACATTGTAATTGGTTTCTTTAATATTTTTAATACTTTATTCTTTAATTCTTTTTTTACCATTTATTTAAGCCTTTCTTTTATTAATAATATAATATATGAAATTATATATATTAATATTATAGCCACTATTAAACATTCTAAATTAAACTCATATATAAACATATTTGATAACATTGATAATCCTAATATTGATATTATCAAAAATTCAATTTTATCTACTATAAATAAACTTACAACTGGAATTGTAGCATAAAATATTATAATTTTTATTATATTAATAATAACTCCTAGATAATTGTCAGCATAATCTATTTTAAATAAAATTCCAGAAATAAATATAGCAGCTATAAATACTATAATATCTAAAACAATATATTTAATATAAAATTTTATAACATTTATAATATATTGATTTAAATTTTCCGTTTTTCCTCTAATTACTTCTTTTAGTCCTTTATACAAATTATTAGATACAGATATAGTAAAATAATACATTATAAATATTAAAGAGGAAATTATAAGTACTTTTTCAGTAGATAATTCCAACTTATTTTCATCATTAATTTTATATATTGAATTTAAACCAATATCTGTAATGTCTTTCATTATCATTTTTTTATTATTGATTTGAAATGTATTATATATAATACTTATAATCACTATAATAAAGACTAACTTAAATATTGAAATCAAAAAATTTTTAACTTTTTTATCACTTAAAAACTTTTTTATAGTTACTTTATTATTCATTTATAATTTCCTCATACTCTCTATCTAATTTAGAAATCCAAAATGTAGTTATTACAGTTACTAATGCAGGTAAAAACCAATCTATAAGTTTTAATGAAAACTTAGCATCAAAATCTAATAATTTTGATGGTAAAATTTCAGTTAATGCTTTTCCTAATCCTATTCCTTGCATCAATACAATAGGTATCATCCATAAAACAATACCTATAAATAGTATTGTATTTATTTTACCAATTCTATCTAATACTTCTAGAATAAATAAATTTAATATGTATGTAGACACCAAAACTAAAATAAATGATATTAAAAGTGATATTTTATCATTAACTGCTATTATTCCTAAAAAATCATCTGGAGCAAATGGTAATAAATTACTTAATTTATATCCCTCAAAATCTCCTGATAACACACTAATTATCCACATTATAATAAAATATATTGTAATATATACTATTGGTATTAAAGCAATTTTTAATTTTGACTTAAATAGTTCATTCCTATATTCCTGATTTCTTCCTATATTATACTTTATTAAACTAACCTTCAATCTTTCAAATATAAATATTGTTGCAATTAAAGGTAAAGGAATTACTCTTATTTTTATATTCAAAAATGTAGAATACAAACTATTAAAACTTAAAAATTTCTTAATATTATTCCAAGTATATTCTATAAAAGAATTTTGCTTATTTTTAATTTCTTCTTTTTTATCTTCCTCTGGTATTTCTTTATTATTTTCTATTTCTTGAATTGTCAATTTATCTAATTTAGTTTTTTGATTAATAGAATATTTTAATGGTATTTCTATTGAACTATAAACTAAAAACAATGTTATTAAACCAAAAAATACCAAATATTTCCAATTAAATATTATTTTTCTCATATTTCACCTTAATTAAAATTAGTAACACTCTAAGTTATAATATTTTCCATCCTTTCTTAAAGTATTACTAATTAACATATTAATTTTTAATAGAAATCTTTCCATTTTCAACTTCTATAACATTATCACAGTAGTCTAAAATACTATCATTTATATGTGTTATAAATATTATTAAACATCCTCTATCTTTTTCTTCTAATAAATATTTTTGTACTTTTTCTACTGTTGCTTTATCTAATGCATTAAATGGTTCATCCAATATTAAATTATGTGGTTTATGCATAAATGCTTGTATTAATCCTACTTTTTGTTTTGTTCCCAATGAT
>JABCPO020000039.1 GCA_013333105.2 Clostridiales bacterium | reverse complement strand
ATTATATAAAGAAAAAACTAAATTTATATAATAATTTAACTAAGCCACAAGAAAATTATGTGAAAAAATGGGCTATTGAATACGGATTTACAAAAGATGTATTTGATATATTATTTGATATTTCTGTAAATAAAAATGATATTGGATTTAATTATTATGATAAAATTTTAAAATCTTGGCATAAAAACGGATTAAAAACAAAGAAAGATATAAAAAAATATTTAGAAGAAAATAATTTAAATAAATTACCAGAAAATAAAATAAATAAAAATGTAAGCTCTGAAACAACTAAAAAAAGTAAAGTTAAAGAAAACGAAATAAGAAATGAACGAGAATTCGTAAATTTAGATGAGCTTATGGAATAGGAAGTTTATATGTCAAAAACAAACGAAGAAATATTATTAGAATATGAAAAAATAAGATTAAAAAATGAAAAAGAAAGAGATAATAGATTAAAAAAAATCTATGAAAAATTTCCAAGATTAAAAGAAATACAGATGGAAATGAATAAGATAACGTATAGGTATATCATTAATAATGCAATAGAAAATATGGATATAAAGGCTCAAAAAGAAAAAGAGTTTTTAATGAATGAAGAAATAAAAAAATTAGAAAATGAAAAAATAGAAATACTCGAAAATAATAATATAAAGCCAGAAGAATTAGAAATAAAATATAATTGTTCGAATTGTAAAGATACAGGTTTTTATATAAAAGACACCAAAAGTGTAGAATGTTACTGTTTTAAACAGAGACAAATAGATGAAAAATATAAAAACTCTAATATTAATATAATAGATAAAAAAACATTAGAAAATTTTTCACTTGATTATTTTAAAGAAGATGTGAATGGAATAAATCAAAAAGAAAAAGTATCAAAATTAATAGGATATTTAAAAGAATATATAAGCAATTTTAATAATGTGAGGTTACTTGAAAAACCGTGCATTATAATAAGTGGAAATACTGGAACTGGAAAAACTCATTTAATAGAAGCAGTTGGTAATGAAATAATAGAAAAAAATTACACTGTATTATTTGAAAATTCTTCGATAATATTTAGTAAATTAGTTGAATATAGATTTTCAGATATGAAAAAGTATAATGAACTTGTATCATATTTAAATGAAGTAGATTTATTAATAATTGATGATTTAGGAACAGAATTTTTAACAGAAATAAAATTGGAAGAAATGTATACTTTATTTAATTCAAGATTATACAATAATAAACCAATATTATTTTCTACAAATTTAAATCCAATAGAAATTGCTAAAAAATATAATGATAGAATAACATCAAGAATATTATCTAAATCAAGAATATTCGGATTAATAGGTGATGATATTCGAATTGAAAAAGCAAAAAAAAGTGTAAATAAATAATAAAAATAAAGGAGATTTGCAAATGAAAGATGCTGTTTATTATGAAAGATATATGAATGAAGCTTTAAAGGAAGCAAAAAAAGCTTATGAAAAAAAAGAGGTTCCTATAGGAGCAGTAGTTGTTAAAAAAGGAGAAATAATAGGAAGAGGATATAATTTAAAGGAATGCTGTCAAGATACAACTGAGCATGCTGAAATTATAGCAATAAAAGAAGCTTGTAAAAATTTAGGACATTGGCGTTTAGAAGGATGTACATTATATACAACTTTAGAACCATGTCCAATGTGTATGGGAGCAATTATAAATAGTAGAATGAAGCGTGTAGTATATGGAAGTAGAGACTTTAAATCAGGAGTTTGTGATTCTGTTATGAGAATGCATGAATTTAGATTTAATCATAAAGTATTAGTAAATGGTGGAATTTTAGCTGAAGAAAGTAAAGCTTTATTAACTAAGTTCTTTGGAGAATTAAGAAATGAAAAGAAAGAAGAATAATTTATTCGAAAACAAAAGGAATATATTAAATAACAAGGTGATATCAATAATAGCGATATTTACACTATTATTACTAATATTATCATTATTTTGGTTTGTATATATTCAAAAAGGAAAATTTATTGACAAAATAAATGGTAAATATTTTAAAGTTGAAGATGCAAAAGTAATATCTGCAGTAGAAGTGAATAAAATAAAAGAATCTGGTAAAACAAATTTAAAATTAGATTTAGTAAATGATATATTTATTAAAATTGCAGGAATAAAAGAAGGAGATAATTCAATAAAAGAAGTTACTATTACAAACAGTAAAGTTATAGGTGATTCTAAAAAAGAAATAAAAGTATATTCTCCTACAGAAAGTAGATCTAATATATTTGACAAAAATTCAGAAAATATGTTGGGACAAAAAATAAAATATATACCAAATAAAGACGAAAATAAAGTTAACTTAATATTTAGAATATCGGAAATTTCTATTAAATCAACAGATATTTTAGATGGAGTAGATACGAATAATTTTAAAATATTAAATAAAGAAGAAATAAAGAATAGTAAATTTAAAATAAAATTTAATTTATTAATTGAATTAAATAATAATAAAAAATATGAAACAGAAGTTATTTTAGATTTACCAATAGAACAATTAGAAAATCAAGAAAGAATAGAAAATAAAATAAATTTAGAAAATAATAAATTTATAAAAAAATAATACTGATACAATTAATATTTAAATATATTATAGTAATGTCTTGAAAAAAAGAAAAAAATATTATATAAATAAAGAAAATAGCTTCCTTTTCATTGAGGGCATTTTCAATAAAGAGCTACGAATCTCGTCAGGTTCGGAAGAAAGCAGCGATAAGTAGTGCCTTTATGTGAGATTGTCTTCGATGAAAAGGAAGTTTTTTAATTAATAAAAGGAAGGGAATATGTATCAATCATTATATAAAAAGTACAGACCTAGATTATTTGATAATATTGTAGGACAAGAAAAAGTAGTTGAAGTATTAAAAAACCAAATAAAAAATGATAGAACTGGTCATGCATATTTGTTTACAGGAGTAAGAGGTACAGGTAAAACAAGTATAGCCAAAATAATGGCACAAGCGGTTAATTGCCCTAATCTTAAGGATGGAAATCCATGTAATGAATGTAAAATATGTAAGAGCATATTAGAAGGAAATAATACAGATATTATTGAGATGGATGCTGCTTCAAACAATGGAGTAGATGATATTAGAAGTATAAAAGATGAAATAAGCTTTTTACCAACTTCATCAAAATATAGAGTTTATATAATTGATGAGGTGCATATGTTAAGTATGGGAGCTTTTAATGCACTTTTAAAAACATTAGAAGAGCCACCTTCACATGTTAAATTTATATTAGCAACAACAGAGCCACAAAAATTGCCGGCAACTATAATTTCAAGATGTCAAAGATTTGAATTTATTAAAATAGATGAAGAAAAAATATATGGATTATTAAAAAAAATAGCAGTAGAAATGAATATAAAAATAGAAGATAACGCATTAAAATTAATTTCTATTTTAGCAAGAGGATCTGCAAGAGATGGTATTTCTATATTAGAAAGTATAAGTAATTTATCTGGAGAAATAAAAGTGAAAGATGTACGAAATATAATAGGAATGCCAGAAACTAAAATTATAATAAATGTATTTAAAAATATATTACTAAGTGATAGTAAAACACTTATAAAAAATGTAAATTTATTATTTAATGAAGGAAAAGAACCTATAACTATATTAACAGAACTTTTAAATGTTATAACTGCTTGTTATTTGGAAGAAAGTACAACTCTTTCAACTTATGATGAAGAAGAAAGACAGATGATATCTAAGTATTTCAATTTAGATAAAATTGAAGTATATAAGATTATTAAAGATATCTTGAATATAATATCTGATGCAAAGTATGTAGAAGATAAGAAAATTATTGTTTTATCAGGGATATTAGAAATATTAGAAAAAAACAGAAATAATAAATATTTAGTAAATAGTGTAAAAAATATAGAAAATATAAACGTAGAAAATGTTTTATCAAAAACATTAAAAGAAGATGTTGAAATTGAAAATAAAAAAGAAATAATAGAAGAAGAAAAGAGAGAAACTGATAAAGTAATAAATACTCAAAAAGAAGAAAAAGTAGATATAAGTATAGAGAACAAAAAAAGTGACTTAGAACAAGCAAAAGAAAATAAAGAAAAAATTAAAAAAGAAGAAAAAAGTAAAAAACATCAGGAAGAAACTAAATTAGAAAAAAATATAAAGGTATTAGATACATTAACATTTAGAAAATATATGATACAAATGCAAAATGCTAAAATGTTTGTAGCATTAAGCAATGCAAAAATTATATTAGAAAATAATGAAAATTTAAAAGTTGTATTAACTAATGAAAGTAATCCTGATAATTTAGAAATATTGAATAAAAAAGAAGCTTTAGATTTAATATCTAAAGTTGCAGAAAAAATAGTAAATAAAAAAGTAAAAGTAGAATATGTATTTTAAGAAAGAGGTAAAAATGAAAAGAAGAGGATTTCCAGGGATGGGAGCAGGATTCCCAGGTGGTATGAATATAAATAAATTATTAAAAGACGCACAAAAAATGCAATCAGATTTACAAAAAAATCAAGAAGAAATAACAAGTAAAGAATTCGAAGCAACAGTAGGTGGAGGAGCTATTTCAGTTGTTATGGCAGGAACAAAAAAAGTAAAAAGTATAAATATAGATCAAGAGTTAATAAATTCTGGTGATAAAGAAATGATTGAAGATTTAGTTATTTTAGGAATAAATGAAGTGATTTCAAAAATTGAAAAAGAAGAAAAACAATTAACAGATGGATTAAACCTATCTGGATTAGGATTTTAATGGAATTTACACCAACAATTCAAAAATTAATAGATAATTTTTCTAAGTTTCCAGGGATAGGGAGAAAAACAGCCGAAAGATTAGCATTTTATATAATAAAAGGTAACAATAAAGAAGTCCAGGAATTTTTAAATTCTATAGTAGATGCAAAGAAAAATTTAAAAATATGTAAAAAAATGTTTTAATATTTCAGATGAATCTCCTTGTTTAATATGTAGTGATTCAAAAAGAAATCAAAAATTAATATGTGTTGTAGAAGATGTTAGAGATATAATTTTAATGGAAAGAACAATGGAATATAAAGGAGTATATCATGTATTACAAGGAACTCTTTCACCAATGAATGGAATATCTCCAGAAGAACTTACAATAAAAGAATTAGTTGTAAGAGTTGCTGAAAATGATGTTGAAGAAGTAATAATTGCAACAAATCCTAAAGTTGAAGGAGAAACAACAGCAAGTTATATAGCTAAACTATTAAAACCATATAATACAAAAGTAACAAGAATTGCACATGGTATACCAGTAGGAGGAGATTTAGAATATATAGATGAAATAACTTTATCAAGAGCTTTAGAAGGAAGAAGGGAAATAAATTAAATATGGCTGAAATAAATATAATTGATGATAAAGAAAAAAATATATTTATTCAATTTGAAAAAGAAACAACAATAATTACAATTTTAGAAGAACTTGTAGAGAATATATCAGAAGTAGAAAAAATTGTAGAAGAATTAAGTTCTAAAAATGTAGTTATACCTACAATTGAAAATGTAATTAATGGAGAAACAAATAATGAAGAAAAAATAAATATTATATTTACTGTAAGAGAATATGACAAAAAAGAACAAAAATTAATAAATTCGATTCTTGAAAATAATAAAATAAATATAGAGATTAAATATGAAAATGAAAGAGAAAGTTTAGGATTATATAATATTAAAGAAACTTATGATAAATCTATTGATATTTCAGATACTAAATATATAAAAGGATCTTTAAGATCAGGTATGAGAGAAGAATATAAAGGGAGTATAGTTATATTAGGTGATTTAAACAGTGGAGCTGAAGCTATTGCGACAGGAAATGTTGTAATTACAGGAAAGCTTAGAGGTTTAGCACACGCAGGAGCTGAAGGAAATACTGCTGCTTTTATATCTGCTAATAGTACAGTTAGAACACAAATAAGAATAGCAAATGAAGTACAAGAAATAGATGAACAATTAAAAAATCCTATCTTTTATATAGAAAATGGAAAAATAAAATTTTCATCAAAAAAAGAAAATACTACTTTGAGATAGTAGTATTTTTTTAGTTTCAATTTTATTTTTAATTAATAGTTTCAAAATTAGAAAAATTTTCTTTTAAATAAGACACTAATTTATTAAATTTCATTCCGTTAGAAGCTTTTACTAAAACAGTATCATTTTCTTTGAATTGAATTAAATTTTCAATTAAGTCATCTACATTATTAAAATGATATTGTTCAATTTTAATTCCATTTTCATTTAATTGCTCATTTATAAAGATACTATTTTCTCCTGCTGTTATTAAAACATCAATTTTATTTTTTGTAAGAGCATCCCCTATTTTTCTATGGTATTCTTCTGCAAAATCTCCAAGCTCTAAAACATCACCTAATATATATATATATCTACCTTTAGATTTTTCTTTTGAAAGAAAATCAATGGCAGCCTTTACAGACTCATAACTTGCATTATATGAATCATCGTATAGAATAAAGTTGTTTAATTCGATTTTTTGTAATCTTCTTTCAGTAGATTTTAGATTTAAAAGCCCTTTTTGAATTTCTTCATGAGTTAAATCAAATATTTTACCAATTATTATAGATGTTAATGAATTATATATATTATGAGTACCTAAACTATTTATTTCAAAAGTTAAATTTATTTCAGGTGTTATATTAACATTAAAATAAGTTTTTCCAGCTTTTTCTTTTATATTTGTAGCATTAAACATAGCGTTTTCATTATTTATTCCAAATGTTATTAGAGAAATATTTCTTTCATCTTTTTGATATGAAAGAGAATAGTTATTTAAATATTCATCATCAATATTTAAAATTAAAAAACCATTATTTCTGATTCCATTTAAAATTTCAGTTTTTGCTTTTAATATATTTTCTTTACTTCTTAGTATTCCAATATGTGAACTACCAATGTTTGTTATAACTCCAATTTTTGGTTTAATTATATTTGATAATAGATCTATTTGACCTAAGCCATCCATCCCCATTTCAATAACAGAAATATCTTCATTATCTATTTTACTGCATGTTAAAGGTAGGCCTCTTAATCCATTAAAGTTTTTTTCATTTTTAAATACAGAATATTTTGTTGATAAAACTTCTGTTACAATTTCTCTGGTAGATGTTTTTCCTACACTTCCAGTTATTCCGATAACTTCAGTATTAATATTATTCATTTTGTATCTAATTATTTCTTGAAGAGCATATAAAGAATCTTCGACATATATTACATTACATTTTTTACCTTTTGTATCAATATTTTGAATATTAACAATAACAGTTGAAGCACCTTTTTCGATAGCGACATTAACAAAATCATTTCCATCAATTTTACCTTTAAACGCAATGAAAGTATCGCCGTTTTGTATTAAACGAGTATCTTGTTCTATTGCATTAATTTCACCTTCATAATCACCTTCTAGTAATTCACCTTTTATTAAATTTAAAATTTCTTTTATTTTCATAATTTTACTCCATATTCCTTAATTTAAATAATATAAAGAACTAAAAGAATTGTCAATTTTATAGGAACAATATAACCAAAATAAAAAATAACTATTTTAAATATATGTTGAATATGATATTCTAAATACAAATAAAAGATAAAGTGAGGAAAAATGGAAGAAAACAAATTTTTATTTAATAAGGAAAAGTCAATTGATAAAAATAAAAAAAATATATATGTAACATACTGCATGTATGGAAATGGACACTTTTCTGCAGCTAAAGCAATAGCAAATTATTTAGATAAAAATAAATCAGAAGAATATAATGTGTTTTTTGTTGATGGAATAGAAGAAGCAAGTAAAGTGATGGATACATTTTTTAGAACAGCATATTCTAATATGCAAACATATTCTCCTAAGTTATGGGGAGATATATTTAAGATTTCTGAAAAAGGTATATTAAATAAAATTGTAGAAGAACAACCATACTTAAAAATTGATAGAATAAACAAAATATTTAAAGAAAATGAACCGGATTATATAATAGCAACACATCCGTTTTTAACTAATTTATTTGTTAAGTTAAAAGAAAAAGGAAAAATAGATTCTGAGATATCAGTAGTTATTACAGATTATGAAGCGCATAAATCATGGTATTTACCTAGTGAAAATATATCAAAATACTTTATACCATCTATAAAAATAAAAGAAGAAATGATAAAAGACGGAGTAGATGAAAATAAGATTGTATATACAGGAATACCTTTAGAATACAATTTTACAGAAAAATTCACAAAAGAATACATAGAAGAAATAAAAGAAGAACTAGATATAAAAAAAGAAAAGAAAATAATAACATATTTTTGTAATGGAATATCAATATCAAAAAAGAATTTAAGAAAAGTAGAAAATGATTTAATAAAAATTTCAGATATATTAAAAGACTATCAAATAATATGTATAAGTGGTAAAAATGCAAAAATGTATGAAAAGTTAGAAGAAATAATAGAAAAAAATAAAATGGAAAATGTAAAATTAATATCATTTACAAAAAGGGCAAAAGAACTTATGTATATGTCAGAAGTTGTATTTACAAAACCAGGAGGATTAACAGTTGCTGAATGTTTAGCTATGGGAACTCCCATAATGATAACTATGTATATTCCAGGACAAGAAGAGGGAAATGTAAGATATATAGAAGATAATAAAGCTGGAGAATTTGTTAATACAGAAAATATTGAAGAAATATGTCATAAAATAAAAAATGAACCAGAATATATAAAAGAATTAAGCAAAAATGCTTTAGCTATTGGTAATATAAAATCAACACAAAAAATAATAGAAAATATGATATAAAGTGAAAAGAGTTATATAATATAACTCTTTTTTATATAGATTAAAATTCATTAAATAAAAAATAAAAAAACTAGGTATTTACCTAGTTTTAAATGGTAGCGGAGGATAGACTCGAACTATCGACCTCCGGGTTATGAGCCCGGCGAGCTGCCAACTGCTCCACTCCGCGATACAAATATATATTAACATAAAAAACATATATTTGTCAACACAAAAAAGTGTTAAAAGAAAGAAAAAATAATAAATAAAAAAGTAAATATATATAAAAGAAAATAATAATAAAAAAATCAATAAAAAACACAAAAATATTACATTTAGGTAACATAAGAAATTGAATTGAATCTTAAATATGTTATAATTTAAATATAAAAAATAAGGGGTTTACAAGCAGATGGTGTTTAAAGATTATTACAAGATATTAGACTTAAAAACTATAAAAGTGAATAAAGAAGAAATTAAAAATGCATATAGAAATCAAGCTAAAAAATATCATCCAGATATAAACAGTGAAAGTACAGATGAAATAATAAAAGATATAAATGAAGCATATAAAGTATTATCAAATATAGATTCTAAGAAAAAATATGATAGATTATGGATGAATTATATTGGAAAAACAAATAGTAAGATATATGTTCACGAAAAAAGAAGTGAGAATATAATAGATGAATTAAGAGGGATATTTTTTGGTAAAGTAAATGCATATAAAAAAATAAAAGAAGAAAAACTAAATGAATCAATAAAACTAGAGTTAACCATAGAAGAAGCATATAACGGAGTTATTAAATATATAAGCAAAAAAAATAAAGAAATAAAAGTTGAAGTACCAGAAAAAACAAAAGAAAATGATATTGTAATAATCAAAGGTAAAGGTAAAAAAAGCATTCAGAATCCAGATATTTCAGGGGATTTAATTTGTTCCATAACAATAAAAAAAGATGAAGAAGAAAAATATAAAGTTGATGGATTAAATTTAATAAGAAAAATATATATAACACCAGCAGAAGCTGTATTAGGAACAAAAAAAGAAATAGATATATTTGGAGAAAAAATGGCAGTAATTATACCTGAAAAAGTAAAAGAAGGGTATGAGTTTAAAATTAAAAATAAAGGATTTAGATCAAATAATAATTATAAAGGATATCTTGTGATAGAGGTTGTATTATCAATACCAGAAGAATTATCAGAAGAAGAAATTGAATTATATAAAAAATTAAATGAAATACAAAAAAACAAAATAGAATATTAAAAAATAAAAAACTTATCAATAATGAAATTTTTTTAATTTATTATTGATAAGTTTTATTTTAAATTAAAATATATAAAACATAAATATTATGGTATAAATAGAATTAAGATGATATTATAAAGTAAAGAAAGGATAATAAAAGGTTTTATAGTATATGAATAAATATGGAAATTATTCTAATAAAAAATATAAAATAAAAAATAAAAATACTAGTAATAGTAAAAAAATAATAACAATTTTAATATTAATTTATGTATTGATATTTTTTAATTATATTAATGTTTTTAAATACGAAAAAGATGTAGAAATAAGATATGCAGAAAATACAGTTAAATATATCGAGATAAATGAAGATAATTTAAAAAATTTAAATAAAGATGAAAGAAAGATAGAAGAACAAAGAAATAAAAATATAAAAAATAAACAAGAAATAAATAAAAAAGAATTTTCGGCTAAAGAAGTATTTTATTATGATATTGAAAAAAATGAATTAATAAATATAAAAGGAAATAAAGAAGATAAAATAGTTCCAGCATCAGTGTTAAAATTATTTACAATTGAATATATATTAAATAAATTAAAACTTGATCAAGTCGTAACAGTAGGTAATGAAATATCTTTAGTATCATCAGATGAATCACAAGCAGGAATAAAAAAAGGAGAAAAATATACAGTAAAAGAATTATTAGAAATGATGTTTTTACCTTCTGGAAATGATGCGACATACACTTTATCAAAATGGTATTTGAAAAATTATGAAAATGTAAAAGTAGATACTATATCAAATAATGAAATGGTAAAAGAATTTTCGGACAAAATAAATAAATATTTAAAAGAAAAAAATATAAATAATACAAATATTACAAATCCATCAGGTATATCTAAGGATTCATATATATCAAAAGAAGATATAGTAAAAATTGTAAAAAATTTAATAAAAAAAGAAGATGTAATGGTAATTCCTAAAGAACATAAAATAGGAATAAATAAAAATAATAGAAAAATAGAACTTATAAATACAAATAAATTTTTAGATAAAAGTAGTAAGTTTTATGATGAAAATATAATTGGATTGAAAACAGGATCGTTAAGTGTAGGTAAAAATATATCAGTTTTATATGAGAATCCTACAAACAAAAAGAAGTATGTAATATTTGTATTTGGAGCCAAAACAGATGATGACAGATATAAGGATTCAATAAAAGTAAGGGAGATAATAGAAAATGAAATTTTTAGTTCAAAAAGTAAGTAAAGCCGAAGTTAGAGTTGATAACAATGTAATAGGAAAAATAAATAAAGGATTTATGATATTAATAGGGATTCATAAAAATGATACTATAAAAGAGGCAGATAAGTTAATTAGTAAAGTTTTAAAATTAAGAATATTTGAAGATGAAAATGACAAGTTAAATTTAAATATAAAAGATATTGATGGAGAAATATTAGCTATATCACAATTTACTTTATATGGAAATACGGAAAAAGGGAATAGACCATCATTTATAAATGCAGCTAAAGGAGATGTTGCTGAACCATTATATGATTATATAGTACAAGAGTTATCTAAAAATATAAAGACTGAAAAAGGTAAATTTGGTGCATTTATGGAAGTAGATTTTATAAATGAAGGTCCAGTAACAATTATTCTAGAAGAAGAACATGAAAAATAATAAGAAGATAAAAAAGTTTACAAATAAAAACACAAAAAAGGAGCTTATTAACTAAAAAAGGGGCTGAAAAGCTCCCTTTTTTTTATGATTTTTTGTATAAATTTTGATAAAGAATTTGACAGTAATTTTGATAGTAATTAGAGATGATTTGACAGTAATTCAGGTTATATTCAAAAATAACACAAATGCTTGAAAGCTTTGATATGCATATAAAAAAGCTTGATTTCTCAAGCTTTAAAGGTTGTTGATTAATGGTGCAATTGGCCGGAATCGAACCGGCACGAGGGATAAGCCTCGCAGGATTTTAAGTCCTGTGCGTCTACCAGTTCCGCCACAATTGCAAAACTGCTCCCTTTATTCAACATAAATTATTATACTATTAAATATAATTGATTGTCAATAGTATAAGTTTAAAAAATTATTTTTATTTATATAAAAAAGAAAAAAGAGAAAGTCTGAATTAAACCTAAAAAGTTAAATAAAAAGTTTAAGTTGAAATTCAGTACCAGTATACTCATTTTTTCTTTAATTGGTAGCCTCTACGAGAATCGAACTCGTGACTCCACCGTGAGAGGGTGGCGTCTTAACCACTTGACCAAGAGGCCTTTATAAATTAATTATATATTGAAAAAATTAATATGTAAATATAAAAGATATATTTTTTGATATATTATTGATAATATTATTGTAGATACATATAAATAAATATAAAATATTAATATAAAGTATTAATAGGAGAAAATATGCTACAATATTTAATTATATATTTAATTGGAATAAACTTATTCACATATATTGCATTTTATGTGGATAAAAAGAAAGCTCAAAAAGGAAAAAGAAGAATAAGCGAAAAAGAATTGTTACAATTATCACTTATTGGAGGAATAATAGGTGCATTATTTGCAATGAAAAACTTTAGACATAAAACACAAAAAAAATCATTTTATAATAAGATATATTCAATACTATTGTTATATATATGTTTGATTTTATACATTGTGTATAAGTTATTTATAGAAGGTTAGAAAGGAATAAAAATGGAAGAAATTATAGATTTAGTTATTATAGGAGGAGGACCTGCAGGTATAACAGCAGGAATATATGCTAAAAGAGCAGGAATTAATTTTAGAATATACGAAAAACTTATGGTTGGAGGAAATATTACTAAAACAGATATGATAGAAAATTATCCAGCTGTTGGGAATATTTCTGGATTTGAATTGGGAGAAAAGATGAAGGAACATGCTGTAGAGTTAGGAATAAAAATAGAGTATGAAGAAATCCTAAAAATTGAGAAGCTAGAAGAACATAAATTTTTAGTTAAATTGTATGATAAAGAAGTATTAACAAAAAATATACTTTTAGCTACAGGTTCTAGATCAAGAAAAACAGAATATATTCAAAAACTAGAAGAAGAAGGAGGAACACAAGGAATATCATATTGTGCTACATGTGATGGGATGTTTTATAATGGTAAAAAAGTTGTTATTTTAGGAGCAGGTAATACAGGGTTTGAAGAAGCTATATTTTTATCAAGAATATGTGAAAACGTTACAATATTACAACATAATGAAAATATCAAAGCAAGTTATGATTTAAGAGAAAAAGTTAAAAATATTGATAATATTAATATTATTTTAAATGCAAGTATAGAAGAAATAAAAACGGATGAGAGAAAAGTAGTATCTCAAATTGTATATAAAGATATAAAAACAGAAGAAATTAAACATATAGATGCAAATGGTATATTTGTAGCAATTGGAATAGTACCTAATTCAGAGTTGTTAAGTGATTTAGTAGAACTAGATCAAATAAAAGCTGTAGTTGTTGATGAAAATATGGAAACTAATATTGAAGGTATTTTTGCAGTTGGTGATGTAAGAAATACAAAGATAAGACAAGTGTTGACTGCTATGAATGATAGTATTTATGCTATTGAAAAAATAAGTAAAGAAATATAATTGAGAGAGGGATGCTAAATGTCAGATTTTGAAAATGAATTTGAGGAAAGAGGTCAGCTTACTGATAAAGTAAAAGAAACGAAAGATCGTGTTGCTCAAAAAGGTAAAGATAAGTTAAAAGAAAAAGGTAAAGAAAAAATACAAGAAAAGCTAGGAAAATCTACTGCAAAAAATGCAACAGAGAAACTTGGCGAAAAGGCAGCAAGTCAAGCTGGTAAAAAAGCAACAGAAGCAGCAATAAAGCAAGGTACAAAAACGGCAGTTTCTTCAACAGCACAAAGTGTAATTGGTGCAGCTTCTGCTTATGCTTTACCAGTAATAATAGGTATATTGATTTTAGTACTTCTTTATGGAATATATATATCATTACAAACAGCACCTTCTGCATTATTAACAACAATTAAAAAATATTTTAATTCTGTAATTGAAAGTGTATATAATATGCTTACAAATGATGAAGAAAAATTTGGTGGAAATGAAGTGAAAAATATATATTTAACAGCAGATTACTTAAGAAAAAAAGGTTTCAATTTATATAATGATGGTATTATATATGAAAAGGCTCCACAGGTAGCTACTGGTTCTTCAGAATCATCAAGTTCTAATAATGAGGGAGATGAAAAGAAAAAAGAAGAAAAAGAAAATGAACCTATAGGAAAAGAGGAAGAATTATCTAGCAAATTAACATCATCAGATAGATATGTACCAGAAGAAGGAATATATGTTAATAAGAATAATAATATTAGATATTTAAATTATAAAAATTCACCATTATTTTATTATTCATGGATAAATGGATATACATATTTTATAAATGCAGATGAACAAGTATATCATAATTTATTTAATTATTTAGGAAGAGCATTTAAACATTTAGGAGAAGGATTTGCAGATGTATTGTCTGGAAATGATTCAGAAAAAGGAGCAAAACAATTCCAAGGATTAATAGTCCCTGTAAGTAAAAGCAAAACGAAATGGGATGAAATAGGAAAGAAATTTGGAAAATTAGATATAATTTCTGGAATAGCAGATACCTTAGCAGGAGCAGGAGAATTCTTTAATAGAACATTCTTACAAGGGGATCCTAAAATCCATGTTAATTTAGATGATTATACAATGAATATTAAATCTAAAAAGATATTTGGATTTTCAGAAACAATGGGGATAACTTATGATCTTCAAGGATGGTCAGGAAGATATGGATTACCAATAAACTTTATAATGGCACTTCACAAAACAACTAATGCACCAGATTTTGTTACTGAAATGATTAAAGGTACAAAATATGAGGGGGATAAATATAAAAAGACACTTTTATATATGGATATGCAGCCTATAGATACTGATTTAAAATTAACATATAAATCAAAGGGATTAAATGAGTTAGATAAAACTATAGAAGCAGCAAATCCTGTTAAAGCAGATCAAGAAAAAGATGCTAATAAAGAAGAAAATAAAAAAATAAAAGAAGCTGTAAAATTAATAGAAAATAAATTAGATTTATCAAGAAAGTATTTAATTTTCTCAGCGAATGGACAAAAGAAAATAACAACAATTCAAGTAACTATTGATAGAGTAAATAATCATTGGTTTAGGGATATTTATTTTAATGGACAAAAAGATTCACCAGAGGTAGTAAAATACGATACAGATTATTTCATAACATCTGGAGAATTATGGGCAAAACAAAACGAAAATGGTCCGGAAACTGAAACTTTAGATAAAGATTGGACTGCATATAAAAGAGATTCCGATAAACAAACTAAAGTATCACAAACAGTAAAAGAAGATTTATTTGAAGACAGTGTATTAAAAGATAATCCTAAGTTAGTAGAAGCTATTAAATTAGTTGGGAAAGATATGAAATTATCATTTAATTATAAAGGGCTTGCAGAGCAGGTAGAAGATGGAAGAAGAGGAATAACAAATGAGAGAATAAAAGACCTTATAATGAATCATAAATGGTATATTTATAACGGAACTTCAAGTTTAGCAGACAAGATAAATGAAGATAGAAAGAAAAATAAAAATAGCAAGGATGATGAAAATAATCCGTTAAAGAAAAAAATTGATTTTGGGGTTGGAATAAATCAAGCAGCAGCATTGTTAAAACAATCAAAAGACATTGATTCAGAGTATGCATATAAAGATTTAAAAGAATTATTAGTAGAATTAAAATACTTTAAAAAAGAAGATTTAAGAGATGGTATAAGAGAAGTTATGCAATGGCCATTAAAGAAAGCAGGACCAGGTAAGAGTTGGCCTTCAGGAAAAGAAACAAAAGATGTTGCTAAATATGGAGTAAGAATTTTATCAAAAGAAGCGATAAAAGAATTATATTTAGAAGAGGCAAATTTAGAGATAGAGAATAAAATAAATTTAAAGAAATTAGCTTTAGAAGATCTTCAAAAACAAGCACTAGATGAATATGATGATAAAAAATATTCAGAATTAAAGAAAAAAATAAAAGCAAAAGAAGATGAAATTAAGAAAAGTGAGACTTCAGACGAAAGACAAAAGGCAAGAGAAAAAGCAAGTAAAAAATATGAAGAAATGGTAAATCCTAAATTGGATGAAAATGAAGAAAATTCTAAATTAACAGATAAACAAAAAGAAGCAAAACTAAAGAAAAAAGCTAAAAATAGTCAAAAAAATGATCCAATATTTAAAAAGCTATATTCAAGATATGGAGAAGGATATGATGAAAAAGATTTTATTGTAGCACCAGCTACGGGTAAAGTATCATATAAAGGAGATACAGTAGAAATTAAAGTGTTGGATGCAAATGATGTGAAAGATGGAAATTTACCGGAAGGATATAAAGAATTTTATGAAACTGAGTATAAAGGTGTAAATGCCGGATATACAATAAAGATAAAAGGGGTAGAACAATATCAAGAACCAAAAGAAGAAGGAAGTAATAAAACAGCATATAAAAGACAGATATCTAAAAGTGAAATAAGTAAATTAAGTTCAGAAGAAGAAAGAAAAAGAGTAGAAGAAATAGAAAAGAAAAAAATGGACGCAGTAGCAAGATCTGGTGAATATGTTAAAGAAGGAACAATAATAGCTAAGCCAAAGATGAGTACATCTGACGAAAAAGTAGTTCCATTGGAAAACGAAAATCAAGAAGGTGAAAATAATAAAAAATCAAAAGAGTATGTAGAAAAAACAGAAACAGGAAAGCCGGAAATTGTAATGACAATGGCAGATCCAGATAAATCCTTTGTAGAAAGATTACCAGAATATATTGTGAAAAGAAGTCATACAAGAGAGCAAAATGATACTAATAAAGAAAAGAAATCACAATCTGATACAGATAATAATAGTTATAATGGACAATCAAATGGATCAAGTTCTGATTTAGAAGATCCTAATGATGTTGAACAAAAATTATTTGATCATTTAACAAATGATTTAGGATTTTCAGGGGCAGCAGCTTCAGGAATATTAGCAGTTGTTAAAAGAGAAAGTAGTTTCCAATTAGATGCTCAAAATTTAGGTGGAGGAGTAGCAGGACTGTTTCAATGGTCAGGTTTCTCAAATGATGTTAATGGAAATCGTATTACTTCAGAAGGTTCTATAGTAGCTGGAGATGTAAGTACATTAACATATGAAAATCAAATGAAATTATTAGATTATGAGTTGAGTAGTAAAGGTATTAAAAAAGATGTAAAAAGTATTGTGGGATCAGAAACTGATCCGTTTGAAGCTGCTAAGAGTTGGTCATTACATTTTGAAGGAGTATCGTTAAGTGACGGACAAACAAAATTAGATCAATTAAGAGAAGATGCAGAAATGTTTAATCAAAAATATAATTCTGATAATATAGAACCTGATGAAAGTAAGTTAGATTCAGATTTTATGTATGGAGGAGAATAAATTAAACCAGGTGAATTATCATCTGGTTTTTTTAATTAATAAAAATTTTCTAAAAACAACTTTACATAATTTGACAAATTCTAGAAAAGTGGTATAATATAATTGTGGAACGATAAAGTTTCATATTTATATGTGAAAGATATTAATTTTAATCATACCAAAATTTTTAAAACTCAAATAATTTTAATTCAATACCGTCTGTTTCGAGATAGATCTCTAAATCTATCCAACAAAATCTTTACATATAAAATTTTTAATCAATACAATTTTAATAATCAAAGGAGAATAGATGAGAAAACCGGATAATCAAATTAAAGAACATTTTTTAATTTATCAAGGAGTTAATCTATATTTATCTAAAAAAGGAACTATATTTGATGCAAAAAGTTTTTTAAGTGATAGAGGTCATATTGATTTTATTACTTTAAATCCAGAAGATAATACATTAGTGTTTAAAATATTATTAGTAAATAAAGAAAAGGATTTTAGTAAGAGATCAAATTGGTATAGATCACTAATGAATAGACGAGTTTTATATACTATGAAATGGTATATGCAAAAGAAAAAATATAATTCAGAATATCGTTTAGATATAATAGAAGCATTTATAAATAAAGGAAAAATATTTATAAAAGAATATGAAGGAATAAATATAGATTTATTACAAGATAATGAATACATAAAATAATTTATAAATTTACATAGTAATAAATGTATGTGTATAAAGAGATGATTATATTTTTATAATTATCTCTTTTTTTATAAAATATAAATAATTATTTTTATATTAAAGAAAAAATTAATAGTATTAATAAATATAGCTATATGCTATAATATATTAAAATATAAAAGAGAGGATAAATTATGAAATTAGTATCATGGAATGTTAATGGTGTTAGAGCTGTTTATCAAAAAGGTTTTAAGGAAATATTTAATAACTTTAATGCAGATATATTTTGTATCCAAGAAACAAAGATGCAAGAAGGACAATTAGATTTAACAATGGAAGGATATAATGTCTATTTAAATAGTGCTGAAAGAAAAGGATATTCAGGAACAGCTGTTTGGACTAAAATAAAGCCAATATCAGTTAGTAAAGGAATAGGAATAGAAGAACATGATAAAGAAGGAAGAGTTTTAACATTAGAATATAATGAGTTTTATTTAGTGAACGTGTATACTCCAAATTCAAAGAGAGAATTGGAAAGACTAGAGTATAGAGTCGTATGGGAAAATGAATTTAGAAAGTATTTAAAAAAGTTAGAAAAAAATAAACCAGTTATTTTATGTGGTGATTTAAATGTAGCTCATAAAGAATTAGATGTAAAAAATGATAAAACAAATAGAAATTCAGCAGGATTTACAGATGAAGAAAGAAGAGAGTTTCAAAATTTATTAAATGAAAATTTTGTGGATACTTTTAGAGTATTTTATCCAGATAAGGAAAAATTCTCATGGTGGTCATATTTTGGAAAAGCAAGAGAAAAAAATGTAGGATGGAGAATTGATTATTTTGTGGTTAGTGAAGTATTAAAGAATAAATTAAAAGATGCAGAGATTCATGATCAAGTATTTGGAAGTGATCATTGTCCGGTATCTATTGATATAGAATTTTAGGATAGGAGTGCTTATGAAAAAAAATAAATCTAAAGTTAATAGAAAATTAAATTTAATAAATGATATTTCTAACAGAACTTATATAAAAGTATTTTTATTAATTCTTTCAGTAATGTTTGCGTTTAAGATATTGATGGGAGAAAATAATATATTTACGTCTATATTTGGATTTATAGATGTAATAAAACCAATATTATTTGCTATATTAATGGCATATATTTTATTTATTCCAGTAAGTAAGATAGAAGAATTTTTAAAGAAAAGAAAAAATGAATTTGTAAAAAGTAAATCAAGAGAATTAAGTATAGGAATTGTATATTTATTTATAGTTTTAATAATAATTTTAGTAATTAATTGGTTAATTCCATATATTTACACATCAACAAAGGGGTTAATTAATAATTTACCTGAATATATTAGAATGACTGAAAAATATCTTATAGAAAATCCAATAAAAATATTTGGAACTACAATTAACTTAGGAACTGAAATATCAAAATTAAATGGGATAAATTTATTTTCTTTAATATTTAAATCTGATGATCCTTCTAGCTTTGTTATTCAAGTTGGAAAAGTATTTTCAGTGGCAAATTCTATTTTTGATATTATAGTTACATTAATAGTGTCAATATATTTCTTGATGTATAAAGAAGGAATGTTAAGTTTTTCAAAGAAAGTATTATTAGCGTTTTTTGATAAGAAAGTAGTGAATAAAGCAAAAGAATATTTAGAAGAAGCGAATTATATATTCTTTAAATTCTTTACAATACAAATATTAGATGGATTTATTGTTGGAGTTATAATTTCTATAGCATTTATGTTATTTAAAGTTAAATATGGAGTAGCATTAGGATTTTTAATTGGTTTATGTAATTTAATACCATTTTTTGGAGCTATATTTGCAGTTGGATTATCAGCAATAATAACAATATTTACTGGAGGGTTATCAGAAGCAATATTAGTACTTATAGTAGCTATTGTATTACAACAATTAGATGCAAATATTTTAAATCCAATATTATTAGGTACAACATTAGAAATAAATAAGGTTCTTATAATTGCGTCAGTAATAATTGGTGGAGCATATTTTGGGGCACTTGGAATGTTCTTAGCAGTTCCAGCAGTAAAAGTTATATCATTAATAGTAGATGATGTTTTAGATTATTTAATATTAAAGAAAAGAAAAAAAGAGATATTAACAAAAAAGAGAAAAATTAAGTTAAAACATTGCAGTAAAATAAAAAAATAGAAAAGATATAAAAAATAAGAAAGGTAGAAAATGAAAACTTTAAGAAATATAGTAATAGGTATAACGCTTGGATTATCAACAGTATTTCCAGGTGCTAGTGTAGGAACAACACTATTAATATTTGGAATATATGAATATTTTATAAATAATTTAAATGAGTCAGTGGAAATAGCAAGAAAAACATTAAAAAAATTATTAGGTTCTAAAAATTTAAAAGGAAAAGTTAATGCGATTTCTGAAGGAATTTTAGAATTAATAAATGAGCAAAAAAGCTTTTTAATACCAATAGGAATAATATGCATTTTATCAATGCTATTTTTCTCTAAATTATTTGCAAGTTTAAAAGGTGATGCAGAAATTGTTAGAAATTATATTTTTGTAGGATTAATTGTTGCGTCAATCCCAATACTTGTATATGATGTGATAGTAGCACATAATCAAAAATTAAAAGAAGAATTAGAAAAAACAAAAGAACAAGATGTAAAAAAAGTAAAAAAACAATATATATTTACATTATTTAAAAATATGGTACCAGGTATAATTACATTTCTATTTTTAACAATATTGTTTATATTAAAACAAAAAGGTATAGGATTAAATATAGTTAAACCAGAAGAATTAGGAATAACAACTATAATACCAGCTATAATAGTTGGAGCGATTGGATCAATAGCTATGCTATTTCCTGGTATATCTGGAGCATTAGTAATTGGTGTTTTAGGATATTATGATGTTATGTTGTTTAGTATAAATAAATTACAATTAATATTCTTAATTCCATTAGGAATAGGAGTTATATTAGGACTTATTTTAGCGATTAAAGCGATAAAGTTTTTATTAGAAAAATATACAGAAGAAACAAATTTTGCTGTAATAGGATTTGTAATAGGTTCAGTGTTATTAATGCTACCTAAAAGCCCAAATAATGGATATACAACTAATTTAATAATTAATTGTGTTATAGCATTTATAGGTGGAGTAATACTAGCATTTTTAATTAAATATGTTGGTGGATATTTTAAAAAATTCGAAGAAAATAATAAATAATTGTATTATATAATTAAAATAATATAATATAATGTAAAAAAGGTATTAAAAGACTAAAATATTGTTAATATTTAAGTAAAAATAATGCCTTTTTTTTATTTTTTGTATATACTAAAATATAATGATATATATGTACAAAAGAGGGAGAAAAAAATGTCTAAATTTAGTTTTAAAATAACTGAAAATTCAGGAGTTAAAAATATTATTTATCAAATAGATAAAGAAAAAAAAGAAAATGATATAATTTATAAAATTACTAGAGTTAAAAGTAAAATAATAACAAATGAGGATTATATTATAAAAGAATTTATGATGGATGACGTTAATAAAGAATTACTTCTTTTAAGTGTATGGAAAGATAAGTATATAATAAATGGAGGATATGTAAATGATAAAGAATTAGTTGTATCTTCTAAGCCTAAAGGAGCAAAATATACAAATATTGAAACAAATACAGATATAGAGTATTTTTCATATACTCCGTCTGAAGATAGAAAGATAATAATTATTAATTTAGATACTGCAGAAGAATTAAAAGAAAAAAAGATAATAGATGAAGGAAAAGAATATATAGTTTGTGAATTAAAGCCAAATAAAAAGTATTTAGCTATTGAATTTAGATTTGGAAGTTATCGAACAGTGGCAGTTGGTATATGTAAATTTGAAAAGAAAAATGAAAAATATTATGCAGATATCGATCCTACAGAAGCTAGAAGGATTGATTATAATTTATTTATTGAGAGTATAAATAAGGATATGAGTAAAAAAATACCTGTATCTAAAGAAATTAATTATGATATTGAAAAATAGGAGAAAATAATGGGAGAATCATTTAAAGTTTTAAAAAAGACAATAATGCCAATAACTATATTATTTTTGGTATTATGTATTATTATATTACCAGCATTTGCAGTAGCAATAGCATATGGTAATTTTAAAATAATTCAAAACAGTGAAGTTAGTATAAGCATATTTATGGATAATTTGAAATATTCATTAACAAATCCATTTTGGTCAATAGGTGAGATGTTTAGATTAGGTCAAGTAATGGATGCATATATAAATATATTTAAAATAGCTATATTTGTATATTATGTTCCTATACTATATTTTATGTTTAAGCCTAAAAAGAAAAAGCCAGAATGGGAAAAGAAAGAACATGGATCAGCAGAATGGGCTAAAAAAGGTGAACAATATAAAGTTTTAAGTAAAAAAGAAGGAATATTATTAGCAAAAGATAATTATTTACCAGTAGACAAAAGAGGAAATATTAATGTTTTAGTAATAGGAGGATCAGGATCTGGAAAATCAGCATCATTTGTTACTCCTAATGTAACTAATTTATTAGGTTCATATGTATTTACTGATCCAAAAGGTGAACTTTATGATAAAACAGCTAGTTATTTTAGAGAAAATGGATATGAAATAAAGGTATTAAATTTAATTCAGCCACAAAATAGTGATGGATTTAATCCATTATTAAATATTAATACAGATACAGATTTAGATATTGTTGCAAATACAATTATAAAAGGACAAGGTGGAGCTACTGGAGGAGATGAGTACTGGGATAATAACGCAATGTTACTTTTAAAAGCAATAATATTATTATTAAAAGAAGTTGGATATAAAGAAGAAATTAATTTAGCAAGTTGTGCCAATTTGGTTAGATTAGCTAATAATAGTGGTGATTTTAATCATTTAGATATAATGATGAAAGAATTAGAAGAAGAAAAACCAGGACATAAGGCAAGAAAGTATTATGAATCTGTAAAATTAGCTGCAGATAAAGCATATAGTTCAATTTTATCAACTTTACAATCTAAATTAGGAAAATTTGAATCGATTGATATAGCAGCACTTACTGCAACAAATACAATTGATTTTAAAGAAATAGGAGATAAAAAAACAGCATTATTTGTTATATCACCAGATACACATACAACATATGACTTTTTATTAACAATATTCTTTGCACAAATGATACAAGCTTTATATGATCATGCAGATTCCAATGGTGGTGGATTAAAAGTGCCAGTATTTTTCTTCTTAGATGAGTTTGCGAATATTGGGCAAATACCAGATTTTGATAAAAAGATTTCAACATCTAGAAGTAGAAGAATATCTTTTAATGTTATTTTACAAAATTTAGATCAATTGGAAAATCTATATAAAGATTCATATGAAACAATTATGGCAAATTGTGATACTCACTTATTCTTAGGATCAAATTCACAAAAAACAGCTGAATATTTTTCTAAACAATTAGGAGAGATTACTGTTTGGGATGAAAGTGTATCAGTTAGTGAATCAAAAGGAAAAGAAGAAAAAGGTAAAAGTGAAAGTAAGTCAACAAATAAATTCTCAAGACCTTTAATGACTCCAGACGAAATAAGAAGATTAGGAGATGATGAATGTATTATAATTGAAAAAGGAGTAAAGCCAATATTAGCTCAAAAATATTATTACTTTAAAGAACCAGGAGGAAGAGTTCTTTTAAATTATACTGCAAATCATAATGAATATAAGGTTAATAGAGGACCTTGGCGTGAATTTGATGGTAATATGCGAAAAAATCCAGAAGATATAAATAGAGAATTAGTACAACAATTTGGAGGAAATGAAAAAGAATTATTAGGAATAAAATCAGATAAAAATACAAAAGGAACATCAAAAGATGTTAGAAATTTAGGTATAGAAGATTTAAACAATGATATATACTCATTCTCAGAAGATGCTTTTAAAGAAGAACCAAGAAAAAAAGAAGAAAAGAAAAAAATAATAAAAAATTTAGAAGTTAATTTAGAAAAAGAATTAGAAAAGAAATTTGATGAACTATTTGGAGAAATAGAAGAATCAGAAAGAACAAATGGAAAATAGAAAAGGAGAAATATGAAATTTATTCATGTTGCTGATATCCATTTAGATATGCCATTTAAAGCATTAGGATATTTAGGAGAAAAAAGAAGATTAGAACAAATAGAAAATTTAAAAAAATTAATAGATCTTATAAAATTGGAATCAATAGAATATTTATTTATAGCTGGAGATTTATATGAACATGAGTATATAAAAGACTATACAATGAACATGTTGATTGAAATGTTTAAAGAGATACCAAATGTTCATATATTTATATCTCCAGGTAATCATGATCCTTATGTCAAAGAATCAATGTATGAGAAATATTCTAGATTATTCCCAGAAAATGTACATATATTTAAAAGTTTCGAATGTATAGAAACAGAAAAAGCTAATATATATGGATACGGATTTACTGATTTTTATGATGAAGGGATTGATTTTACTAATTTTAAGATAAAAGAGAATGGAAAACGAAATATATTAGTAGTACATGGAGATTTAGATGGGTCTAAAAATGATGAAATTCAAAAAAAATACAATCCGTTAGATAAAAAAGAATTAGAAAAAATAGGATTTGATTATGTTGCATTAGGACATATTCATAAATCAAATTATAATCCAATGGAAACAACTATATATCCAGGAAGTTTTATGAATTATAGATTTCAAGATGATAATGCTGGATTTATAAAAGGAGAATTTAAAAAAGGTATAGTATATCAATTAACAAATAATCATAGAACAGACGGATTTAGACATATGGAAGAAGAAAAGTTATATATAGAGCATATAACTTTTGATGATAGAATATATGAAGAAATAAATGTTGATATAACAGAAATAAGAAGTATCCAAGAATTAATAACACATATCATGATAAAAAAATTAAATAAAATGAATTATATTAAAATTAATTTAATAGGAGAAAAGAATTTTGAAATTAATACAAGATATATATTTGATAATCTTGATATGGAAAATATAATTAAAATAAATGATTTAACAACAATTAATTATGATTTAGAAGAAATATCTAAAGAAAATACATTAAGAGGTGTATTTGTAAAAAATGCATTAAAGGAAATAGAAATATTAAGCGATTCAGAAGAAGATATAAAGAAAAAGCAAAATATCCAAAAAGCTATAGAAATAATGATGGAAGAAATGAGGAATTCATAAATTGAAGATAGACAAGCTAAAAATAAATAGTTATGGGAGAATAGAAAATAAAGATATAGAATTGAAACAAGGTATTAATATTATAAAAGGATATAATGAAGCTGGTAAAAGTACATTATTGTCATTTATAAATTCTATACTTTATGGGATAGATAAGAAAAAACAAAATTCATATATTTCAGAATTTGACAGATATATGCCATGGATATCTGATGATTTTTCAGGTTCTGTTAAATATACACTAGATAATAATTTGAAATATGAAGTATTTAGAAATTTTAAAAAGAAAAACCCAGTTATTTATGATGAAAATAAAAATGATATATCAAAGCTGTTCAAAAGTACAAAAAATGGTATAGATTTTTTAGAAGAACAAACAGGCATAGATAAAGTTACATTTCAAAATAGTGGTATATCATATCAAAAATTAGTTGTATTAGATGAAAAAGAAAAATCACAAATGGTACAAAAAATGACTAATTTAGTAAGTACAGGTGAAGAAAATATCTCATATAATAATTTATTAAAGAAATTATCTAATAGACAAATAGAAGAAATAGGTACATCAAGAACTAAAAAAAGACCAATTAATGATATAGAAGAAGCACTGCTTAAATTAGAACAAGAAAAACAAGAAATATATAACACAAGAGAAAAGAAAAATAAAATAATATTAGATAGAAAAGAAGTTCAAAATGAATTTTCAGAAATAGATATAAAAAGAGAATTTATAAATGAAGTCAAAGAATATTATTTAGAAGCAGGAGTAAATAAAGATTCAAATGTTAATATATATTCAGAAATAAAACAAAAACAAGATAGAATATTTGATTTAAAACAAGAAAAAATAGACACTATAACTAAAGAAAGTCCATTTGAAAAATCAAAAGGAAGAAATGGGATATTTACAGGAATATTTATAATTTTAGGTGTAATTTTAGGAATATTAACATTAATTCATTATGGAGTGATTGAAGGATATAAAGAACAATTTGACATACTTACATATAAAGGAACAAGTTATTATCTTCATGCAGGACTATTACTTATATTAATATATTTATTAGTTGTAACTTTTTCATATTTATTTTCAAAAAATAAAATAGATAAGGAAATGGCAGAAGCAGAAGAAAATAATAGATTGATAGAAAAAGAAGTATTTGGATTACGAAAAGAAATAATGGTATTAGAGAAAGAAATGGAAAAAGAACAAGAAGTTATAGCAGACTCTAATAAAGTATATGTTGAAAATATAAAAATAAAATATAAAGAAAAATTAAGTGATAAATACATAACAGAAGTGTTAAATAAAAAACCAGGTGAACTTGCAATTGAAAGTAAAAAAATAGAAAATAAATATCAAAATATAATATTTAAATTAAGTGCAATTGACGCAGAAAAAAATATAATGGAAAAAACGGTATTTAAATTATCAGAAATAACAGAAAAAATTGAAAAATTACAAGAAGAAAAAGAAGAACTTTTAAATTATAATAAAGCTTTTGATATTGCAAAGGAATTATTGATTAAGTCATATGATGAACTTAAAGATAATATAGGGCCTATGTTTAATGATAGATTAAGTTATATAGCTTCTAAAATAACAGAAAATAAATATAATGATATTTCAATAAATAGAAGTAATGAAATAAAAGTTAGAAATGAATCAGGAGAGTTAGTAGATCTAGAATTATTGAGTACAGGAACAATAGAGCAAATAAATTTAGCATTAAGAATAGCAATGTTAGAAACAGTATCAAAAGAAAAATTACCTTTAATTTTAGATGAAGCATTTGCTTTTTATGATGATAAAAGATTGGAAAATGTATTATACTTTTTATTAGAAGAGTATAAAGAAAGACAAGTTATTATATTTACTTGTTCTCAAAGAGAAATAGATATTTTACAAGATAAAGATGTTAATTATATTTATTTATAAAATAGATACAATACAAGGTAAAATAAATAGGTGAATAAAAGGAAAAATAAGTATATTTATTAAAAATAATACATATACTTATTTTTTTAAATACTGTTTTAAATAAACTGTATAGTATATAATATATATTGGAAGAAGTATAATTTTATTAAGGAGAATAAAATGACTAAAGAAGAAAGAGAAAAAGTCTATCAAGAAACATTAAAAAGACTTAAAGAATATGATGAATCTTGTGGAAAAAGAGTGTTAGGAATAGATGAAGCAGGAAGAGGACCTTTACTTGGGCCTGTAGTTGTTGCAGGAGTAATAATGAAAAAAGATTCTAATATATTAGGAGTAAGAGATTCAAAAAAATTGACAGATAAAAAAAGAAAAGAATTGTATGATAAAATATTAAAAGATGTTAAATATTATGATATTCAAATTATAGATTCAAATACAATTGATGAGATTAATATTTTAGAAGCAACTAAAAAAGGAACGGAAAAAATAATATATAACTTAAAAGATAATGCAGACATTGTATTATTAGATGCCTTAAATAAAATAAATACACATGGATTAGAAAGTAAAAGTATAGTAAAAGGAGATGATACTTCATATAGTATAGCTTGTGCTTCTATAATAGCAAAAGTTACACGTGACAATATGATGGATATATATGATGAAATGTATCCAGAATACGGAATAAAATCACATAAAGGATATGGGACAAAAAAACACTATGAAGCTATAAAAGAGTATGGAGTATTAGATATACATAGAAAAAGCTTTTTAAAAAATTTAAATAAACATTAATAAAATAAATACAAAAGATAAGAGAGAGTATTATGCAAAATAAATATAATATAGTAGACATAATTGAAAAGAAAATAAAAGGAAAAGAATTAGAAGAAAATGAAATAAGATATGTAATTAGTGCTTATGTAAAAGAAGAACTACCAGATTATCAAATGGCAGCATTATTAACTGCAATAAAAATAAATGGAATGACAGAAACAGAAACATTAATATTAACAGACGAAATGGTTAAATCTGGAGAAATAGTAGATTTATCAGATATTAAAGGGATTATATTTGATAAACATAGTACAGGTGGAGTAGGTGATAAAGTTACATTAGTAATTATACCGATACTAGCATCTTTAGGATATAAAGTGGCAAAAATGAGTGGTAGAGGACTAGGATATACTGGAGGAACAGTAGATAAATTGGAGTCTATTCCAGGATTTAAGATTGCATTAAGTTTAGAAGAATTTAAAAATAATATTAAGAAAGTTGGAGCAAGTATAATGTCTCAAACAGATAAAGTTGTTCCGGCAGATGGTAAAATATATAAATTAAGAAGTTCTATTGCATGTACAGATTCAATACCATTGATAACTTCTAGTATAATGAGTAAAAAAATAGCTTCAGGAGCAGAAAATATAATTCTAGATGTTACTTATGGAAGTGGAGCTTTTATGAAAAGTTTAGGTAAAGCGACTGAACTAAAAAAATTAATGGAGAAAATCGGAAAGTTATCAAATGTAAATATAATTTCTAGATTAACAAGTATGGAAGAGCCTTTAGGATATTGCATAGGAAATTCATTAGAAGTTTTAGAAGCAATGGCTTTCTTAAATGGAGAAAAAATAGATTCACTTCAAGAAGTAGTGTTTGAATTATTAATAGAAGCAATTAAAGAAAAAGAGCCACAAAAGGACAGAAGAATTATAAAAAGAGATATAATAGAAGTTATAGAAAATAAAAAAGCTTATTACAAATTTGTTGAGATGTTAGAAAATCAAGGAGCAGATTTAAATAAATTTAAAGAAGAAGTTTATAAAAATTCTCAACAAGAAAATAAATATACAGTATATTCTAAAAAAACAGGGTTTATAACAAATATAGATGCATTATCAATTGCTAAAGCCTCTTTTAAAGCAGGATCTGGAAGAATAAACAAAGAAGATGAAATTGATTATTATTCAGGAATAGCATTAAATAAAAGAAGTGGTGATATAGTCAATGAAGGAGATGTACTAGGATATATATTTATTGGAAATAAAACATTAGAAAAACTTGACCAAGATGAAATAAATGGTAATATAGTTAAAGAAAAATATATACAAGATATAGAAAACGAAATTTTAAATGGAATAAAAATATTAAAGTAGAAAGGAGTAATATGGAAAATAAAAGTATTATAACTATTAAGTATCAAAAAACATTTGAAGAAACTATACAAAATTCAAAATTTATAACAAATATTTTCCATATTAGTTCAGAAGAAGAATCAAAAAATATTATTGAAATGTATAATCAAAAATATAATGATGCTACACATAATTGCTATGCATATATAGTTCGGAAATATAGAAAGGTTTAGTGATGATGGAGAACCTTCAAAAACTGCAGGGTATCCAATATTAGAAGCGATTAAATATGCAAAATTAACAGATGTATTAATTATAGTTACTAGATATTTTGGTGGAACTTTATTAGGCACAGGTGGACTTATAAGAGCATATGGAAGTGGAGCTAAAAATGTTATAAATATATCGGAAAAATTTGAATATATTAAAGGTAAAAAAATAGTATGCACATTTGACTATAAATTTGTGGACATTGTTAAAAATTTTTGTAATCAAAATGAATTTAATATATTAGAAGAAAAATATGCAGAAAATGTTGAGATATCAATAGAAATACCGATTGATAAAATAGAAATATTTATAGAATTTTATTCTAATTTGTTAGGAAAAAATTTTAAAATGGACAATGGAGAGTATAATAAAGAATTAAGATTAGAAAAGGATATTTATATATTAAAAAATATTGAAATCTAAAGAAAGGTGATAAAGTGAGAGAAGATTTTTTAAGTCCAAATATAACTGATTTTACAGAAGAAAGAGAAGAAGTGACATTAAGACCTAAAATTTTAAATGAATATATAGGTCAATCTAAAATAAAAGAAAATCTAAAAATATATATTGAGTCAGCTAAAAAAAGAGGCGTAGCTCTTGATCATATATTATTATATGGAGCACCTGGGTTACGGAAAGACTACATTATCTAATATTATTGCAAATGAAATGAACTCAAATATTAAGATAACATCAGGACCTGCAATAGAAAAAGCTGGAGATCTAGCAGCAATTTTAACAAATTTGGCAGAGAACGATGTACTTTTTATAGACGAAATACATAGAATGAGTAAAGTTGTAGAGGAAATATTATATCCAGCATTAGAAGATTATTCTTTAGATATAATAATTGGGAAAGGTCCAAGTGCTCGTTCTATAAGAATAGACTTGCCTAAGTTTACACTTATTGGTGCTACTACTAGAGCAGGAATGCTTTCAACCCCATTAAGAGATAGATTTGGGATCATAGAAAAGTTAGAATTATATACTGTAGATGAATTAGATCAAATTATAAGAAGAAGTGCAGATATATTAGGAGTTGTAATTGACAAAGAAGCTTCTATTGAAATTGCAGGAAGATCAAGAGGTACACCTAGAATAGCAAATAGATTATTAAAAAGAGTATCCGATTATGCAACAGTTTTAAATAATTCTAATATAACAAAAGAAATAGCTAAATTCGCACTAGATAGATTAGATATAGATGAACAAGGATTAGATGCTACTGATAGAAGAATTTTAAAAACTATTATTGAAACATATAATGGTGGTCCTGTTGGAATAGAAGCATTAGCAACAACATTAGGGGAAGAAAGAGATACAATAGAAGATGTTTATGAACCATATTTATTACAATTAGGATACATAATTAGAAGTCCACGAGGAAGAATGGTATCACCAAAAGCTTACGATTATTTAGGAATAGATAATATTAGTAAATAAAATAAAAAGGAAAAGAGAGATAAATGAAAAAACTAGTATTAATTGATGGTAATAGTATAATGAATAGAGCTTTTTACGCTACTATGGGAAGAAATTTTACATCACCAGATGGAAAACCTACAAATGCTTTATATGGATTTTTGCAAATACTATTTAGAATGGTAGAAGATGAAAAACCTAATTATTTAGCAGTTTCATTTGATTTAAAAGGAGAAAATAAAAGAAAACAAATTTATTCAGAATATAAGGCGGGAAGACATTCAATGCCTGAAGATTTAAGAATACAAATGGATATGATAAAAGATATTTTAAGGAAAATGAATATACCTATATATGAAAAAGCTGGAGAAGAAGCAGATGACATATTAGGAACAATTTCTAAAAAAATAACTAAAAATCATGAAATTAAAGTCTGTATTCTTACAGGAGATAGAGATTATTTTCAATTAGTAGATTCTAAAATTTACATAAAATATCCTAAAACATCATTAGGAAAAACAGAATATATTATATACGATGAAGAAAAAATAAAAACAGAATATACATTATTACCTAATGACCTAATCGAGTTAAAAGCATTGATGGGAGATTCTTCAGATAATATTCCAGGAGTTAAAGGAATAGGTGAAAAAACAGCTATTAAATTGTTAAAAGAGTACAGTAATTTAGAAAATTTGTATGAAAAAATAGAAAGTGGAGAAAATAAAATTCCAAAAGGGCAAAAAGAAAAGTTAATAATAGATAAAGAAAATGCGTTTTTATCTAGAATATTAGGCGAAATTAATATTAATCTTGATATAGAACAATTAAATGGAATAGAAAATGAATTAGAAAAATTAAAATATGAAACATGGAAAAATAAAGCAGTTTCACAAAAATTAATATCATTAAATATGAAAAGCATAGTTGATAAATATGGATTAAAAAAATATTTAGAAGAAAGTACTTTAGATATATTAGAAGATAATAAAAAAAATTCTAAAATGGATTTAAATGAAGGTGAAGAAAGTTTAGATCTCAATGATTATGACACAGAAGAAATATTTATAGATGAAGATAAAACAGAAGAATATCTAAATTCAAAATATCAAATTATTTTTAATTCATATGAAGAAAGTTTAAAAAAGTTCAATTCATTTAAAGAAAAAATTAAAGATAAAAAAGAAATTTATTTAAATTTTAATAGTATTTCTTTAATATCAGATAGAAATGAAGAAAATTTAGAAAAAAAAGAATTAGATATATTAAATACGATATATAAAGAAGAAAAATTGTATACATTAGATAATAGAAGAGAGTATATAGAGAGCATATCAAAAGAAAAAAATATAGTAGTTGATGTATTGGTAGAAGAAAGTGACTCAAATAAAGTAGAAATATATAAATATACTATAGATGAGATAAAAGATATATTTGAAGACGCTAATATTAAGAAAAATGGACATGGATTAAAAAGACATTTAGTATATCTAAAAGAAAAAGGAATAAATCTATTAAATATAGATTTAGATACAGAAATAGCGTCATATTTATTAGATAGCAATTTAAATAAATATGATATTCTGGAAGTTAGTTTACGAAATTTAAAAATGGATATAACTAAATTGTGTGAAAAAAATTTTGAATTAGAAAAATTATATAAATTAATGACTAAAGAAGAAAATAAAGTAATTACTAATATAAAAAAATTAGTTAAAAAAGGATTTAATATAGAAAATATACAATATTCAAATAGCTTATTATATTTTGAAGAAGATGAAGAAACTGAAAAATATAATAAAATTAAATCAGAATTAAAAGAATTAAATGAAATATATACAAATAAAATTAAAAATATATATAATGAAAAAGACTATTTACCTTTAATAATATATATATTATGCAAAAAATTAAAAAAAGAATTAACAGATATTAATAATTTAGAATTATATGAAAAAGTAGAAAAACCTTTAATTTATGTATTAGCAGATATGCAAAATAATGGAATATACATAAATAAAGATAAATTAGAAAATACAGGGAGAATATTAAAAAAACAAGTAAAAGAAATAGAAGAAAAAATTTTAGATATTGCTGGATATACTTTTAATATATCTTCACCAAAACAATTAGGAAAATTATTATTTGAAGATTTAAATTTACCAGTTGTAAAAAAGACAAAAACAGGATATTCAACAGATGTAGATGCTTTAAATAAATTAAAAGATAAGCATGAAATTATAGAGTATATTTTAGAATATAGGGAAATTACAAAATTAATTTCAACATATATTGATGGATTAAAAGTTTGCATAAATCCTAATACTAATAAAGTACATTCAAGTTTTAACCAAACAGTTACAGCAACAGGAAGATTAAGTTCTACAGAACCAAATATGCAAAATATACCTGTAAGAAAAGAATATGGGAAAGAAATAAGAAAATTATTTGAACCAGAAAATTATATTTTCTTGGATGCAGATTATTCACAAATAGAATTAAGAGTATTAGCTGATATGTCTGGAGATAAAACAATGATAGAAGCATTTAAGGAAAATATAGATATACATAAATCAACAGCAAGTACAATTTTTAATGTGCCATTAGAAGAAGTTACAAGTGAATTAAGATCATATGCTAAAGCTGTAAATTTTGGTATAATATATGGGATAAGTGATTATGGATTATCTGAGTCAACAGGGCTTCAAGTTAGAGAGGCAAAAGAATATATTAGTAAATATTTAGAAAAATATAAAGATATACATAATTTTATGGAAAAAGTTATTGAATTTGGAAAAGAAAATGGCTATGTGGAAACAAAATATAAAAGAAGAAGATATTTGCCTAATATTAATTCTAAAAATTATATAATAAGAGAACAAGTAAAAAGAATAGCAATGAATGCTCCAATTCAAGGAACAGCAGCAGATATTATGAAAATAGCAATGATAAATATATATGAAAAAATGAAAAAAGAAAATTTAAAAAGTAAATTAGTGCTTCAAGTTCATGACGAAATACTAATTGATGTTGTAGAAAAAGAAGAAGAAATAGTTAAAGAAATAATGAAAAATGAAATGGAAAAAGCTTCAAATTTAAAAGTAAAATTACAAGTAGATATAGAATCAGGAAAAAATTGGAATGAAGCTAAATAATATTATAAAATAGCTAGAAAAATTATATTAAAAATGATAATATATAGATAATTAAATAAACCCTACATGGTACGAATTGTGTTATTTTTAGAACCTACAAGTTTCTAAAAGGGAGAGTCTCCTTTTAATATGGCGTGCATAACTTGTTTACATTTTATCCCAGAAGTATTAAAGCACTCACCCACCTGTCAAGACAGGTCCTTAAAAAGACACTCGAAAAGCGGCCAATGTGGGGTTTATTTTTATGCAATAAAAAATATATATGATATAATAAAGGTATTAATATTAGATATGGAGAAGTATATGAGAAACTTGAGATTAAAGATAGAATATGAAGGAAATAATTATTATGGATGGCAAATTCAACCAAACAAGAAAACAGTTCAAGGTGATATAATAAAAGCAATAAAAAGTATAACTGGAGAAGAAGTAGAATTAATAGGTTCAGGAAGAACAGATACAGGGGTTTGTGCATATTCTCAGGTAGCTAACTTTAAATTAAATAAAGAAATAGAATTAAATAATCTGAAATTAGGGTTAAATAGCAAGTTAAAAGGAAATGTTGTTATAAAAGATATAGAGGAAGTAAGTCAAGAATTTCATAGCAGATTTAATGCAAAGAAAAAAACATATATTTATATTATAAATAACAATGAAGTGCCAAGTGCTCTTACAAAAAATAAGGAATATTATTATAAGAGAAAATTAGATGTTAATAAGATGAATAATGCAATAAAATATTTAATAGGAGAACATGATTTTAAAGCATTTAAATCAAGTGGATCTCCTAAAAAAACAACAGTTAGAACTATATATGATGCAGAAGTTAAATTAGTAAATACTAATATATTAGGAGAAAATAAGGATGAAGATAAGAGAATAGTTATAAAACTAACTGGAAACGGATTTTTATACAATATGGTTAGAATAATTGCAGGAACTGTATTAGAAGTAGGAGAAGGTAAAATAAAAGCATCTGAGATGAAAAATATATTAGAAAGTAAAAATAGAGAAAAAGCAGGTAAAACTTTACCAGCTACAGGATTATTTTTATATAATGTGGAATATTAATTAAAAGATTTAAAATAAAAGGGGGATAAATGGGGGAATTTGTACATCTACATTTACATTCAGAGTTTAGTTTATTAGATGGAGTTAATAGATTAAGTGAGATACCTAAAAGAGTAAAAGAATTAGGAATGGATGCAGTAGCAATAACTGATCATGGGAGTATGTTTGGAGCAGTTGAATTTTTTAAAGCATGTAAAAAAGAAGGAGTAAAACCTATAATTGGATGCGAAGCATATGTTGCTAAGAGAACAAGGAATGATAAAGAATATGGAATAGATAATCAAAGATTTCATTTAACATTATTGGCAAAAAGTGAGATTGGATATAAGAATTTAACACATATGATTTCAATTGCAAACACAGAGGGAATGTATTATAAACCAAGAATAGATAAAGAACTGTTAAAAAAATATAGCGAAGGAATAATATGTTTATCTGGATGTTTAGCAGGTGAGCTTGCTAGAGCAATTTTAGAAGATTATGATAAAGGAAAGAAAGTAGCGTTAGAATATTTTGAAATTTTTGGTGAAGATTACTATTTAGAATTACAAGAAAATGGATTAGAAGAACAAAAATTATTAAATAAGAAACTTATAAAATTATCAAAGGAATTAAATATTAAAATAGTAGCAACAAATGATTGCCATTATATAAATCCAGGTGATTATGTAGAACAAGATATTTTAATTTGCATTCAAACAGGAACAAAAGTAGAAGATGAAAATAGAATGAAAATAACATCAAATGAATTTTACTTAAAGAGTTCTGAAGAAATGAAAGAAAGTTTCAAAAATTTCCCAGAAGCTATAGAAAATACAGTGAAAATAGCAGAAAAATGTAATTTTGAATTTGAGTTTGGAAATACTAAACTACCTAATTACGAAGTGCCAACAGGGATAGATCATGAAAAATATTTAAAAGAATTATGTTATCAAGGACTTAAGGAAAGATACGAAAATCCAACAGAAGATATCAAAAAAAGATTAGAATATGAATTAGAAGTAATTACTAAAATGGGATTTACAGATTATTTCCTTATAGTTTGGGATTTTATAAATTTTGCTAAATCTAAAAAAATACCGGTAGGACCTGGAAGAGGATCAGGGGCTGGTTCTTTAGCAGCATATGTATTAAAAATTACAGATATAGATCCAATAAAATATGATTTGTTGTTTGAAAGATTTTTAAATCCGGAAAGAATAAGTATGCCAGATTTTGATATTGATTTTTGTAATGAAAGAAGAGAAGAAGTTATTGAATATATTGGTCAAAAATACGGAAATGACCATGTTGCACAAATTATAACATTTGGTACAATGTCTGCAAGAATGGTAATTAGAGATGTTGGTAGAGTATTAAATATTGATTATAATAAAGTAAATAACATAACAAAATATATACCAGAAGGTGGAAAAGTAAATATATCAAAAGCATTAGAAATAGATAAAGAATTTAAACAATTATATAGTTCTGATTCAGAAACAAGGAAAATGATTGATTATGCAATAAAGTTAGAAGGTATGCCAAGAAATATTTCTACACATGCTTGTGGTATAGTAATAACAGATAAACCAGTAAATGATTATGTTCCACTTTATAATAATGATGGAAATATAGTTACACAATATACAATGACTAATCTTGAAGAATTAGGACTTTTAAAAATGGATTTTTTAGGTCTTAGAACTTTAACATTAATAAATGATTGTATTGAAATTGTAAAAAGTACAAGAGGAGTAGAAATTGATTTAGATAAAAATTTAAATTATGACGATCAAAATGTATTTGAATTGTGGAGAAAAGGTGATACTCAAGGACTATTTCAATTTGAGTCTGAGGGAATAACAAAAGTTATGAAAGAATTAAAACCAGATAATATAGAAGATATTATAGCAGGAGTATCACTTTATAGACCGGGTCCAATGGATCAAATTCCGAGATATATAAAAGGGAAACAAAATCCAGGGAATAATGAATATACTCATAAATCATTAGAAAGTATATTAGATGTTACATATGGATGTATGGTATATCAAGAACAGGTAATGAAAATTGTTCAAAAATTAGCAGGATATTCACTAGGAAGAGCTGATCTTGTGAGAAGAGCAATGGGAAAGAAAAAGATTGATATAATGCAAAAAGAGAGAGAAATCTTTATTAATGGGTTAGAAGAAAATGGAGAAATAGTTATTCCGGGATGTGTAAGAAATGGAATAGATAAGGAATCAGCAAATAAAATATTCGATGAAATGGTAGAATTTGCAAAATATGCATTTAACAAATCTCATGCAGCAGCATATGCTGTTTTATCATATAAAACTGCATATTTAAAATGTTATTATAGAAAAGAATTCATTGCTGCAACTATGAATAGTTATTTAGGAAATTTAGATAAAATACCGGTTTATATAGAAGATGCAATAAATTCAGGGATAAAAGTATTACCACCGAATATAAATAAAAGTTATATAAAGTTTTCAGTTGATAAGAATCAAGATATAATCAGATTTGGACTTGGTACAATAAAAAATGTCGGATTAGGAATTGCAGAAAAAATAATAGAAGAAAGAAAAAATAATGGAGAATATTTAGATTTCGTAGATTTTGTAAAGCGAATGCAAAAATATGGAATAAATAAAAAAAATATAGAATCATTGATAAAATCAGGAGCTACAGATGGTCTGGGATATAACCGTGCTACATTATTAGAATCTTATCCGAATATATTAGAAGATAGAGAGAAAACAGGAATATTAAAAAATCAAGGATCATTTTTTGATGATATAGAAGAGGATAATACTACATTATATAAAGAGGTAGAAGAATTAAAATCTACAGAAAAACTAATGTATGAAAAAGAAATGCTTGGAATATATGTATCAGGACATCCATTACAAAAAATATATAAATATTTAACTAAAGCTATAAATTTAGATTATAATGATATTCGCAGAATAAAAAGTGGTGAAAATGTTAAAGAATGGAAAGAAGGAATAGTATCAACAGCAGGAATAATAGAAAAAGTTAAAAAGAAAATAACTAAAAAAGGGAAAACATTGATATTATTAACTTTAGAAGATTTGTATGGACAATTTGAATTGATAATGTTTGAAAATACATATGAAAAATATAGAGAAGTAGCATTTGCTGGAAATTTAGTTGGTATTAAAGGTAGAATTCAATTAAAAGGAGAAGATACAAGTGTGTTTGTAGAACATATATCACAAATAGTTATAAATAAAAAATAATAGATAAATATAAAAATAAACATAAATTTAATCGGTAAGATATCTTACCGATTTGTTTATTGAGATTAAAATAAATGAAACGCGAATGATTTGCAAAAAGACGAATATTATGTTAAACTAGATATATTATAAAAGGAAATAGAAAAGAGGAAAATATAATGAGAATATCATTTTTTGGAAAAGGTGGAAGTGGAAAAACTACAATAGCATCAAGCTTTATAAAATATGCACAAAAATTAAAAGATAAGAAAATAATTGCAATAGATGGTGATGTTAATACACATTTAGGAAAAGTGTTAGAAATGGATCAAGTTTTTTTAGGAGATAGAATAGATGAAATTGGAGAATTTTTTGAAAAAACTAGAATGGAAAGAGTCAATAATTATTTAAAAGAAAAAGAAAACATGAATGTTAATGAAGAATTAATAATTATTGGAACAACTCCTCCAGATTATGATTCTAAATTTATTATTCCTAATGATGACGATGAATTTTTAATGAAATTTGCAACTAAAAAAGGAAATACTCATTTATTAACAGTAGGATCATATACAGATGAAGGAATTGGATCACAATGCTATCATAGTAAATTAGGTTCAAGTGAATTAATATATAACAGATTACTTGATGATGAAAATACAATTGTTGTAACAGATGGTACAGCAGGAGTAGATTCTGTTGGAACTTCAATATTTGCAGTATCAGATATAAATATATTTGTTGTAGAACCTACAATTAAAAGTATAGATGTATTTTTAAAATTTGAGGAAATAACAAAAGAATATAAAATGAATAATTATGTAATTGTAAATAAAGCATATGATGATGAAGACAAGCAATATGTTAAATCATTTATAGATTCAAAAAAAATAATAGGATTTGTTCCATTTTCTAGAGAAATGAAAAGATTTGAACAAGGAGATTTGGAAGCAATGAATAGTTTCCCTGACAAGATGAAAGAAATAAATGAAAAAATAATTGAAAAAGCTTTAGATCACAATAAAAATTGGGATGAATATTATGAATTAATGGCAAATATATATACAAAAAATTGTGAAGAATGGTACAGTGGATATTATGGTATAGATTTAACAAAATACATAAATCCAGAATTTGATTATAAAAAGGTTATATATAATTGTAAAATAAAATAGAAATAAAATATTGTAAAAGATATAATAAAGAAGAATAGATTATACACAAATAAAATGTAGAATGGGGATAAAATGGAAAAATATCTAGAATTTCCAGGAGCAATAAATGAAAAGTGGAATGAATTTTTAAAATATGAAAAATTAAATGATCTACTTTCAGCATTTTCTGGACCAATAAATATAGTAAATACAGATGTGATGGCAGAGAATATTGAAAAGTTTAAAGAGGTTTTTAAAAAATATAAAATACAAAATAAAATATTTTTAGCAGAAAAATCAACAAAATCAGAAGCATTTGTAAGAAGAGCCTTATTAGAAAATATTAATCTTGATGTAGCTTCAGTTGGAGAATTAGAAGTAGGATTAAAAAAAGGATTTACTGGGAATATGATGGAAGCTACTGGTCCTAAAAATGAAGAATTTTTAGAGCTAGCTATAAGACATGGAGTATTAATTAATGTAGATAATGAAGAAGAGTTAGATCAAATTATTAAAATTAAAAACAAATTTAATATTTCTAAAGTTAATATATTATTGAGATTGAATGATTTTAAATCTAAAACTCAAAATATAATTAATAAGAATTCAAAGTTTGGAATTCCTTTAAAAGACATAGAAAAAACTCTGAAAATGTTAGCATCTAAGGAGTTAAAAAATAATATAAAGTTAAAAGGGTTTTCTTTCCATTTAGACACAGTTTCAATTCAAGAAAAAATAATAGCAATAGAAAATATATTAGAAGTATTTTCTATTGCATATGAATACGAGCTTGATCCAGAAGTTATTGATTTAGGAGGAGGATACAAATCAAAACTTATATCAGATAATGAAAAATGGAGTAAAAGTATTAGTAATATTAAAAAAAGTTTATTAGGCGAAATACCTAATATTAGATACAATAATGAAAATTATGGAGTATTAGTAGAAAATAATACTCTAAAAGGGAATGTTAGAATTTCAGATTTTAATCCTGAAAAAGATGGTGCAGATAGTTTAGAGGAAATATTGACAGCAAGATTAGAATCATTTGAGGGAAGAAAAATATATGAAATATTAAATGATAATATGATTACTCTATATATAGAACCGGGAGCAGCTTTATTAAAAGGAGCTGGACATACTTTTTCTAAAGTGAATTATGTAAAAACTTTGGCAGATAATAATATTTTAATTGGATTGGATATGAAGAAATCAGATGTTTCTATGGGATCAGAAGATAAATTTATAGATCCACTTCATTTTTATGATGAAAGTAATGAAAATGAGAGAGATAATTCAAAAGACGGTGTATATATGTCTGGAAATCTATGTATGGAAACAGATTTTATATATAGACATAAAATATATTTAGATAAAAAAATTAAAGCAGGAGATATAATATTAATCCCAAATACTTCAGGATATTATATGGATTTTAGAAGAACAGATACAGCAAGACAAAATATTGCAAAAATTATAGTTTGGGAAAATGGTAAAATTTATCTAGATGAAAAGTATAGATAATAAAAAGGAATTAATAAAATGAAATATAAAAGTGTAATAGAGATGATAGGAAATACTCCAGTTATTGAGATATCAAATAATGTAACTGGATTAAAGAATATAAAAGTATATGCAAAATGTGAGCTATATAATCCATTTGGATCATTAAAAGATAGAGCAGCTTTGGCGATGTTTAAAGCTAAGGAGGAAGAGCTAAAAACAGAAGGTGTTAATAAAATTATAGAGGCATCTTCTGGAAATACTGCTAAAGCATTAACTGTTATTGGAAGTATAAATGGGTATAAATTTGAAACAGTAACAAATAGAATAAAAATACCAGAAACTAAAGATATTTTAAAAACATTAGGGGCAGAAATAGAGGAATTGCCTGGGGAATCAGAATGCCCAGATCCAATCAATCAAGATGATCCTATAAATTATATCAAAAGAAAAATTGCATCTAGTGATGAAAAGTATTTTTATCCAAATCAATATGAAAATTTAAATAATCCTAAGATACATTTTGAAACAACAGGGCCTGAAATATATAATGATTTAGGGAATGTTGATTATTTCTTTGGATCACTAGGAACAACAGGATCATCTAGAGGTACAATAGAATATTTAATATCAAAAAATAGTAAAATGAAGAAAATTGGAATAATTGGAGCAAAAGGACAATTATTGCCTGGAATTAGAAATATTGATGAAATGTTAGAGGTAGGAATATTTAATAAAAATTTATATGATGATATAGTAGAAGTTTCAGAACAAAATGCTATTGATTCAATGTTAGATTTAAATAGAAAAATAGGAATATTAGCAGGACCAACAAGTGGAGCAAGTTTATCAGGAGCATTGGAATACCTAAAAAAAGAAGATGAAAAATTAAATGAATTGAATTTAATAGAAGGACAAGAAAAAATAGCAGTATTTATAGCTTGTGATAGAATTGAACCATATATGTCATATATAAAAAAGAGAAGACCTGAAATATATCAATCTAATCCAAACCTTGATACAATTGATAATTTTGAAAATAAGATTCGTTTAAATCAAGAAAGTTTTGAACATGTAAAAGAGTTAGAAACTAAGGAAGTAAATGAGATAATAGAAAATGAAAATAAAGAGGGATATATAATAATAGATTTAAGAGGAAACATGGCGTATTCAACTTTTTATCTAAAGGGAAGTATAAATATTACAGACTATATATTTAAAAATATGTTGGATAACGGATTACCATTTTCAAAAGAAAATAAAGTACTTCTAGTATGTGCAAATGGAGAAAAATCTAAAATATATGCAGAATATTTAAACAGAAAAGGTATGAATGTATATTCTTTAAAAGGTGGATTAGTTCAATATAAATTAGATGGCTATTCACTTTTTAGAAAAATAAAAAAGTTAAGATAAAAGTTAAATAAAATAAATGCATAAATATAATATTAATATTAAGGAAATATATGAGTGATAAAAAAGTATTTTTACCATTAGAGTTTGATAATGGTAAAGTTTTTAATTTAGAAAATGAAGAAATAAAATATTTAGAAAATAAATTTAATAATGTAAGAGAAGATTTTAAATTTATAATTAATAATAAAGAATTGATATATTTTGACAATGCATCTACAACGCAAGTTAATAAAAGAGCTTTAAGCAAATATGTAGAGTATATTGAAAAATATAATTCGAATATTTACAGAAGTAGAAATAAATTGGAATTAAAAAATGAACAAAGAGTTAATTATGTAAAGGATGAAATTCTTCGAATGATAGATGAAAATAAAGAAGATGAAGAATTAAGGAAATATGGAAAAATAGAATTTACACAAGGTTCCACTTCATCTTTAGAAATAGTGTATGAAAATATAAAAAAATATATTATAGATAAAGCTAAAGAAAAAGAAGAATTAAAACAATATAATGAATCAAAAAGCAATAAAGTTATAGTTAATATAATGTGTTCAGATGAAGATCACAAATCTACTGTATCAAAATTTATTAATATCAAACAAAATATAAGTGAATTATATAGTAGCTTAATAAAGATAAATATACATAATATTGATTTAGATTTATCTGGAATATATAGTATAAGTACTGTAAATGAAAGATTAAGTGATATAAAATATATAACAGAATTAGCAAAACAAAATAATGATACAGTAATAAATATTTGTATTTTAACATCAATAAATTCTATAACCGGAGCATTATCAGATATAGAAGTAATAACTCAAAATGCAAAAGAAATAGATGAAAATTTTATTACTATAATTGATTGTACACAACAATTTAAACACAGCAAATCGTTTATGAATATAGCTGATATTGATGTAGTTATATTTTCTGCACATAAAATGTATTCAGTAGATGGAATAGGAATTATGTATATATCAAATAAAATAAGTAATATTATAAAGTATACAGATAAAAGTGCAGGAAGTCTTAATATAGGAGCAATTCTTGCACTGGGAGAAACGATTGAGTATATTAAAGAATTAAAAATAGATGATATTAGTAAATATATTTTTTATATTACAAATTATTTATATAGAAAATTAAAAGAAATTAATGATATGAATAATGAAAAAATTATAGAATTTGATAAAGGAATGGAATTGTTAGGGTGTAAAATGAATTATGGAATAATTTCGTTTAATGTAAAAGGATATGATTCAAGTGATATTGGAGAGATACTTTCTGATAATGATATAATTGTAAGAGAAAGTAATGATTGTATGAATATCAAAAAAAATAATTTAAGAGTTTCTTTAGGAATTTATAATAATATTAATGAAATAGATATTTTTATTGATGTATTAAAAAAAATAATTTTATAAAAATTAAAATAAAGATGATAAAAAGCTATAAAAGTAGAATTTGTTTTCTATTTTTATAGCTTTTATTTTTAAGTAATATTATATTAAATATTAAATTATAGAGTAAAAAAGCTAAGATATAGCGTTTTTACCTGTATGTAAATCATAATATAATCCTTTTTGAGATAATAAATTATCATGATCTCCTCGTTCTATTATATTACCATTTTCTAACACAAGTATTGCATTAGAATTTTTTATTGTTGATAAACGATGAGCGATAACTAAAGTTGTACATTCATTCATTAATTTATCTATACCATCTTGAATTAATTTTTCCGTTTGAGAATCGATTGAAGATGTTGCTTCATCTAATATTAATATTAAAGGTTTAGAAACAGCTGCTCTTGCAATAGATAGCAATTGGATTTCTCCTTGAGATAAAGCTAAATCATCTGGATTAATTATTGTGTAATATTTGTCAGGCAATTTTTGTATAAATTCATCTGCATTACTTAAAATTGCTGCATTTTTAACTTCTTCATCAGTAGCTAATAAATTACCATATCTAATATTATCAGCGATACTTCCTGAAAATAGTATACTTTCTTGCAGAACAGTTGTTATTTGACTTCTTAAAGAATTCTTATTAATTTCCTTTATATTTATTCCATCTATTAAGATATCTCCATTATTAATTTCATAAAATCTGTTAACTAAATTTGCAATAGTAGTTTTTCCAGCTCCTGTAGACCCTACAAAAGAAATTTTTTGGGAAGGTTTAGCATATAGAGATATGTTTTTAAGAGTCAGATTAGTTTCTTTTTTATCATTATTTAAATAAGAAAAATTAACATTCTTAAATTCAATATGTCCATTAGCTTTTATTAATTTATTCCCATTTTTCCAATATTTTATACCATCTACAATTTTTATAGTAATTTGTTGTTTATCAGTTTGATCTATTTCTGAATTAGTTTTTAATATATTAAATACAAATTCAGCACCAGATATTGATGATAGAAGAGTATTTAATTGAGTTGAAGCTATAAGGATTGGATCAGATAAGTTTCTTACTAATTGTATATATGATACGATTGAACCTATAGTTATAAATCCGAAAAATGCTAAGTTTCCTCCAATTAATGCGACAATACCAAATAAAATATAAAAGAATATATTTGAAAATTGATACATTAAACTAGTATATAATTGTGATTTTTCAGAAGAATATTTTAAATACTCCATTTTTTCTTTGAACTCATCTAGATATTTTTGAGAATATCCGTAAGATCTAATCATTGCTATTGAAGAATAACCTTGCTCTGCATATCCATTAACTATTGCTAAATAATGTTGTCTAAGAGTAGTATATTTTTTTGCTTTTAAACTTAAAGTTGCTATAAATATTAAATATCCAAATAACAAAATAGATGTTATTATTCCTAAAAATACATTTAAGTATAATAAAATTACTACTGTAAAAGTAATTTGAATTAATGAGATTAATATTTTTGGAATACTTTGATCTAAAACAGTACTTAAAAGTTCAACATCATTAACATAAATAGAAATTAACTTTCCTGCATTATGTTTATCAAAAAAGTTAATAGGTAGATTTTGAGTATGCTCAAATAATCTATTTCTTAATTTATATATTGATTTTTGAGATACAACAGCAAGTATGGAAGATCCTATAAAGCTAAATAATATGGATAAACTTATATAAATGCATAATAATATTATATTATTAATAAAAGTATTCATATTATTAATACCATTACTTGAAAGAGTATCAATACTATTTTTTAAATATAGGACTGATATAATACCTAGAATTGAACTTATAACAAGAGAAGAAAATCCAATTGCAAATTGATATTTATATTCCTTCAATAAATAAATTATTTTAAGCAGAATATTAAAAATAGATTTAAAGGATTTAGAAACAGATAAGTTTCTATATTCAGAATTTAAATTATTTTTAATAGTTTTTTTATCCATTTATTCTTTTCCTCCTTCTTGTGAATTATATATTGTTTTATAGAAATCAGAATTGTTTAATACATATTCATGGTTTCCATAACAGTCAACTTTACCATTTTTTAGAATAAGTATATTATCACAGTTTTTAACACTAGAAACTCTTTGAGAAATTATAATTTTTGTTAATTTTTTTTCTGAAAGATTATCTATAGTATTTTGTATTTTAGATTCTGTTATGTAATCAAGAGCAGAAGTTGAATTATCAAATACTATAATAGGTGATTTTTTTAATAAAGCACGAGCGATTGATAATCTTTGCTTTTGACCACCAGAAAAATTATTACCATTTACTAAAACTTCATGATCAATACCATCTTTGTATTTTGAAATAAAGTCATATGCTTCTGCATTTTTTAAAGCATTAATAATTTCATCTTCGGTAGCAGAAGTGTTTCCTATTAAAAGATTAGATTTTATAGTTCCTTCTATTAGTTTAGTGTTTTGTTCAACTATACATATTTTTTCGAATAATTTATTTGGATTATATGTTCTAATTTCTTTGTTTCCAATTAAAATTTCTCCACTATAATTTGAAAAGAAATTTGAAAGCAATTTTATTAAAGTAGATTTACCAGAACCAGTAGGACCTAATATACCTAAACTTTGACCCTCTTTTAAAGAAAAAGAAATATTCTCTAAAACTTTAGAAACTGCACTTGAAGTTTCAGGATAAGAAAAATTAACATTCTTAAATTCAATATCATAATTCTTAAATTCAGAAGTACAATTCTTATTATTATTGTTTAATGAATATTCATCATTTATTTCTAAGACTTCTTTAATTCTTTTAATAGATGTTAAAGAAGGCATTAAAGAAAAGAAGAATAATGATAGTAAAGAAAATCCATAAATTATTTGAAAAATATAATTTAATACTGCAATTAAATTTCCTTTTGTTAATATATTAGATGAAACAAGTTCTCCTCCTTTTAATAATATTAAAAATAATAATAAATTAATAAATATTGATATTATAGGAGTAATCAAATTAAGAAATATAACACCTTTTAAAACATTAGTTTTTAAATGAGTATTTGTTTTTTTGAATTTACTATTTTCATTATTTTCTAATGTATATGTTTTTATAACTCTAATACCTTTTAGATTTTCTCGAAGAATTAAATTTAATTTATCAAATGACTTTTGCATCTTATCAAAGATTGGACTTATAATGATTCCAAAAATACTTACACAAATTAATAATATAGGTAATGAAAGTAATAACAATATACCAAGATTAGAACTTATATTAAATATAAAAATAAAAGAACCTATTATTATAATTGGAGATTTAATTGCTATTATTAATCCATTAAGAATTGCGTTTGAAACTTTAAAAGTATCATTAGTAATTCTAGTAAGTAATGAACCAGTAGCTAAAGATTCTAATTTCTCAAAATTTAAAAATAATGTTTTTTCAAAAGTCTTATTTCCTAGATTTGTAGAGATATTAAAACTTAACTTAATGCTAAATATGATAGAAAAAAAACTTACAATTATAGATAATAAAGCTAATCCTAATATAGTAGCACTAGACAAATAAATAGTGTTTAAATCTTTATTTAAAATACCATTGTCTATTATATTTGATAATAGTTTTGGTATAAGTAAATCTGAAGCCATACCAATTAATATTAAAATAAAAATTAAATATGTTGATTTAGTTTTTAATAGTTCTTTAATAATACTTATTTTTTTCATAATTTATAAAGAGTCCTTTCAATCTTTTTTATATAATAAAGTAATTAATAATTTCTAATTTTAAAATTATAAAAAAATTATATCATAATAAAGTAGAATAATCTTAATAATTAATAATAATTTGTAAAGTAATTGACAACTATTTTTAAAAGATATATTATTTAGATGTGAAAGTATATTCACAAAGGATGAAATAAATAATAAATAAAATATAAATTAAAAGGAGGAAACCAAAATGCCAATGCATATGGGAATGCCGGAAGAAATAAGAACCGTTATTACATTACTTCTTTTAGGATTTATATCAGCAATAGCATACATAATATATATGCACTTCCAATTAAAAAGAGAAGAAAAATTATTAGGTGATGCGAAAAAAGAATCAGAAAATTTAATAAAAAATGCAGAAAAAAGTGCAAAAGAATATATAAAAAATGCAGAATTAGAAGCAAAACAATTAAAAATAGATTTAAAAGAAAAAGCAGATAAAGAAATCAAAGAAAGAAGAGCAGAAATATCAGTTCAAGAAAATAGAATTTTCCAAAAAGAAGAACAAATATTAAAAAAAGAAGAAAAAATTGAAAAAGAATATAAAAGAATTGATGATAGACTAAAAGAAATAGAATCAAGAGAAAGAGAATTATCAAATTTAGAAGAAGAAAAAATAAAAATACTTGAGAAAATTTCAAATTTAACTAAAGATGAAGCAAAAGAAGAACTTTTAAATAAATTAGATAGATGTTTAATAAATGAAAAAGCAGAAATCTTAAATAAATATAAAGAAGAGTTAGATGAAGAAAAAAATAATATTGCTAAAGAAATATTAGCAACAGCAATTCAAAGATGTGCTACAGATCACACATCAGAATCTACAGTATCTATAGTTCCAATACCTAACGATGAAATGAAGGGAAGAATAATTGGAAAAGAAGGTAGAAATATAAGAACATTGGAAACATTAATAGGGGTACAATTTATCATAGATGACACACCAGAAGCTATAACTGTATCAGCTTTTGATCCAGTGAGAAGAGAAGTAGCTAGAATTACTTTAGAAAAACTTATTGCAGATGGAAGAATTCATCCAGCTAAAATAGAAGAAATGGTAGAAAAAGCAGTAGAAGAAGTGGATGATGTAATAAGAAAAGAAGGAAAAAATGCAATGTTAGATTCAGGAATAAGTGATTTAACAATGGAAGAAATAAAAACATTAGGTAAATTAAAGTTTAGAACTAGTTACGGACAAAATGTATTAAATCACTCTATAGAAGTAGCAAATCTTGCAGGATTGATGGCAAGAATGATAGGTGCAGATGTTAATTTAGCAATAAGGGGTGGATTATTACATGATATCGGAAAAGCATTAGATCATGATCCAGAAGTGATAGGAACTCACGTTGAGCTAGGAGTAGAATTACTTAGAAGAAATAAAGAAAATGAAAAAGTATTAAATGCAGTAGAAGCACATCACGGAGATGTAGAACCATTAACAGTAGAAGCTGTTTTAGTTCAAGCAGCAGATGCAATATCTGCTTCAAGACCAGGAGCAAGAAGAGATACTTTTGAAGCCTACATTAAGAGATTGGAAAGTTTAGAACAAATAGCTAATAGCTTTGAAGGAGTTAAGAAATCTTATGCAATTCAAGCAGGAAGAGAAATAAGAATAATAGTTGATCCATTAAAAATTTCAGATAATGAAATTTCAGTATTAGCACATGATATTTCTGTAAGAATTGAAAATGAAGTAGCATTTCCAGGACAAATTAAAGTTATGGTTATTAGAGAAAGAAGAAGTTCAGACTATGCTAAAAAAAGTAGGGTAAATATATAAAAATAAAATATTAAAAAATTTGAACAATTATAATTAAAATATTTTTATTATAATTGTTCTTTTTAAATAATAGTATTAAAATATAATAGAATAGAAAGTAGAGAAAGATATGAAAATAATAGGAGGAATAATATTATTAAAATTAATGTATATAATATTTAAGCCTAAAACTTTTGGAAGAAATCCAAAAGGAGAAAAGAAAAAGAAAATGAAAATGTCTCCTAATTATATAAAAGGAAGATTTAGAAATTTAGAAAAAACAAAACTTTTAACAGATGGAGTTACTCCTTTTGAATCAGTTAGTCAATTTTTCTTTGGTGGAGGAGAGAATAGCGTACCTAAAGAAGAACTACCTGTTGTAAAAACAGATTTAAATACAATTACAGAATTAACAGGAATAGAAAATTACATAGTATGGTTCGGACATTCATCATACTTATTAAGAGCTAAAGGGAAAACATACTTGGTAGATCCGATATTTAGCCCTTATGCATCTCCAATAAAAGGAAGTGTTAAGCGATTTAAAGGTACAGAATATTTTGAGGCAGATAAAATGCCAGAAATAGATTGTTTAATAATTACACACGACCATTATGATCATCTAGATTATGAAACAGTTACAAAAATTAAGGATAGAGTAAAAAAAGTAATAACACCTTTAGGTGTAGGAAGTCATTTAGTATATTGGGGATATGATGAAAATATAATCACTGAATTAGATTGGTATCAAGAAAATCAAATTTATAATGACGATAAAGTTGTTATAATATCAACACCTTCAAGACATTCAGGAGGTAGAACAGGAAATAAAAATAAAACTTTATGGTCTGGATATGTTTTAGATATAAAAGGATATAAAAAAATATATCTTGGAGCTGATGGATGTTATGGAAAACATTTAAAAGATATTGGAAATAAATATGGACCGTTTGATATGGCATTAGTAGAAAATGGACAATATAATAAATGTTGGAAATATAGTCATATGTTTCCTGAAGATACAATGAAATCGATAGAAGACTTAAAAGCTTCTAGAATTCTACCTATACATAATTCAAAATATAAACTAGCTCCACATGATTGGAATGAACCACTTATAGAAATTACTAGATTAAATGACCTTAGAGAAAAGGAAGGAAAGAAGAAATTCGATATATTAACACCTAAAATAGGAGAAGTAGTTAATTTAGATGATGATGATCAAAAATTTACTAGATGGTTTGATAATTTGAATAAATATTAAAGATAGAAAGAATTACAATAAGTTTGTAATTCTTTTATTTTATTTAATTTCTACTTAATTATAAATGATATATTTTTAAAAAGTTTTGTATAAGTGTTAATATTAAATCGTTGACAATTAAAGGGATGGTGGTGTATAATTAAATAGCATGTAAAAATGCTCACATCGTTTCAATAAATAGTTTAATAATTAAAGATGCATATAATTATTAAACCCTGTAGCATAGGTAAAATGCTCATTCATAATGGAGGTGTAAGATGGCAGCAAAAGGCCCAAGAGAAAATATAACATTAGAATGTACTGTATGTAAACGTAGAAATTATGTTACAAGTAAAAATAAAAGACATAATACAGAAAGATTAGAATTAAGTAAATTCTGTAAATACTGCAATAAAAGAACAGTACATAAAGAAACAAAATAAAATAGCTACCCTTTAAAGGAGGACAAAATGGCTAAAAAAACAAATAAGAAAAATGAAAAAATTAAAAATACAGAAAAATTAGGATTAGGATCAGAATTAAAAAAAGTTACATGGCCTAAAGCAGAAGCATTGCTTAAATCAACAGGAGCAGTAGTATTTTTAGTTTTAGTAGTTGCGTTAATTATTTTTGTTTCAGATATGGCGTTTAGCACAAGTTCTAAAAAGTTTTCAGAATTTGTAGTAAGTAAAAAGGGTACAAATGTAGTACAAACTTCAAACCATTCAAATGAAAACAAAAAAGAAGAAAAGAAAGAAGATAGTACAAAACAAAAAGAAAACAAAAAAGAAGAACAAAACAAACAATAATCGATAGAGACAAAAAAATATTAAAATATGTAAGGAGGCAATATGTCTCAAAATGAATATAGCACAGAACCACATTGGTATGTTGTGCATACTTATTCTGGATATGAGAATAAAGTTAAAAAAGATTTAGAAAAAATGATCGAAAATAGAGACTTACAAAATTATATATTTAAAGTAGTAGTTCCTATGGAAGAACATATTGAAATAAAAAAAGGAGAAACAAAGAAAAAATTAAAAAAAGTTTTTCCGGGATATGTATTAGTTAAAATGATAGTAACAGAATTAACATGGTACATAGTAAGAAATACAACAGGAGTAACAGGATTTGTAGGTGCAGGAACAAGACCAATACCACTTTCAAAAGAAGAAGTTAGAAAGATGGGATTTGATGAAACACCAATAAATGTTGATTATGAAGTTGGTGATACAGTTGAAGTTTTATCAGGTTCATTACAAGGATATGTAGGACAAGTAGAAGAAATAAATAAAGAAAAACAAGAAGTTAAAGTTTTAGTTTCTATGTTTGGAAGAGAAACTTCAGCAGAAATAGAATTTGCAAATGTGCAAAAAGTTGAAAAAAATTAGGAGGATATCATGGCAGAAAAACCAGTTGAAAATCAAGTTAAATTACAAATAGAAGCTGGAAAAGCAACACCTGCTCCACCAGTAGGACCAGCTTTAGGATCTACAGGAATTAATATTATGCAATTCACAAAAGAATTTAATGAAAGAACTGCTTCACAAGCAGGAATGAAAATTCCAGTAGTTATATCTATATATAAAGATAAAACATTCTCATTTATTACAAAGGTTCCACCAATGGCAAACTTAATAAAGAAAGAATTAAATCTAGAAAAAGGTTCAGGAAGACCAAATACAGAAAAAGTTGCAAAAATAACAAAGGACCAAGTAAAGAAAATAGCTGAAATGAAAATGCCAGACTTAAATGCAGTTAACCTAGAAGGTGCTATGAGCATGGTAGAAGGAACAGCTAGAGCAATGGGAATAGTAGTTGTTGACTAATAATAGTTAATATAAAAGAATAAAAATAAATAAATTGAAACGAATTATATTTTAAAAATTATAATTAAGTGGGAGATAATAATCGCATGTACCACAAGGAGGAAAAATGAAAAGAAGTAAAAATTATCTAGAAGCAGCAAAGCTAGTTGATAAAACAAAAGAATACGGAATCGATGAAGCATTACAATTAATAGAAAAATTACCTAAGAAAAAATTTGATGAAACTGTAGAAGTTCACGTTAAATTAGGTGTTGATTCAAGAAATGCTGACCAACAAGTAAGAGGAACTGTAGTTTTACCTAACGGAACAGGAAGAGAAGTTAAAGTTTTAGTTATAGCAAAAGGTGAAAAAGCAGAAGAAGCTAAAAAAGTAGGAGCAGATTTTGTTGGAGCAGAAGAAATAATAACAAAAATAGAAAAAGAAAACTGGTTTGACTATGATGTAATAGTAACAACACCAGATATGATGGGAGTAATTGGAAGAATAGGAAGAGTATTAGGACCTAAAGGATTAATGCCAAATCCAAAATCAGGAACAATTACAATGGATGTAGAAAAAGCAGTTAGCGATATAAAAGCAGGAAAAGTAGAATATAGATTAGATAAAACAAATATCGCACATATGATAATAGGAAAAGTATCATTTGGAGAAGCTAAATTAAAAGAAAACTTTACTGTATTAATGGATGCTATAGTAAAAGCAAAACCAGCAGCAGCAAAAGGTAAATATATAAAAGGTGTAGCATTATCTACATCAATGGGACCTGGAATAAAGGTTGCATATTTATAAAAAATAGTATATAATAATTATATATAACCTAAGACAATAGGCAAATAGTAAGCCCTATCGAGGTGAGATCTTGAATAAGCAAAGTATGGGCTTACTATCTTCACCTGTCATAGGTGAAGATTTTTATTTATATAAAATTAATAAGGAGGTAAAAGTTGGCTAACGAAAGAATAATCGAATCAAAGAAAAAAGAAGTAGAAGCATTAGCAGAAAAATTAAAAAAAGCTGACATAGTTTTACTTACAGATTATAGAGGAATAACAGTAGAAGCTGTTACAAAATTAAGAAAAGACTTATTAGAAGTTGGAGCTTCATACTCTGTTATAAAAAATAATATAATCAAAAGAGCTTTCAATGCAAATGGAATAACAGAATTTGATGAAAAATTAGCAGGACCTACAGCAGTAATTTCTTGTGAAGGAAGTTATGTAGAAACAGCAAAAATTATATACAATTTCACAAAAGATAACGAATTCTATACATTAAAAGCAGGGTTAATTGAAGGAGAAGTTAAGACAGCAGAAGAAATTAATGTTATCGCTCAATTACCATCAAAAGAAGAACTATACGCACAACTTGCAGGAGTATTACTTGCAAATATTCAAAAACTTGCAGTTGCATTAGACCAAGTAAAAGAAAAAAAAGAAAAAGAAGCTTAATTGAAAAAATAGCAATATAAGAAAAAAATAAAATATAATATTAAAAATAAAAGGAGAATAAAATGGACGTAAATAAATTTATTGAAGAAATAGAAAAATTAACAGTTGTTGAATTAGCAGAATTAGTAAAAGCTATCGAAGAAAAATTTGAAGTATCAGCTACAGCAGTAGCAGCACCAGCAGCAGGAGCAGTAGCAGGAGCAGGAGCAGCAGAAAAATCAGAATTTGATGTAGAATTAAAAGAAGCAGGAGCAAACAAAGTTGCAGTTATAAAAGTTGTTAAAACAGCTACAGGATTAGGATTAAAAGAAGCTAAAGAATTAGTAGACGGAGCTCCAAAAGTAGTTAAAGAAGGATTATCAAAAGAAGATGCAGAAGCATTAAAAGCAGAATTAGAAGCAGCAGGAGCATCAGTAGAATTAAAATAATTAATTTTATAAATAAATAAAAATGAAAAAAATGAGATATATTATATGTATCTCATTTTTTTGTGATATAATAGATATTATAATAAAAATATAAAGTAAGGAGATAATATGTATAGCAAAGATATTGATAAAAAATGGCAACAATATTGGGAAAAGAATAAAGTGTATAAATTTGATAAAGAAAGAAAAGATGATATTTTATACATATTAGAAATGTTTTCATATCCGTCTGGATCAAAACTACATATAGGACATTGGTTTAATTATGCACCGGTTGATACATATGCAAGATTTAAAAAGATGAAAGGGTATAATGTATTTCATCCAATGGGGTTTGATGCATTTGGATTACCAGCAGAAAATTTTGCTATAAAAACAGGAGTGCATCCAAAAGATTCAACAGAACAAAATATTAAAAATATGGAAATTCAATTAAAAGAAATGGGTGGTTCTTTTGATTGGGATTATGAAATTAAAACTTGTGAACCTGAATATTATAAATGGACACAATGGATATTTACATATTTATATAAAAAGGGACTTGCATATAGAAAAGAAGCACCTGTAAATTGGTGTCCATCATGTAATACAGTTTTAGCAAATGAACAAGTAATAAATGGAGAATGTGAAAGATGTGGTACAGTTGTAGAAAGAAAGAAATTAAGACAATGGTTCTTTAAAACAACTGCATATGCAGAAGAGTTATTACAAGGTCTTAAAGAATTAAATTGGCCGAATTTAACAAAGAAAATACAAACAAATTGGATTGGAAAAAGTGAAGGTGCAGAAATTGTATTTAAGATAGAAGAAAGCGAAAAACAAATACCAGTATTTACAACAAGACCAGACACAATATATGGAGTAACTTATTTAGCAGTAGCACCAGAAAGCGAATTAGCACAAACATTAATAACAGAAGAAAAAATGAAAGAGTGCGAAGATTATATAAACAAGACTAAGACATTATCAGAATTAGAAAGACAATTTACAGATAGAGAGAAGACGGGAGTATTTACAGGAACATATGCAATAAATCCTAAAAATAACAAAAAAATCCCAATTTATTTATCAGATTATGTATTGGAAAGTTATGGTAATGGTGCAGTTATGGGAGTACCTGGACATGATACTAGAGATTTTGATTTTGCTAAAAAATATGGAATAGAAATAATTCAAGTAATTGCAGATAAAACAGGAAAAGAAGTTAAATTACCTTATACTGAAAAAGAAAATACATTATTAATAAATTCTAACAATTTAAATGGGTTAGATACTAAAGAAGCAATGAAAGTTATTATATCAGAACTAAGAAAAGAAAAAATTGGTGATGAAAAAACAGAATATAAGTTAAAAGACTGGTTAGTTTCAAGACAAAGATATTGGGGAGCTCCAATTCCAATAATTTACTGTGATGATTGTGGAGAAGTATTAGTACCAGAAGAAGATTTACCAGTAGTGTTACCATATAATGTTGAATTTAAACCAGATGGAAAAAGTCCGCTTGCAAAATCTGAAGAATTTATACATACAAATTGTCCAAAATGTGGAAAACCAGCAATCAGAGAAGTTGATACATTAGATACATTTGTTTGTTCATCATGGTACCAATTAAGATATCCATTTAATAAAGAAAGTAAAGTTCCGTTTAAAATACCAGAAGTAAATAAATTTGTTCCAGTTGATGTATATGTTGGAGGTAAAGAACATGCATCAATGCATTTAATATATAGTAGATTTATATACAAAGCATTAAGAGATGGTGGATATGTTTCAAGCTCAGAACCATTTAAGAGATTGATACATCAAGGATTAATTTTAGGGCCTGATGGAAATAAGATGAGTAAGTCAAAAGGGAATACAATTGCACCAGATGATTATGTTGATAAATATGGTTCAGATGTATTAAGAATGTATATGATGTTTGGTATGGCGTACGAAGAAGGTGGCCCATGGAATGAAGAAGCAATTAATGCTATGAATAGATATATTGTAAGAATTCAAAATCTAAAAGAAAGATTATTTAATAATATATCAGATAAAAAAATATCAGAAAAAGATTTAAGTCAATTAAGATACATTTTACATACTTCAATAAAACAAATAGAATCAGATATGGAGAGATTTTCATTTAACACATCAATTGCAAAGCTAATGGAAATTGTAAATGAGATGATAAGAATAGAAAATATTTATGGAAGTGTAAAAGAATTAAGAGAAACATTTAAAGTGTTTGTAAAGTTATTAGCACCATTTGCTCCACATTTATCAGAAGAAATGTGGAATCAATTTGGAAATAATACATCTATACATTTAGAAGAATATCCAGAGTATGTAGAAAAATATACACATAAAGATACTGTTTCAATTGCAGTACAAATAAATGGTAAATTAAGAGAAGTTGTAGAATTAAATGTAGATGAATCAAAAGAAAAAGCTTTAGATATAGCTAAAAATTTAGATAATATAAAGAAACATATTGAAGGAAAAGAAATAGTAAAGGAAATTTATGTTCCAAAGAAAATAATTAATATTGTAGTAAAATAAAATTTAATAAAAAATAAAAACTCGAGAAATAATGTAACTCGAGTTTTTTTAATAAAAAAAATCGTGAAAATCACGATTTAATTGGAGGCGACACCCGGATTTGAACCGGGGATCAGAGTTTTGCAGACTCGTGCCTTACCACTTGGCTATGTCGCCAATACATGGAGCGAGAAACGGGGCTCAAACCCGCGACCTTTGCCTTGGCAAGGCAACGCTCTATCAGCTGAGCTACTCTCGCAACATTATATTGAATATTTTTAAAGTCCCTGATAATCAAGGACTTTAAAAAGTATATGGTCGAGGTGACAGGACTTGAACCTGCGGCCTCATGGTCCCAAACCACGCGCGCTACCAACTGCGCCACACCTCGATAACATAATTAATTTTACCACGGAATAAATTTAAAATCAATATTAAAATTAGATTTTATAGAAAAAGTTTTGAAAATAAATATAGAAAGTATAAATTTAATTAAGTAACTTTAAACCTAAATCAAATAATATTAATAAAGTTTTGATTAATAGAGCAATATATAATATAATTAAAGTATTATAATTATTATGTTACATAAATGTATTAAAAATTGAAATTATTTTAATAAATAAATATAATAAATAGTAGTATACTATTTATGTAAAGAAAGGACTATATGGAATTTAATCATTATTCTGTACTTTTACAAGAAACTTTAGAGAATTTAAAAATAAAAGAAAATGGTATATATGTAGATGGAACTTTAGGTGGAGCAGGACATAGCTGTGAAATATTAAAGAGATTAAAAAAAGGAAAATTAATTGGGATTGATAGGGACTTAGAAGCAATTGAAGTTTCAGCCTCTAGATTAGAACCTTTAGAAAAAAGTAATGAAGTTATTTTATTACATGGAAATCATGAAAATATACCAGAATTATTAAATAGTATAAATATAAAAGAGGTAGATGGAGTATTATTAGATTTAGGGATTTCTTCATATCAAATAGATAATGGAGAAAGAGGATTTTCATATATGAATAATGCAAAACTAGATATGCGTATGGATCAAACTCAAACATTAGATGCTAAGTATATTATAAATAATTATTCAGAAAGCGAATTAGTAAAAATCTTTAAGGAATATGGAGAAGAAAAATTTGCTTCAAAAATAGCCAAAAAAATTATTTTTGAAAGAGAAATAAAAGAAATTGAGACTACTTTCGAGCTTGTAAGTATAATTGATGAAGTTAAGCCTTTCTCTAAAAAAGGGCATAAATCAAAGCAAGTATTTCAAGCGTTGAGAATAGAGGTTAACGGAGAGTTAAAGAAATTAGAAGAAGCAATATTTGATATTGCAAATAATTTGAAAAATAAGGGAAGATTTTGTATAATAACATTTCATTCTTTAGAGGATAAAGCTGTAAAAAAAGCTTTTAAAAAACTAGAAGGAGAATGTATATGCCCAAAAGACTTACCTGTTTGTGTATGTGGATTTAAGTCATATGGTAAAATAATTACAAAAAAAGGAATAATACCATCTAAAAAAGAATTAATGGAAAATTCTAGATCAAAAAGTGCAAAATTAAGAGTATTTGAAAGAATAAAATAAAGGGGAAAAAATTGAACGATTATCAATATGATATATATGGTGGAACAAGTCCAAGGAAGTTATATAATGATGAAATGTATATTCCACCAAAATCAAATAAAAGAAAAAAGAATAAAAATAATAGTAAAATTAGAAATAAAAAGATTCAAGAATTAAGAAGAAAAAAAGAACTTGAAAAAAAAGAAGCAAGGGAAAAGTTTATGAAAGTTACAACAATAGCTGTAGTACTTTTCTTTTCAGCATTTTTAATAATTTATAGAGGAGCAGTAGCAGATGAAGAATTTAGACAAGTATCTAAATTGAAAGAGCAAGTAGAAGAAAATCAAAAAGAAAATTCACAATTAAAATTCAATTTGCAAACAGCTGCAAGTATATTAAATATTGAAGATGAAGCAAGAAATAAATTGGGAATGACTAAATTGGATCCTAGTCAAATTAGAAAAGTAAATATACCTAGAGAAGATTTAGTAGAAAGATTAGATAAAGGTATAATTAAAGATAAGGAAAAAGGATTTTTAAATACAATAATAGAAAAGATTTTAGATATAATTTAAAATAAGTTAAATAAAGATAATCGTAAAATTAAAATAAGCACTATTAAACAAGCTATGTAATGCAAATTGGATTTGTATATTACATAGCTTTTAATTTTATTTTATAATAAATATAATAGCATATATTTTAAGAGTTTAATGTGATAAAATTAAATATAATAATTTTATATGTAATAGTAAAAATAGAATAGGAGATAGAATGAGTATTAAAAAATATAATATTTTAAGATTGTTTGAAAATAAATTACAAATATTTGTATACCATCATATTTTAAAAAATGATAAATCAGGGTTAGAAAAATATATGAATACAGATTTGGAAATATTTAAAAAGCAAGTCTTATCTTTCAAAAAAAGAGGGTATACTTTTTTAACAATGGAAGATGTTTTTTATTTTTCAAAAGATGAAAAATTAATACCTAAAAAATCAGTAGCAATAACATTTGATGATGGGTATATTGATTTGTACGAAAATGTATATCCTTTTTTGAAAGAAGAAGGAATAAAAGCATCTGTATTTATAATTCAAAATATGGTTGGTAAAAAAGGATATATGAATGAAAATCAAATAAAAGAAGTAGATGAATGGGTTAAATGTTATTCACATGGATATGAGCATATTAATTTTGGATTAGAAGAAAAAAACAAATTAAAAACAAAAGAAGAAATTATAAGTTATGCTAAAAAACCAATAGATTATTTAAATGAATTATTAGGAAAAAATAAACCTTATATTTTCTGTTATCCTTATGGAGCATTTACATCAAATACGGAAATGTATTTGAAAGAATCAGGAGTTTTTGTAATACATACAGATAATAAAGTTAATTCTTTAAAAGAAATAAAAGGAACAAATAGAGTTCATAGAGAATATATATTAGAACAAGGATATATAAAAACATATTTAAAAAAATTATATAGATATATTAAGTATAGAGATTTTAAAGATGAAAATATTTAGAGAAATATATACTTCTAGAATATAATATGGATGAAAAAAGAATTAAAATAGTGTAAAATATTAAAAGATAAGAAAAAAAGTAAATAACGGAATAAGTAATTCGTTATGAAGGGGGAAATATGAATATTAATGCCTTATTAAAGGATGTAACGATTTTAGAAAAACAAATTGATGAAGAATTAGATGTAGTTGATATATCTGATAATTCTAAAAATATAAAAGAAGGATTTTTATTTATAGCACATAAAGGGTTTAAAGTGGATGGGCATGATTATATAAATGAAGCTATTAAACTAGGTGCGAATATTATAGTTTGTGAAAACAAAGAATATTATGATAAGATTAAAGGAAATAAAGTTTTAGTTGAAGAGGGTAGAAAAGCTAAAGCAATTATTGCCAGAAATTATTATTTAAATCCAGCAAAAGAAATGAAAATAATTGGAGTTACAGGGACAAAAGGAAAGACAACTTCAACTTTTATGATTAAAAGTATGTTAGATCAAGCTGGAGTAAAAACCGGGTTGATTGGAACTATATATACAGTAATTGGTGATAAAGTTATTCAAAAAAATGAAAGAACAACACCTGATTCTATCGAATTACAAAAAATATTACGAATAATGGCAAATGAAAATGTTAAATATGTTGTTATGGAAGTATCATCACAGGCATTAAAACTAGATAGAGTTTATGGAATATCATTTGAAGTGGGATTATACACAAACATATATAAAGAACATTTAAATAAAAATGAACATGGATCAATGATGGAATATTTAAATGAAAAATTAAAGTTATTTAAAAATTCTAAATATGCAGTAATAAATCAAGATGATTTTGCTAGAGAATATATAAAAAAAGCTTCAAAAGAATATAAAACATATGGGATTGCTAATAAAGCAGATTTTAATGCTACAGATATAAATATTAGAAGTACAGGGGTAGATTTTATAACAATAATAGAAAAAAAGGTTATTAGAATTGCTACAAAAATTCCTGGAAGATACACAGTATTTAATGCTTTAGGATCAATTGCAGTTGTTAATCTACTAGGAGTAAAAGAAAATTCAATAAAAGAGGGAATTAAAAATGTAGTTGTTCCTGGAAGATTTGAAATAATAGAAAATGATGCAGAAATACCAGTTGTTCTTGACTTTGCTACAGTTCCAGAGAGTTTAGAAAGCTTATTAAAATCAGCTAGATTATATGTTACAGGTAGAGTTGTATCTATATTTGGTTGTGAAGGTGAAAAAAATCAAGATAAAAGAGAAGAAATGGGACAAGTTTCAGGTAAACTTGCAGATATAACAATAGTAACTACATTTAATCCAAGAAATGAAAGCGTTGACGATATTTCAAAAGATATATTAACAGGAATAAGAAAAGTTAATGGAAAAGGATTTTTAATAAAAGATAGAAAAGAAGCAATAGAATTTGCGTTAAGTAAAGCGCAAAAAAGAGATATGATTTTAATTACAGGATTAGGTCATAATAAGTTTTTAGAGATAAATGGTGAAAAAGTGTTGTTTAATGAAAAAGAAATAATTCAAAATTATTTTAAAAATAACCCACCAAAGAATAAATTTTAAGAATTAATATAATATTTAAGAAAGGAGATATAGTTTAAACTATATAAAAATTATGTCAGGAATATTATTAACAAGTTTACTTATTACAATTATTGTAGGAAGTATAACAGTATCAGTATTAAAAAGTAGAAAAATAAAACAAATTGAAAGATTAGATGGACCTAAAACTCATCTTTCAAAAATGGGAACACCTACAATGGGTGGAATAATGTGTGTTATAACAATAGCTTTAATGGGATTGGTATACTCAGTATTTAATATAAATGGAGTTAGAGAAAATTTAGCATTATTTTTAACTTTAATAATAGGGTCAATTGCAGTAGGAGCAATAGGATTTGTAGATGACTTTTTAAAAGTAGAAAAGAAAAATACCAAAGGATTAAGCCCATCTAAAAAAATGATAGGATTGTTATTAGCTTCATTTGCAATAATGTATACATTAGTATATGTAGTAAAAATAGGATCAGCTGTACGATTGGTACATGGATATAATTTGGAATTAGCAAGATCTATAAAGGTAATATTAGGAATGCTTGTAATAATTTCAACTGCAAATGCAGTAAATTTAACAGATGGAGTTGATGGACTTGCAAGTAGTATTGGAATAATAATAATGTCTTTCTTAGCAGGAGTAGCATTTAAATTAGGAATGGTAATATTAGGATTATTCTTATCAATAACAATTGGGGCATATATTGGATTTTTATTATTTAATTGGAATAAAGCAAAAGTATTTATGGGTGATACAGGTTCATTCTTATTAGGAGCAATAATAGCTATTTCAGCAATAGTTTTAAATCTAGAACTATTTTTAGTATTAATAGCTATTGTACCAGTATTTGAAGCAATATCTGTAATTATTCAAGTATTATACTTTAAGAAAACAAAGAAAAGATTCTTTAAAATGGCACCAATTCATCACCATTTTGAAGCAAAAGGATGGTCAGAATTAAAAGTTGTAGTTATTTTCACATTAATAACAATTATTACATGTTTAATAACACAATATATAATATAAAATAACAAAAGATAGGTAATTATGAATATAGATAGTAATAAAAGAAAAATAAAGGCAAAGCCAGATTATAGTTTTATTATTGCATCTGGAGTATTATTCTTAATAGGTATAATAACATTACTTTCAGCAAGTGCTCCAAAAGCATTAGCTGAAAGTGGAAATAGTTATTATTATTTTACGAGACAATTATTTTTTGGAGTGATAGGAATAATTGGTGCAATAGTTGTATATAATATTGATTATAAAAAATATAACAAAAAACAAATTTTGATTTTTCTTTATATTTTAATGGTTGTTGTATCGATCATGGTTAGATTTATAGGAAAAGAAACAAAAGGAGCTGTTAGATGGATAAAAGTAGGTCCAATTCAAATTCAGCCATCAGAGTTTGTAAAAGTTGGAATGCTTTTTGTAACAGCAGGATTTTGTTTTTATGTACATAAAAATGGAAAATTAAAAGAAGCAAAAAATTCAATTATACCATTATTATTGATATTGATAATGGCAGGAGTAACATTTATTACTCAAAATCATATGAGTGCTGCTATATTAATTGCTAGTGCAGGTATTGCACAAATACTAATAGCAGGAGTAAATTATACATCTTTAATTACATCTGGATTAGCTATTTTGGCAGTAGGTGGAACAGCAGCTTATAGTGTATTATCTTCTGGATCAGGAGGATTTAGAGGACAAAGAATAGAAGTATGGAAAAATCCTTTTGATTATATAAAAGGAGCTGGATGGCAGATTGTACAAAGTTTATATGCTGTTGGATCAGGAGGATTATTTGGAGAAGGTTTAGGAGATAGTAAACAAAAACAAAGTTATATACCTGAACCACAAAACGACTTTATATTTTCTATCTTTTCAGAAGAGTGGGGATTTATTGGAGTAGTTGTTGTAATAGCAATATTTATATTTTTGATATGGAGAGGAGTGTTAATAGCTAGAAATGCACCAGACTTTTTTGGAAAAATTCTTGCTATAGGTATAATTTCTATGTTCTCATGTCAAGTTATAATAAATTTAGCAGTAGTATCAAATTTAATACCTGTTACAGGAATGCCGTTACCATTCTTTAGTTATGGAGGTACAGCGTTAGTAGTATTATTATTACAAATAGGATTGATGGCAAATATTTCAAAAGAATCAGATAGAAGTATAAAAGAAAAAGAAATTAAGAAAAAATATTTAAATTGCTAAAGTAGTAAATTATTAGGAGATAAAATGAATATAATGATAGCTGCAGCAGGAACAGCAGGACATATAAATCCTGCTTTGTCTATTGCAAATAAATTAAAAAAAGAATATGAAAAGAAAAATGAAAAAATTAAAATATTATTTATAGGTACAACATATGGATTAGAAAATGAACTTGTTCCAAATGCAGGATATGAATTAAAGCAAATAGAAGCATATGGAATGAAGAAAAATATTGATTTTGAAAATTTTAAAAATATAATAAAAACATTTTTAAGTATATTAAAAGTAAGAAAAATTATAAAAGAATTTAATCCAGATGTAGTAATTGGAACAGGTGGATTTGTTTGCGTTCCAACTATGTTTGCAGCCAAAAGCATGAATAAAAAAATAGTACTTCACGAAAGTAATGCATATCCAGGATTAGCTGTTAGACTTTTTGATAAAAAAGCAGATAAAATATTATTAGGTCTAGAAAGAGCAAAAACATACTTTAAAAAGAAAACTAATTTAAAATATGTAGGAAATCCATCAACAGTAGAAAAGAAAGAATATAATAAAGAAGAAAAAAATAAAATTCTTACTGAATTAGGATTATCAAGTGAGAAAAGAACAATTTTAGTTTTTGGTGGAAGTCAAGGGGCACAAAAAATTAATGATGCAGTTTGTGATTTAGTTATAGAAAATATAAAAAATCAAAAAGATGATTATCAATTAATATGGGCTACAGGTAAAAAGCAATTTGATAGATATAAAGAGAAACTTTCAAAAGAAAATATAGATATAGAAAATATAAAAAATGTAAAAGTTTTATCATATATTTATAATATGAATGAAATATTAAATGTTTCAGATTTAGCAGTAGTAAGAGCTGGAGCAATGACAATAACTGAATTAAGTGTGGTAGGATTACCAGCAATATTTATACCACTTCCTAATAGGAAAGCAAATAGACAAGAAGAAAATGCTAAAGTATTTGAAATTAATAATGCAGGATATATCATAAAAAATGAGGATATAACAAAAGAAACATTAAAAGAAAAATTAGAATTAGTATTAGAAGATAAAGAAAAATTAAAAATAATGAAAGAAAATGCTAATAAATTAGCACCAGGAGATGTGTTAGAAGATATATATAGAGAAATAATGAAAATTGTATAGAGGAAAAGAGAGAAATTTATGAAAAAATTAATTATTGTTGAGTCTCCGGCTAAAGCGGGAACAATAAAAAAGTTTTTAGGTAAAAATGTAGAAGTAGTAGCTTCTAAAGGACATCTAAGAGATTTACCAAAATCAAGATTGGGTGTAGATATTGATAATAATTTTAATCCGGAATATATAAATGTAAGAGGTAAAGGTGATTTAATAAAAGAATTAAAAAAGAAAGCTAAAAACTCAGATGTTATATATTTAGCAACCGACCCTGATAGAGAAGGGGAAGCGATTGCATGGCATTTAGCAACATTATTAGATCTTAATTTAACTGAAAATAATAGAGTTACTTTTAATGAGATAACAAAAGAAGCAGTAAAAAAAGCTGTAGATGAACCAAGAAAAATAAATATGGACTTAGTTGATGCACAACAAGCAAGAAGAGTATTAGATAGAATTGTAGGATATAAAACAAGTCCTATACTTTGGAAAAAAGTAAAATCTGGATTATCAGCAGGAAGAGTACAATCAGTTGCACTTAGAATAATAATAGAAAGAGAAGAAGAAATAAGAAATTTTGTTCCAGAAGAATAATGGAATATAAATGTACTTTTAACAGATAATAAAATAGAGTTTTTATCACAATTTTATGGTAAAAATGGTAAAAAGCAAAAATTAAAATCTAAAGAAGAAGTAGACGAGATTGTAAATAGTATAAAAAATAATAAATTTATAGTTAAAGAAGTTAAAATAGGTCAAAGAAAGAAAAATCCAACACCACCATTTACAACTTCAACTTTACAACAAGCTGCTTCAAGAAGTATTAATTTTAATATAAAAAGACAATGTCTGTTGCACAAAAGTTATATGAAGGAATTAAAATTCCTAAAAAAGGTACAACAGGGTTAATTACATATATGAGAACAGATTCTACAAGAATTTCAGAAGAAGCTAGAAAAAAAGCAGAAGCAATAATATCTAGCTCATATGGTGAAGAATATTTTGAAAATAGATATTTTAAAACAAAAGCATCAGCTCAAGACGGACACGAAGCGATAAGACCTTCATATCCAGAGTTAAAACCGGAAGATATAAAAGAATATTTATCAAATGATGAATATAAATTATACAAACTTATATATCAAAGATTCTTAGCATCTTTAATGAAACCAGCAATTTATGATACAATAACACTAAAAATAAATAATAATGATTATGAATTTAGAACAAATGGATCAAAAATTAACTTTTTAGGATTTTTAAAAGTCTATGGAATAAAAGAGTTTAATAAATCAGAAAAGATAGAAAAAGAAGAATCAAATAAAGAAGAGAATGATATAGAAGAAAATGAATTTGAAAAGTTCCCAGAAGTAAAAATAGATCAAGAAGTATTTTATATAAAGGAAAATTCTAAACAAAGTTTTACAGAGCCACCGGTTAGATATACGGAAGCAAGTATTGTTAAAAAATTAGAAGAAAATGGAATTGGAAGACCAAGTACATATGTTCCAACTATAAATACAATAGAAGCAAGACGATATATAAAAAAGGAGAAGAAAACTTTAGTACCAACTGAATTGGGAGAAATTGTAAATAAATTATTAGTTAAAAACTTTGATGATGTATTTAATGTTAAATTCACATTTGGTATAGAAGAAAAATTTGATTATGTTGCTGAGGGAAAAGAAAATTGGATAAATATTCTTAATATTTTTTATTCTGCATTTAAAAAAGACTTAGATAAATGCGAAGAAATAGAAGAAAAAATAGAAATAAAAGATGAAGTAAGTGAAGAAATTTGTGAAATTTGTGGTAGACATATGGTTTATAAAATGGGAAGATTTGGAAAATTCTTAGCTTGTATGGGATACCCAGAATGTAAAAACACAAAGAAAATTGAGAAATATATAAAAGAAGTTTGTCCAAAATGTAGTGGTAGAATTATAGTTAGAAAAACAAAACATAGAAAAAATTATTATATATGCGAAAATAATCCTAAAAATAATTGTGATTATATTTCGTGGGAGAAACCAGAAAAAACAAGTGAACTAGGAACAAATGATAATAAATAAAAGTAAGTAGAAAGGTAAACTAATGGAAGAATTTAAAGAATATAAAATGACAGTTGGATTAGAAGTTCACGCAGAACTATCAACAAAAACAAAAGCATATTGTTCTTGCAAAAATGCATATGGAGAAGAAGCGAATACAAATATATGTCCTATATGCATGGGATTACCAGGTGCATTACCTAGTTTTAATGAAGAAGTATTAAAGTATGCTATAAAAGCAGGTTTAGCAACAAACTGTAATATAATAGAGGAATCAAAATTTGACAGAAAAAATTATTTTTATCCAGACTTATCAAAAGGATATCAAATAAGTCAACATAACAAACCTATTTGTTATGAAGGATATTTAGAGATAGGAGAAGGTGAAAATAAAAAGAAGATAGGAATAGAAAGAATCCATATGGAAGAAGATACTGCTAAAATGACAAAAGATCCATTTGGAAGAGGGAATTTAATAGACTTTAATAGATGTGGAGTACCATTAATAGAGATAGTATCAAAACCAGATATTCATACAATTGAAGATGCAATTGACTACTTAGAAACATTGAGAAAATTATTAATATATCTAGGAGTAGCAGAATGTAAAATGGAAGAGGGTGGATTTAGAGCAGATGTTAATATTTCTGTAAGTAACACTGATAAATTTGGAAATAGAGCTGAGATTAAAAATATGAATTCATTCAAATCTATTGAAAGAGCATTAAAATATGAATATGAAAGACAAGTAAAATTAGCTAAAGAAGGTAAAAAAATAGAACAAGAAACATTAAGATGGGATGATGTACTTGGAGAAACAGAAGTAATGAGAAAAAAAGAAAATGCTAATGATTATAGATATTTCTTAGAATCAGATTTACCTATGTTTAAAGTTCCAAGAGAACAAGTATCAGAAATAAATAATGAAATGCCAGAATTATTAAATAAAAAGAAAGAAAGATACATTGAAGAATTTAATTTATCAGATAAACAAATAATATTTATATTATCAGACATACAATACATAAAATTATTTGAAAATGCAGAAAAATTAGCAAAAATGCCAATAGAAATTGCAAATTATTTAATGACTGATATTGCAGCATATGTAAATGAAAATGTAATTTCACCAGAAGAATTAAAAGTAACACCACAAACTTTAGCAGAATTAGTTCTATTGCATAAAGAAAATGTTTTAAATAGTAAAACAGGGAAGATTGTTGTTAAAGAAATGTTAGAAACAGGAAAAAATCCAAAAGACATAGTAAAGGAAAAAGGGTTAATCCAAATAACAGATGAAAAAGCTATTGAAGAAATAGTAGAAAAAGTGTTAGAAGAAAACGAACAATCAATAGAAGATTATAAAAATGGAAAAGATAGAGCTTTAGGATTTTTAGTAGGACAAGCAATGAAATTATCAAAAGGGAAGGCAAATCCTAAAATGGTTAACGAAATAATGATAAATAAATTAAATAATAGATAAAAAAGAAGGATTACAAAATTTGTAATCCTTCTTTTTATGAATTAACTTGATCAAATTAATTTATTTAACAGAATTTAATTTTCTTGCTAATGATGATTTTTTTCTTGCTGCTGTATTAGCTTTTAATACACCTTTTGAATGTGCTTTATCGATTTTTTCTACTGCATTTTTGTGGTTAGCTACGATAACTTCTTTATTATCATTATTTGAAATTGAATTTTCAAATTTTGTTATAGCTGTTTTAAATGCTGATTTAATCATGCTGTTTCTTAAAGTTTTTACTTCTGTAACTTTAACTCTTTTTTTAGCTGATCTAATATTTGGCATAATTTATCTCCTTTCATTAATGTTAATCTGAAATTTTTAAGTTTCACAATAGAGATTATAACATGATAAAAGAATTTTGTAAAGAACTAACAGATAATAGGAAACATAATAAAGGGCATTATGTTTATATATTAAATAAAATAAAAAAAGATAAAAGAAAATAAATTTGAATTTCATTTTATCTTTTTTATTATAGTTTGTATTTATAATGTAGATATTTATACATATATTTTTTTATATGTTATCTTTTTTTATTTCAAATTTAGATGAAGAAGGAGGTAAAACAACAGAGAAACCATTTATAGAGTTTACATTAAATAAATTATCCTTTCCTACAATATCTTGAATTTGTTTTTTAGAATCTTCAGATAATAAAGAATCTTTTCTTTCTACTAATAATACTTTTTCTGGTTTAACTTTATTTATATAATCTTTAGAAAGAGCAAACTTTGATTGAACTATATAAGTATTTACTAATGGAAGAATAATATCTTTTTGCTTATCTTGAGTTAAATCTCCTTGAAGAAGTATAGTATTTTCATTGTTTTCGATCAATAAAGAAATTGATGAAGAACCGTCTGGTAAAATTGTTTTTAATGTTGCTTTTGCAAAATTAATATTTGTTTGATCATATATTTCTTGAACATTTGTATTTAATTCTTCTAATTTCTTTTTTGTATCTTTTAGTTTTTCTACTAAATTAAAATCACTGGTATTTTTGTTTAATTGTATTCCAGGTAGAAGAATCTTTTTAACAATTCCTAATTCTGCTAAAGTAAATAAATTTTCAGTACTTTCATTAATATCTGTTACTATAACTGCATCAAGTTTTGAAATTTGCATTTTTCCTAAAGTTTCCATTAATGCAACTCTATTTTTAGCTTTTCCAGAATTTAAAAGTAAAGATTTATCACCTATTTTTAAAATGGCAACAAAGTCATCTTCAAAATTTAATATTTTAAGAGTCATTTCTTTATTTTGATTTTGTGATACTGCAGTAGAATTTTCATCTGTTGGATTAGCTCCAAAGATATCTTTAAAATTAACAGTAGATAAGTTATCATCTTTTTTTATTTGCATTGGTGTAATAAAAAATGATGATGAATTTGAAATTGTATTTGATATATCTTGAGTATGACTAGGGAATGAAAAACTTAATAAAGACATTCCTAATAATACTTCTGCAATAACTTTTCCAGAATTTTGCATGCAATTTCCTTTCTGAATAATTTAAAATAATTATTCTGCATTAGTTATAATTATATTTTTTAATTTAATATAAAATATAATTAATATTATTAAAACAATTATATCGGATATAATACTAGAATACAATTTTAAGTATATTAAATTAATCATAATAAAATAAATATTAATTGGTATAAATAAACAATAAAATTTAACTGTACTTAAAAATATACTTGTAAATATTTTACCAATTGAATTATAAAGCCCTCCTAATACTATTGAAAACCCAAATATTATGTATGTTGAAAAGAAAAATTTAACATCTAATGATAGATTAGGTGTTAATAATATTACTGTTTCAATAAGTAAAGAAATAATGGTAAATATAATCATTGATTTATGTATATTTGATAAAGTTATTTCATTCCTTTTTTGTTTATTAGATATCGAAGTGTTATAGAAGTTATATGTAAAAATAATTCCGATAGATTGAGTGAATGAAACGATTATAATGTTAGTTGTATTTGTTATTTCTAATATAGTATTTACATAATTGATACTTGGGATTACTATAAATAATACACCTATGATTAAAGAAATAAATTGTACAAGGAAAGTCGGCAAACCTAATATTAATATATTTTTTAAAATAGGTAGATATTTATATTTTGAATTTGAAATATATGCATTATTAATATTATTTATTAAATTACTTTTTTTGAAATAAACTATAATTAATAGGGTTAATAATAAAAATATCAATAAAGGAATATAATTCAAATGTATTAAGTAAATAGAAAAAATACTTATGATTGAAAGTAAATTTGAAAAATATACTTTTCCTAAAGTTCTTAATACAATGTTTAAAGAAGTAAATACATTTTGAGCAATTAAAGTTAAATACATTAATAATAAACTATAAAAAATATTATTTAAATCTTTAAAAAACAAATTATTAAATAATAAAGTTAAAAAGCAAAGTATAGAGCTTATTAAAATACTACCTAAACCTATTATATTAATAACTTTGTTAAAAGTATTAAATTTATTATTTTTTATTTTATCAAAATTACTTCCTATAAAGATAGAACTTCCTGTTCCAAATAAAAGAGATACAGAAGTAATACCTACAAATATAGGAATATAAGGTGTTAAATTCAAATCAATAGAATTAACTATATAATTTGTAGAGATTATATTTATATATAGTATTATAAATCCAGTTAAAAATAATTTAATAAAAGGGATAAAAAATTTCCCATTATTTATATCTACTATAATATCTTTTTTTATAGTATAAAAAATTAAATTAAAAAATGATTTAATTGTTTTCATGAAGACCCTCCATTTGTATAATATATGTACATAAGTATTATTAAATATATTAAAAGAAAAAATCAATATAAAAACTATTTTTGATATAATTCTATAAAAATAAAAAAATTTTAAAAAATATATTGACTATAAAAATTTTAAAGTATATATATAATTATATAGAAACATTAAGTAAGAAGGAGAAAGTTATGGATTCAGAACAAATATTTGAAAAAGTAAAGAAAGTAATAGTTGAACAATTAGGAGTAGATGAAGAAACAGTAACATTAGATGCTTCATTTTTAGAGGATCTAGGAGCTGATTCATTAGATGTTGTAGACTTTATAATGGAATTAGAAGAAGAATTTGGATTGGAAATCCCGGACGAAGATGTAGAAAAAATTTCAACTGTAAGAAATGCAGTAGATTATATTTTAGATAATATGTAATTATAGATAATATAAAATCTATATGATATAATAAGTTTAGATTACTTATTAATGATTAAGGAGGATTAAATGGTAGGAATAGGAATAACAATAGCAATAATTGCAATAATATTAATAGTAGTTATGTGGGTAATACAAACATATAATAGATTAGTACAATTAAGTGAAAGAGTAAAAAAAGCTTTAAAAGATATAGATGTTCAATTACAAAGAAGATTTGATTTAATTCCAAATCTAGTAAATACAGTAAAAGGATATTCTAAACATGAAGCAGAAGTTTTAGAAAAAATAGCTGCTTATAGATCAAGATATGAAGGATTATCAAATGATGATGTAAAAGAAAAATCAAAGATGGTATCAGATATGTCAAGACAAATATCAGGAATAATGGTTCAATTAGAAGCATATCCAGATTTAAAAGCTAATACTAATTTCTTAGAATTACAAAATGAATTACAATCAACAGAAGATAAGATTGCATATTCAAGACAATTCTATAACGATATTACAACAAAATATAATATGACTATTAAGATGGTACCAGCAAATATAATAGCTACAAACTTTGGATTTACAGAAAAAGATTTATTCGAAGTAGAAGAAGCAGAAGCAAGAAAAAGTGTAAAGGTTGAATTTTAATGTTTGATTTTTATGATGATATAAGAAAAAACAAAAGAAGAACTATCTATATAGTTCTTGCTTTTTTAATTATTATTACGTTATTAATAACTTATATAACTACATATTTTGGATATGGAAGCATAGGTATAATAGTATCAATACCAATATCTATTATATTTACATTGGTTTCATATTGGAATACAAGTACATTAATATTAGCATCTGTAAATGCTGTACCAGCAGATGGAAAATATAAATATATAAACGATATATTAGATGGATTAATTGTTTCAGCAGGAATGGAACATAAACCTAAAGTATATGTTATAGAATCAAACCAAATAAATGCATTTGCAACAGGAAGAGATCCAAAAAATTCGATTATATGTCTAACTACTGGAATTATAGAAAGACTTACAAGACAAGAATTAGAAACAGTAATAGCACATGAATTAACTCACATTATAAATTATGATATTAGATTATCAGCAGTTGTATCTGCAATGGGTGGGATGATTATTTTATTATCTAATATAATATTAAATAGTAGAATTTCTAAAAAATATGAAGAAAATGAAAAAGGACAACTTTTAATAGGAATAATTTCTATTTTAATAGCTATAATTACACCTATATTAGTTAATTTATTAGAATTAGCTATTTCAAGAAAAAGAGAGTACTTAGCAGATGCAGGATCAGTAGCAATAACAAGAAATCCGAATGCATTAATAAGTGCATTAATTAAAATAAGTGAAGATGAAGAAGTACTAGAGGAAAATGTTGATACAGTAGCACAAATGTTTATAGAAGAACCAAGAATAGAAAAAAGAGGTAAATCAAGCTGGTTTTCAACACATCCTACTATTGAAGAAAGAATAAAAGCTATAAGAGAATTAATTTAATAAAAGGTAACAAAACTATGAAATGAAAGTTTCATAGTTTTATTTATACTTGAATGTATATTTTTGTAAATATATAATTAAGAAATAAAGGAGTGAGTATTGGCGGATAATATATATATAAGGAATTCAAGAGAACAGTACAATAAGCTGCAAAAAAGACTTAAGAAAAAAGAAGAAATAAAAAAGAAAAGAATATTAAACGATAAAAAAATGCCTAAAAGAATGTTATTTCTTTTATTGGGAATTGTAATATTATTTATGATTTTAATAGGTCAATTTGCTAAGCTACAATTGATAGAAGGTTCAAAGTTAAAAGAAAAAGCAAGAAATCAACAGTTATTAAAGAAAAGAATAGGAGCTAAAAGAGGTAATATATTAGATAGAAACGGAGAAGTTTTAGCACAAAGTGTAGAAGTAGATACTGTAACTGTTAACCCTAAATTATTAAAAGGTAAAAGAAATAAAGAAATAAATAAAGAAGAATTTGCTCAAGCGATAGAAAAAATATTTTCAATAAAAAAAGAAGAAACTTTAGAAAAAATTAATTCTAATAAGGATGTAGTAACAATTGCACCAAAAGTGGAAAAAGACAAAATTCATGAATTAGAAGAAGTTTTAAAGAAAATGGAAATAACAGCAGGAGTAAATATAGATAAAGATATAAAAAGAATTTATCCATATAGTTCAGTAGCATCAAATATAATTGGATTTGTTAGAGAAGATAATGTGGGACAAGAAGGATTGGAAAAGAAATTAGATTCTACATTAACAGGAAGAGAAGGAAGAATAGTTTCACAATCAGACGTTCATAGAAATTTGACTAAAGAAAATCCAGAACAATTAATAAAAGCAGAAGATGGAAAAAATGTGTATTTAACAATTGATATAAAAATGCAAACAATGGTTGAAAAATATTTAAAAGAAGCTGTAAAACATAATAATGCTAGAGATGGAATGGCTTTAGTTATGTCTCCTAAAACAGGAGAAGTTCTTGCTATGGCAAATGAGCCAACTTATGATTTAAATAATCCTAGAACGCCAATAAATGTAACAAAAGAAGAATGGGATAAATTAAATGAAAATGATAAAATGGATAGATTGTATGGCAGATGGAAAAATAAACCAATAACTGATGTGTACGACCCAGGTTCAACATTTAAACTTATAACTTCAGCTATGGGATTAGAAGAAGGAGTTACAACTCCAGATAAACCAGGAGATTTTTATTGCTCAGGAGTACAAAGGGTATATGACAGAGAAATTAAGTGTTGGAGATTTTATAACCCACATGGAGCACAAACTTTAAGACAAGCGTTAGAAAATTCATGTAATCCTGCTTTTATACAATTAGGACAAAGATTAGGAGTAAATAAATTTTATAAATATTTACATTCATTTGGATTAACTGAAAGAACAGGAATAGATTTATTAGGAGAATCAAACTCAATAATGCATAAAGAAAGTTCAGTTGGACCAGTTGAATTAGCAACATTGTCATTTGGTCAAAGATTCCAAGTAACACCTATACAACTTATAACTGCAATATCAGCACTTGTAAATGAAGGGAAATTATTAGTCCCTCAAATAGTACATAAAGTAGAAAATACAGAAAATGGAAGCCAACAAATAACAGAAAAAAAAGAAGTAAGACAAGTAGTTTCAAAAGAAACTTCAAAACAAATATTAGATATGATGAAATCTGTTGTAGTAGAAGGAACAGGTAAAAATGCAGGAGTTCCTGGATATAATGTAGGAGGGAAAAGTGGAACATCAGAACCAGCTGAAGGAGCAAAAGGCGGAGAATATGTCGCATCATTTGTTGCAGTAGTTCCGACAGAAAATCCAGAATATGTTGTACTTATGATACTAAGAGATCCTAAAGGTAAATCAATTCAAGGAGGACAAATTGTGGCTCCTGTAGTAGGACAAATACTAAAAGAAATACTAGTTGATTCAAAATTAGCTAAAAAACAAAATGCAGAAGATCAAACAGCACAAGTTAAGAGTGCATTAGTAAAATCCGTTGTTGATAAAACAGTTGCAGAAGCAACAGAAATATTAAAAACACAAGGATTAGAGGTGGTTGTAAAAAATAATAAAACACCGGAAGAAACAAAGGTTGGAGTTCAAAATCCAAAACCTGGAACAAAATTAGAACCAGGTTCAAAAGTATATTTAACAAATGCAGGAGAAGAAACAGATAAAGTTACATTACCAGAATTAAAAGGAATGAATATAGAGCAAATTAAACAAAAATTAAAATCATTAGATTTAAATTATACATTAAGTGGTACAGAGGGAGTGGCGATGATCCAAAACCCATCTGCTGGTGCTATAGTGGAAAAAGGAGCAGTTATTAATATTACAATTAAACCAGTACTTAGAGAAGCACATTAAAATAATTGATTATATTAATAGGTTAAAGTAATTTAAGAAAAGGAGTAGCATGTTAGATTTAGGATATGAAATATTATTAATTTATGAAAAAATAAAAGTATTCTTAAAACCAGAGATATTAACAATGATAGTATTGTTATTAATACTAGCTAGAACTAAAGTAATTAATTTAGTGTTAATTTTAACTGGTAAAATATTAAATGTAGAAAAAGAAGAAATATTAAAATTCCCTAGAAGATATTTAAAATCATTCTTTCTACTAACTGGATTGTATTTCATATTCTTAATATGGTATAAAAATCCAGAAGGAATAAAAAATGTAAGAACTATTTATAAAATAATAGCTATATTTATAATAGCTAAAACGATAATAAATATAATTAATCCAGAAGGAGTAATTATAAAAGCAATTGATAACAATGAAAATATAAAATTAAAAGTTGAGATACTAACTAATACATTTATATTTAATATAATTAAATATGTAATATATATAATTGCTGTATTTATAATAATAACTGATATGGGATATAATATAAATGGATTAGTTGCCGGACTTGGAATAGGTTCAGCTATTATAGCACTAGCAGTTCAAGACTTAGTTAAAAGTGTTATATCTGGGGCAACTATAATATCTGAAAAACCGTTTTCAATAGGAGATTCTATTCAAATAGGAGAATATATAGGAACGGTAGAAAATATAACATTAAGAAATACAGTTATAAGATTAAAAAACAATGCGTTAATGAGTATACCTAATTTAATGATAACAACAGAGTATGTAATAAATTTCGATAAAATAGAAAATAGAAGAATAGAAAATAATATATTTTTAGACTTTGATACAGAAGAAGAAAAAATAAGAAGAGTATTAGCTAAAGTAAACAATATATTAAAAAACGATTCTAAAGTTATAAGGGAAACTATTGTAACAAGATTCGAGAATATATCACAAGAAGGATTAAAACTTATGATTTATTGTTATATAACAGATTATGAATATAGTAAGTTCTTAAATGTAAAAGAAAATTTAAATTATAAAATAATGGAAATATTAAAAACAGAAAACTTAAGACCTTTATATACAGTAAATCAAGTGAAGATGACAGAACCTATAAAACAAACTGAAGAAAAAAGATATATAGAAGAGGATTAAATGGGAAAAATAATAGTTGTAGAATCTAATACGGATGGAGCCGGAAAACAAACACAAACTGAAGAAATATATAAATACCTAAAAGAAAAAGGGGAAAAAGTAGTGAAATTCAGTTTTCCTAATTATAATTCAGATTCATCATATTTTGTAAAAAAATATCTGAATGGAGAATTTGGAGATGATGCGAAAAATATAAATGCATATATAGCATCTACATTTTTTGCGGTAGATAGATATCTAACATATATAAAAGAAATAAAAAAGTATTATGATGAAGATTATTATATATTAATGGATAGATATGTAACTTCTAATATTATTTATCAAGCTGCTAAAATGGAAAATAAAAATAAAATAGATGAATTTATTAATTGGAATAAAGAATTAGAATATAATAAGTATAATTTACCGAAACCTAATTACGTTATATTTCTTTATATGGATCTAAAAGAAAGTGAAAAATTAAGAAAATCTAGAAAAGCGAAATTAGAAGGTAAAGATATTCATGAACAAAATAATGAATATTTAAAAAAAGTTAGTGACAATTCTCTTTATATATGTGAAACAGAAAAATGGATTAAAATAGAATGTGTAAAAAATGATAAATTGAAAGAAATTTTAGAAATAAAAGAAGAAATACTAAAAAAAATAAAAATATAAAAAAGTTATTGAAAAATAAAAAATAAAATGTTATATTAATTATAGTGAAGTTCTCACTATAATTTTTATTTTGAACAAAAAACAAAAAAATAAAAAAATATAAAAAAAGTGTTGACAAAAATTAAACACTTGTATATAATAAATATTGTTGATCGCGAATAACGAACAACAATTAAGAACATTGAAAATACATTGAAAAATAAACAATATCCTTTAAGAGAAAATAAACCAAGCGGATAGTTATAGTACTATCCAAATAACAATAAAAGGACAGGATAAGATAAAGTCAGATTTATCAAAGAGTCTAAAAAAGTCAAACATTTTTAATGAGAGTTTGATCCTGGCTCAGGATAAACGCTGGCGGCGTACATAAGACATGCAAGTCGAACGGCAGAAGTTGGAAGT
>JABCPO020000038.1 GCA_013333105.2 Clostridiales bacterium | reverse complement strand
CCATTTCTTTTTATTACTGGAATTAATTTTGTTTCTTTTTCATTATTTAATAATGTATTTGACAAATCTTTTACTGTTTTTGTTATTGTTACTTTATCTTCAATATCTGGATCAATTTCCAATATATTCATATAAGGAGGTATATCATACCCAGATGCACCACCACTTCTAAATTCATATTTTTCAAATTTATCTGATTTAAATTCTACTCTTTGAATTCCTGAAACTTTTCTTGTAAATGAATATGTTCCATCATCATTTTTTCTTAATAACCCATTACTATTTCCAACTATATCTAATTCTTGAGTAGGATCGTTTTGGTTTAATAATACAGGTAATTTAAATTTATTTTCTGATTCTTTTACTTTTATTCTTAAAATATGATCAAATGAAGTTATTTTTAATTTTGATAAACCTTCTAATCCTGTTAAATCATCAATTTTAGAATTGAAAATTCTTAAATCAGTTAAATTAGTTAAAGTTTTTATAGCGTCTTTATCATCTTCTTCTACATTTGTACCTTCTAAATTTAAATATTTTAGATTTGTCATTCCTTTTAAAGCCTCTAAGTCATTTAAATTTTGAGAATAACTTAAATTTAAATATGTTAGATTTGTTAAATTTTCCAATCCACCTAAGTCAAATACTCTAGTATGATTTAAATCTAAATATGTTAATTTTGTTAAATTACTTAAATTATTAAAGTCATCTATAAAATCTTCATTATTATTAATTACTAATTTTTTTAAATTAATAGCTTTATCTAATCCTATTAAATTTGTTATATTTTCATTTTCTAACGGATTTAATATCATTTCTTCTATTTTTTCCATTTCAGATTCAAATATTTCGTCTTCAGAATCTGGTTTAACATAATTTTCATCTGTTAATTTTAAATAAACCCTATTTTTTAATGTTTTTCTTGTTTCTTTATCTGCTTTTAAATACTCCAATATATAGTTTTTTAAAGAATTATCTCCGTTTTCGTCATCAAATTCGACAACTCCATTTGGACTACTCTCTTTTTGATTAATAGTTTCAGCTTTTATTAACTTATTTGTAGACATATTAGTTATTAAAAATATGCTTGATAAACTTATTAATACTATTAATGCTAATAATACATTTATTTTCTTTTTCATATTTCCTCCCCTATATATATTATTACCTATATATTTTATCGCCCCCCTTGTTTTTTCAGCATTTTATTAAATTTATAATATAATTGTAATAAATGTAATTAAAAGTAAATATATACACTATAATATAGTTGCAAAAATTTATATGCATAAAAAAATAGAGATAGATTTTATTCTATCTCTACTTAAATAATATTAGTATTATCTTCTATTTCTTAATTATTTTTTTATATCTGAAATATTTTCTAATTCCTTTATATTTCTCTTTGCTTTATTTAAATATACAAGTTCTATTATTAATACTGCTAATACTACATATGATATTGGCATATTTTCTTTTAATCCTGCATATGGTAATATTTTAGCTTTTATTTCATTTCTTGTAGCAATAATTGTTCTTCCATTTGGAGTTATTTCATAATAATATTCTGGGATTTCTCCAATTACTGAAACTTTGTAATCATATTCTTTTCCGTTTTCATCTAATTTTTCTAAGCCTTTGAAAATATAATCGTCTTTCCCTGTTAATTCAACTATTTCTCCCATAGGTTGTCCATTTCTTAATAATTGTATTTTTACAGTTGGATTATTCTTTCCTTTTCCTTGCCACAATATTTTTAGTGGTATATCTGTTTTTGGACTTACATTTGTTAATGTAATTTTTGATTTTTTAGCATTTGTATTTGATTCTAATTCTACTTCATAGTATTTATTTGTTAAATCTTTTTTATTTTTTATTCTTAATTCATATTTGTATTCATGTCCTAATTTATCATTTAGTTCTACATCTTTAAATACATATGCATTAGCTGTTAATGTTTCTGTTTTAATTACTTTTCCATCTTGTAATAATTCTACAACTACATTTGGTTTTACTTTTCCACTATTGTATTCAACTATAACTTCTTTATTTTCTTTTTCAATAGTTTTTTCGATTAAGATTTCATTTTTTTCTTTGTTTTCTTTAGATTTGTATCCATCTATTTCTTTTACTAATTTAACATCATAGTCTAAAGTATTTCCATCAAAGTCTGTTTTATCCATATCTTTGTAATTTACAACTACTTTTCCATTTTCATCTATATCATCTACATTTATTACTTTTGTTTCACCTACTGGTTTTCCATTTTTATATAATTGTACTTCTATAGTCTTTGTAGTCTTTTTAAATACTTCTTTTGGTACTTCTATTTTAATTGTTTTAGATACATTTATCTTTGGTGATACATATGTATTTGTTACTGTTAATCCATTTACAGATTTTACATAGTTTTCAAATGTTTCTTTTTCATCTGCTATAAAGTTTATTTTATTTCCATTTAATTCTGTTTTATCTATATTACTAAATACTGCTTTAAATGTATTTTCATCTACTTTTATTGTTTTCTTTTCATCTACTTTTGTTCCATCTGCTTTCTTTAACTCTAATGTAACATTTTCTCTTGTTTTTCCACCATTCCATATTTTTGTTATTGTTATTTCTGTTTTTGGAACTTTATATGTATTTGTTATTGTTAATCCATTATAGCTTGCATTAAAGTTATCTACTTTTGTTTCTTCTACAATATATGTATAATCATTTCCATTTGCATCTGTTTTATCTAAGTTACTTATTTCTTTAGTCCAGTTATTATTCTTTTCTACTGTTACATCTTGTACAAATGTATATGTATTTTCTGATGCTATTTTTCTTTTTAATTTAGCTGTTATTGTTTCTGGAATTACTGTTTCTCCGTTTACCCAGTTCTTTTGAACAGTTATATTAACTTTTGGACTTACATATGTTAATGTAATATTTCCTGAATTATCTTTTGTAGATACATAATTTGGCACTTCTTCTGCAACTACTATTTCGTAGTTATTAATATTTCCATTTTGATCTGCTTTTTCTAGATTTGTATATGTTACTTTTGCATTTAATGTTGCTTCTTTTAATGTATTTGGAACTTCTACTCCGTTTTTTAGTAATTTTACTTTAACTTTTGTAGCTTTTCCACCATTTTTATTTACATTAATTCCTACTTCTGTTTTTGGACTTACATATGTATTTATAACTTTATTATTTCCTTCATATCTTCTTTGATAATTTTCTACT
>JABCPO020000037.1 GCA_013333105.2 Clostridiales bacterium | reverse complement strand
TGGAAAGACAGTAATACTAACAAAGAAAATAGAAAAAGGTAAGATATTACCATATGCAGGAGCAGAAAAGAATATAGGATTTGGAGTAATATTAGTAGCAATGATAGGATATTCAGTAAGAGTATTAAAAGAACAAAGAAGAATAAATAATATTAGAAAAATCAGAGGTATTAAAAGATAATTTCTGTTTAAAACACATTTTAGTTATGTAAACTGAAGTTAAAAAACAAAGTTAAGGATGGATTTTTATTCATCCTTTTTTATATTTATTTTATTGTTTAATTGTATGTATATTGTTATATTTTATATACGAACAATTACGGAAGTTGAAAAAGTATGTTTTGATTTGATAAAACAAATGGAAAAAAGTATAATATATATAATTAAGAGGTGTATATGAAACATATATTTATATTAAATCCTGTTGCAGGTTCTGGATTTGCAAAGAGTTTAGAAAGAGATATTATAGATTTAGCTGAAAAGAAAAATATAGAATATATATTAGTTAAATCTGAATATGAAAAACATGCGATAGAGATTGCTAAAAAGTATTCAGTAAATAATAATCATATTTATTCTATTGGAGGAGATGGGACTGCTTTTGAAACATTAAATGGTCTTGATAAGGAAAATGCTTATTTTTCTATAATTCCGGCAGGGACAGGAAATGATTTTTATAGAATGATTGACCAGGGAAATACAACTATAATTAAAAAACTCGAAGAAGCTATTGAGGGAAAAGTTGTTGAAGTTGATTATGGATTATCAAATGGAAGATGTTTTTTAAATTCTACAACTGTTGGATTGGATGCTAGAATAAATAATATTGTATGTAATATTTTTAAAAAGACAATAATGCCTAAAAGTATTATGTATGGATTAGCATCAGTATTTAGTTTGTTAAATCCTAAGCCTTTTAAAGCTATATTAAAAATTAGTTATGAAGATGAAAATGGTCAAGTTATTTACAAAAACAAAGAGGTTAAATCACTTCTTATAGCTGTAATGAATGGAAAATACTATGGAAATGGAATTAAACCTTCAGATAGACCAAATATAACTGATGGATATTTTGATATATTAGTTGTTGAAAATATGAATATATTTAAATTATTTAAGTTATTACCTAGATTTTTTAAAGGTGATACTGAAAATATTGTAGGACTTAATATATATAAATCTAAGGATGTAGAAATTGAGTTAGATAAAGAAATAGATGCACAATCAGATGGTGAGAATTTCAAAACTAAATATTTAAAATTACAAATGGTTCATAAAGGATTAAGACTTATAGTTCCTAAAAAATCTAAATTATAGTTAATTTTATAAATATTTATTAGAAAAATACGTTTTAATATAGTATAATTATAATGTTATACAAATTGAAAAAGAAAAAAGAAAGAGAGGAAGTAAAATGTCAGGACATAGTAAATGGCACAATATTCAAGCAAGAAAAGGAAAGCAAGACGCTAAAAGAGGAAAAATATTTACTAAATTAGGAAGAGAATTAAATGTTGCAGTAAAACACGGAGGAGCAGATCCAGAAACAAATGCAACATTAGCACAAGTTATTGCAAAGGCAAAGGCAAATAATATGCCTAATGATACAATTGCAAGTGCAATTAAAAGAGCATCAGGAAATCAAGATACAGAGCATTATGATGAAATAGTATATGAAGGATATGCACCAAATGGAGTAGCTGTTATAGTTGAAGCAATGACAGATAACAAAAATAGAACAGCTTCAGATGTAAGACATGTATTTAGTAAATCAGGGGGGAATTTAGGAACAACTGGATGTGTTTCATACATGTTTGATAAAAAAGGACAAGTTGTTATAGAAAAAGCTGAAACATCATTAGATGAAGATGAATTATTAATGTTAGTTTTAGATGCAGGAGCAGAAGATTTAAAAGTATTTGATGAAGTATATGAAGTAATAACAGAACCAAAGGATTTCTCTAATGTAGTTAAGGTATTAGAAGAAAATAATATTAAATCATTAGAAGCAGCAGTTGTAATGTTACCACAAACAAATGTAGCTTTAAATGAAGCACAATATGAAAAAATGGAAAAATTTGTATCATTATTAGAAGATTTAGATGATGTACAAAATGTATACCATAATGCAGAAGAGGAGTAATAAATAACTAAAGATGAACATGAATGCAGGTGAGTTTCAAACTCAGGAAACAATGAGAATTGTAACTCAACAAATAAAAACGTTAGAAGAAGAAAAAAAGAAAAATCATAGTTCTAAAAAATTTATGAAAAATATAATAATGTTAATAGTAGCCCAGGTGCTTGTAAAAGTACTTGGACTTATCTATCGTGTTGTAATAGTTAATATTCCAGGATTTGGTGATAAGGGAAATGGATATTATTCAACTGGATATGAAGTATATGCAGTTATGCTTACAATATCAAGTATTGGTATACCATCTGTTATAGCTAAACTTGTATCTGAAAGAATAGCAATAGGTGATAAAAAAGGTGCAAATCGAATTTTTAAAGTAGCATTAGCTTTATTTGGAGGAATAGGATTAGTATTTACTGGGATATTATTCTTTGGTGCTGATTTTATATCTGAAATATTACTAAATGTAAAAGCAGTTGCACCAACACTTAGATTTTTAGCACCAGCTATTGTATTTGTATCAATTGCCGCTGTAATCAGAGGATACTTTACTGGACTTGAAGACATGAAACCTACAAGTATATCTCAAACTTTAGAACAATTCTTAAATTGTATATTAACAATGGTTATGATATATGCAGTAGCAGGTTCTTCAGATGCACCAACTATGGCAGCAGCTGGTAATTTAGCAGGTACAATATCAATTATATTAGCATTTATATATATTGTACTATATTATGAAAGACATAAAGTAAAAGTTAGAAGATATGATAAATCAGTAGAAGATAATAAATCTACAAAAGAAATAATAAAAACAATATTAGCATTATCTATACCAATTACAATAGGATCATTAATATCTGTACTAAATACATTTATTGATACAACAACAGTAAGTAATGGTATACAAGACGCCTTTAAAAACTATATTTTAGATAAGGGACAATTAGAACAAAAAGCTATGGAAATGAAGGGGATTCTATCAAAAGTAAATACAATTGTTGGATTACCTCAAGCTGTAAATATTGCAATTGGAACTGCATTGGTTCCGTCAATATCAGGATTTTTAGCTAAAAAAGAGTTTGAACAAGCTAAAAAAATGATGAAAAAATCAATGAATATATCATTATTTATAGTTATGCCATCAGTAGTAGGTCTATTTGTACTTTCAGAGCCTTTATTAAAAGTTATGTATCCACATGCATATCAAGGTTCTGAACTTATGATGCTACTATGTATTCCTACACTATTTATCTGTTTAAACCATACTGTAAACCGGTGGATTACAAGGAGCTGGAGATGTAATAACTCCATCAATAGCAGTATTTGTAGGAGCAGTTATAAAGACAGTTATGAATTTAATATTAATAAAAATACCAAGTATTAATATATATGGAGCTGCATATTCATCAATAGTAGCTCAAATGGTAGGATTTTTAATTTCATATTATACATTAAAGAAAAAATTAGATTACAAAATAAATAGAAAAGACATTACAAAATCTATTTTTGTATCTGTAATGATGGGAATTATAGTATTTGCATCTTATACATTAATGTATAAAAATATAATAAAATCAAACCTAATAACATTAATGATTTCAATATTAATAGGAATGGTTTCATATTTATTAATGGTAATCAAATTTGAAGTTATTAGTAGAGAAGAATTACAAACAATACCTCTTGGAAATAAAATAGTTGCTATTTTAGATAGACAAGATGAGATAAAAGAGGGAAGAAAGCGTGTAAAAAATAGACGAGAAAGAAATAGAAAAATATAGAGAGTGCGATTGCACTCTTTTTAATTGCTTATTTAATTAAAAATATATAAAAAAATGCTAGTTTTCTTTAATTTTACACATATTTTTTATATAATAAAATATAATTAATACCATTTAAAGAAAAGGAAAAAGAAATGATAGATAATATAAATAAAAATAATGCAAGCTTAGTTGTATCTGCAACAAGTCCAAAACAATATCCAAAAGAATTACCAGCTGAGATTGTATTAGTTGGAAAATCAAATGTAGGAAAATCATCTTTTGTTAATAGTATGTTAAACAGAAAAAAATTAGCAAGAACAAGTAATACACCTGGAAAGACAAGACAAATCAATTTTTATAACATTGATGATAAATTATATTTTGTTGATTTACCAGGATATGGATATAGTAAAATGAGTAAAATAATGGCTGTTGAAATGGGAAAATATATTGAAGAATATTTAAAAGTAAGAGATATATCTTTAATAGTATTATTATTAGATATTCGTCATAAACCAACAAATGATGATAAATTGATGTATGAATATATATTAAAACAAAATTTACCATTTGTAATATTATGTAATAAAGCAGACAAAATAGCTAAGACAAAAGTACAAAGTTATGTTGAAGATATAAAAAAGGATTTAGGGATTTCATACAGCCCAATTTTTGCATATTCATCAGAAAATAAAATGTATGTTGATCAAACTTGGAAAGAATTATTAGATAGGGTAGAAATAGAGGAAAATGAAGAAGAATAAATTTTCGGGATTTAAAATAAAAAATTCTAATGCATTTAGAAATTATGAATTAATAGAAAAATATGAAGCTGGAATATCACTTGCAGGTACGGAAGTTAAATCAATCGTTAAAGGAAAAGCAAATATTTCGGATTCATATGCAGTTATAAAAAATGGAGAGGCGTATATATTAAATATGCATGTTTCACCATATGAATTTGGGGATAGAGATAATAAAGAACCGAATAGAAATAGAAAACTATTACTTCATAAAAAGGAAATATTAAAAATAAATCAAAAAATAAAAGAAAAATCATTATCATTGATTCCTACATACTTATATATGAAAAACAATAAAATAAAAGTAGAATTATGGCTTGGAAAAGGGAAAAAGCTATATGATAAAAGATATGATCTTATGAAAAAAGAAGTAGATAGGAAAATAGAACGTAAATTAAAAAATTACAGATAGGAAAAATATGAAAGACATTATAATATATACAGATGGAGCGTGTAAATATAATCCGGGTCCAGGTGGATATGCCGCTATAATCGCTTATGAAAAAGAAACAATAACAGATGAAAATAATATAGTAAAAAAAATAGTTTCAGGTAGTAAAGAAACTACAAATAATATAATGGAATTAACAGCGATAATGAAAGCTTTAGAATATGTATATAAGGTTTTAAGTAAACCGGAAAATATTAGTAAAGTTTCAAAAGAAAAGCCTTTAAACATAATTTTATATTCAGATAGTCAATATTCACTATCTGGTATATTAGAATGGCATGTAAACTGGGAAAAGAAAAACTATAAAAATGTAAAAAATGAAGAACTATGGAAAGAACTTTTAGCATATAAAAAATCATTAGAAAAAATAGAAGGAATAAATTTAAAATTTTTAAAAGTAAAAGGACATAGTGGAGATACATATAACGAAATGGTTGATAAATTAGCGTCAGATGAAGCATTAAAATATGGTAATAATTAAGTAAGGAAGGTATATTATGAAAATAGTAATAATAGGTGGAGAATCATCAGGTATTGAAGTAGCTAAAAATATAAGAAGTTTAAATTCAGAAGTTGAAATAGTAGTTATTGAAAAAAATAAATATGTTTCATATATGTTAACAGCAATGCCTTACTATATTTCAGGAATGATAAACGAAAAAGATTTAATAATAGATACAATAGATGAACTTGAAAAAAAATATAATATTAAAGTATTAATCGAAACAGAAGTTATAGATATATTAAAAGATACTAAAGAATTAAAACTTTTAAATAGAGGAGAAGGTAACATATATAAAATTAGTTATGATAAGCTTGTATTATCTTTAGGAACTCTTGCTAAAAAAACAGAAGAATTTGATAATTTAGGAGAAAATGTATTTATTCATAAAACATTACAAAATGCTTTAAGATTAAAAAAGTACTTAGAAAGAAAAAAGCCAAAATCATGTGCTATTTTTGGAAGTGGAGCAATAGCTCTTCAATTAGCTGAAAACTTAAATAAAATGGGTATAAAAGTAACCGTACTTGAAAAAGCTAATAAGATAATGCCAAGATATGATAAGGATATTACAGATAAAATAGAATATGTACTTGAAGAATATATTGATATAATTAAAGACATAAATATATTAAAAGTAAGTGATAAGTCTGTAAAAAGTGAAGAAAAAGAAGAAGATATATTACAAATAGAATATACATATAATAATACAACAAATACAGAGATAGAAACTCTTAATGTTAATTTTGCGATAGTTAATATAGGAAATATTCCAGGAACAAAATTTGTTAAAAAAGCTGGAATTAAAACAAATGAAGATGATTATATTATTGTTGATGAATATATGAAAACATCTGTAAATGATATATATGCAGTAGGAGATTGTGTTGCTGTAAGAAGTAAAGTTAAATCTAATCTAAATGTAGAACCAAGATTATCAAATTCTGGTAATAAAGAGGCGTATATAGTAGCTAAAAATATACTAGGAGATAGTAAAGCGTATTCAGGTACAACTAATACAATGCTTACATCTACATTTGGAGTATACTTAGGAAGAACAGGGTTATCAGAAAATACAATTTTAAAAAATAAGATTGATTATTATATAAAACAAGTAGTTTCTACAACAAGTGATAGAATATTTAATAATTCAGAAGAAATTACTATCAAAGGATTATTTGAAAAAAATACACAAAAATTACTTGGTGCAACAGTTGTTGGAAGAAGGGATGTAAATAAAAAGATTGACGTATTATCAACTTCAATATCATCAGGATATACAGCATGTGATTTAGCAATGTTAGAACTTGCATATATGCCAAGAAATAATAAAAGCCAAGATATAATAAATATACTTGGAGTTGAAGGAGAAAAAAGTGAGAAAAATACTAGCCATAATTATAGGTAAATTTGTATCATGGGGATTGTTAAAATTTAGAGGACATACAAGCTTTATGGGAGGTAAAATAGCCCTTAAAATCGATCCTCATCTATTTGAGAAACTAGAAAAACCTAAAAAGATAATAACAATAACAGGAACAAATGGAAAAACATCTGTAACAAATATTTTGGTTGATATTGTTAAAGAATCAAATTTAAATTATATAGACAATAGAAGAGGAGCAAATCTAAAAACTGGACTTGTAAATACACTTATATCAAATTCAACAATAACAGGTCATACAAATGCAGATATAGGTATATTTGAAGTGGACGAAAGAGTTAGTCCACTTGTATACAGTAATTTAAAACCAGACTATTTAATACTTACTAATTTAGTTAGAGATTCTATGAAAAGAAATGCAAATACAGATTACATTTCATACATTTTAGAAGGATCAATACCTGAAAAAACAAAAATATTAGTAAATGGTGATGATATTATAGCTTCATCTGTTACAAAAAATGAAAAATTATTCTATGGTATTGATAGAATAGAATCAGACAAAGAAACACCATTTAATATAGTTAGAGATATAGTTGTAGATGAAAAAACATTAAAACCTTTAGAATATGAATTTGTAAGGATGAATCACCAAGGAAGATTAGATAATACTAAAAATGAAACTACACATTCTCCGGAATTAGATTATAGACTTACAAATATTGATAAAGAAAAAAATATTATATCTATATACTTTAAAAAAGAAAATAAAATTTTTGATTTTAATATAATTCAAGAAACATTATTTAATATATATAATGAATTAGCGGCAATTGTAGGAGCATATAATTTAGGAATAGATATAGAAACAATACAAAAAGCAGTAAAAAATATAAAAATAACTGGTTCTAGATATGAAGAATATCAACTTATAAACAACAAAAAACTTATTAAAAATTTAGCTAAAGGACAAAATCCAATAGCATGTTCTAATGTGTTTAAATCTGTAAAAGATGATTTAGGAACAAAAAAACTAATATTACATTTATCAGATAGATTTGATAATATAGAAGGATCAGAAACAGTAATGTGGTTATATGAATTAGATTTCGAATTTTTAAATGATGAAAATATAAAAGAAATCTATGTAATACCACCAAGAGAAAAAGATATTAATGCAAGATTATTACTTGCAGGAATTGATGAAAGTAAAATAAATATATTAAATAGTTACGAAGAAGTAGCTAATATAGATATTAATGATGTTGAAAAAATATATATATTAAATGATATGTATGTAGAAGATGAAGCACAAAAAATGAAACAAATAATATTGGATAAATATAAAAAGATATAAGGTTAGGAAGTATTATGAAAATAGAAATATTATATAGTGAATTTTGTAATCTTTATGGTGATAATGGAAATATAAATTATTTAATAAAAGCAATTAAAAATGCTCATAAAGATGTAGAAATAATATATACAAGTATAAATGATGAGATTAAATTTATATCAGAAAAGGTAGATTTAGTATATATCGGATCACTATCAGAAACTAAATTTAATATAGTATTATGTAAACTAAAAGAAAAAAGAAAAGAAATTATTGATAAAATAAATGAAGGGCAATTAATAATAGCAACAGGAAATGCCTTTGATTTATTTGGAGAATATGTCATATTAGATAGAAGATATATAAATAAAAATTTTGTAACTTCTAAAGAAAATAAGACAACTTTAGAATACTATAATGCCGCTACATATGATGAAAAAGGACATATAAAAAATATTGATTTAGATAAAATAGAAGAAAAATATAAAATTAAATGTTTAGGATTATATAATACAATTGCAGTAACTAATATGTTACTTAGATATAATTCATATACATTGGCTAAATTAAAAAATAATATATATTTAGTTGGATTTAAAAACTCATTTACTCAAAGCTATATAAAAGATAAAGAACTTTCAAATAATAATTTAGATTTTAATACTTCAGAAACAAGTATAGAATATTTAGCTAAGGTAATGAGAGGTAGTGGAAATAGTGAAAATGATGTGAATGAAGGAATTCGTATAAACAATTTTATAGCTACATATTTATTAGGGCCTCTATTTGTTTTAAATCCGGAATTCACTAGATATATCTTTAATCAATTATTAGAAATACCTGGAGAAATATATTTAGAAAAGGAATTAAAAGAAGCTTACCAAACAAGATTAATAGAATTTGAAGACGATAAAAGAGATATTGGTATATGGCATGAAAAAATAGAAAGACCAATAGAACATAGAAATTAAAAGAACTATATATATAGTTCTTTTTTTCTATTCATTATATAATATTAATATAGGTAAAAGAAAGGAGGAGACTAAATACATGAGAGAACAGAAAATAGAAAATATTTTTAATATATTTAAAACTATATATAAAGTAGCTAAAGAAAATGTATATGATGAAAGACTTGAATATATATTTTTTAAATTAATAGATATTAAAGATGAAAATATAAATACGGAAGTATTAAATAAGTTAAAAAACATAGCTCAAAAAGTAAAAATTGAATTAGATAAATTAGGAATCGAAAATACTATAATATCTGGGTATAATTTAGATTATCGGAAAAAGGGTTCCTATATATATTAATAAAATAAAACTTATAGATGAAAACAATAAAAATGGGAGTTGGTATAATTTAAATATAAATTATGATTTAGAGTATATTTTAGATGGAGAAATTCCTACATATTTTTTAGTATCAGATAAAATAATAAGTGATGATGGATATGTATATAATAAGGAAAAATTTAAAAAATATATTAGTGTTGAAAGTTATTTAAATCAATTTAATAAAAAAGAAATGGATTACATAATTACTAAGATAAAAGAAGAATATAAAGTAAAAGAAAATGAATTAGAAATAGTGAATAAGCGAAATTTAGATAAAAAAGAATTATTTAAATATACTAATAGTTTTAAAGAAAAGTTAAGTAAGATTCAAAATTTAGAATATAGTATACTAGAATTTATGAATTTAAGTGAAGAATATTTAACAAAATTACCATATTCTAGTATAGATATAAAATTCAAAACAAATGAAGAAAAAATGATATCTCAAAATCTTTTAAAAGGTAATTTAACTGAAATTTACATGAAATTATACAAATTTTTAGATAAAATAAATTCAATAGAATTTTATACTAAATCATTTAATGATAAGAATTATAAAATTGGAGTATTATCAAAACTTATATTTGATAAGTATAAAAGAAATATTAGTTTATGTATATATAATTTAGAAGATACTTCAAAGCATTATAATATTTTAAATTTAGATAAGGGGATAAAAGAATTAAACAGAGATATAGTTAAATTAAAAGAAAAAATAAAAGCTGAAGTTAAAAAAGGTATTAAAGAAGAATTAACTGAAAAAGAAATGCTAAATTTTATAAAATTTAGAGAAGTTTATAAAATGGTATATGAAAATTTAATAACTCAATTATCTTTTTTACAATGTGATCTTATACCTGGATATGAAATTAGTAGTAGAGAAATTAAAAGAATAGAATTATCACAATCTTTAGGAGCATATTCTGTAAAAAGAGCAGTATGTATGTCATATTCAGAGATAATTGCGTATGTATTAAATGGATTAGGTGTGGATACTAAAATAATTAGAGGCTATTTAGTTATTGTAGAAAATCCACCTTCTAACCACTCATGGATTAAGGTAAAAATAGGAGAAAAATGGTATGTAGTTGATTATATGTCAGATGACAATTTTTTAGAAGAAAGACGAGATTTGGAATGGGCATTAATATCAGATAAACTTGTAAATAAAAATTTAATACCATATAAAGATGGAATTAATGACATTAAACATAAAGAAAATAAAGCTTTAGATACTTTTAATCAGGAAATTGTTCATAAGTATATAAATATAGAATATTTAGAATCTGATAGTAAAAAAATTAAAGAAAAAATACAACTAGAAACAAAAGAGAAACAATATACAAGCAAAAACCTTATATTGAATTATGAAAAAAATATAGTTAAATTAAGGGCAGAAGATTTTAAAGATGAGTATATTCCAGAAAAATATCAAAATAGGATGATTGATTTATTAATTGATGAAAAAGGATTAGAAGAAATAAATAAAGAAAATAGCAAAAATATAAAAAAAGGTATACTATATAATATTTTGAAAAATAAAGAATGGATAAAATATGTATATATCAAATTAGATAATTTAGATAATTATAAAAAAGAAACACATCAAGTAATTAAGAAGTTAATTAAAGGAATAGATTTAAATTTAAATAAGGAATATTTGGTATATGATATAACTAATTTAAATTATATAAAAAATATTGAACAAGTAGACGAATATATAAGTAATCAAAAAAATAAGTAATTTATTAAATTAAAGGCATAAGTATTAAGTAAATATTTATGCTTTTTAATTTTGTGCAAAGTTTTTATTATTTATTATATATATTGCTTTAAATTCTAAAATTACTAACATAAAATAGAAGTATAAGAATAAGAGGAAAATAGTATGATAAAGAGAAAAGAAAATCCTAATTTTTTAAATGAATTTTTAGATTATAGTACAACAATTCAAAATAAATCATTAGGAACAATAAAAGAATATAATTATGATTTAAAACATTTTATTCAATATTTGGTATTTAGATATAATAATGATGAAATACCAAAAGATATGTTAATAGTAGAAAATACACAAGTAAGTATAGATAAAACAGAATTAAAAGTAGAAGAAGATATAAAAAGGATAGATATATCTAAGTTAAATAAAGAGTTTTTAGAGAAAGTAAAATTGGAAGATATTCATGCTTTTTTATTTCATCTAAAATCTAGTTATAATCTTAAGCCAGCTTCATTAGGTAGAAAAGTTGCATCAATTCGTTCATTCTTTAATTTTATATGTACAATAAGAAGAACATTAAAAAATAATCCAACAATAGGATTAGAAACACCAAAACAACCTAAAAGACTACCAAAACATTTAGATTTAGATCAATCTGTAAAATTATTAGAAGCAGTAAACAAACCAAATAAAGATACAGAAATATCTAAAAAATTAGCAATTCGTAATAAGGCAATTATAACTATATTTTTAAATTGTGGAATCCGTTTAAATGAGCTTGTAAATATAGATCTAAAACATATAAATTTCTTTGATAATACATTGTCTGTAATAGGTAAAGGAAATAAAGAAAGATCATTATATTTAAACAATGCATGTGTAAAGGCAATAAGAGATTATTTGAAGGAAAGACCAACAGATATTAAAAAGGATAAAGATGCATTATTTATATCTGAAAGGAAAGAAAGAATATCTAGAAGAACAGTGCAATACATTGTAAAACAAGAATTGGCAAAAGCAGGAATTAATACAGATGAATTTTCAACACATAAATTAAGACACACTGCAGCTACATTAATGTTTCAATATGGTGATGTTGATATTCGTTCACTTCAAAAAGTATTGGGACATGAAAGTGTATCTACAACAGAAATATACACACATGTAAATGATGAGCAAGTAAGAAATGCTATTTCCAAAAATCCTTTAGCAGATTTAGAAAAAGAAAAAAAGGAAAAATTTAAAAATCAAATACATAATATAAATGAATCGGTTAAAGATTAGTATAATATAAAAATGGAGGCGTAATTATGAAAATATATGAATATCCTAAGTGTACAACATGTAAAAAAGCTAAAAAGTATATAGAAGATAATAAAGGGTGTGAGATAGAATATATAAATATAAAAGAAAATACTCCTACAAAGGAAGAACTTATATATATATTAGATAATTTTAATATTGAAATAAAAAAGCTATTTAATACGAGCGGCATTAAATATAGAGAATTAAACTTAAAAGATAAAATAAAATCGTTAACAAAAGAAGAAGCGATAAAATTATTATTGTCAGATGGAATGTTAATAAAAAGACCCTTACTTATAGATAGAGAAAATAATAAAGTATTAATAGGATTTAAAGAAAAAGAATGGGATATGTTATAAATATAAATAATAGAAAGGAGAACTATGGAAGAAAAAAATAAAAATTCTAATGATAATTTAAACGTTAATAATAAATATGTAAAACTGATAGCGGCAATACTATTTATATTTATTATAGTAATTCTACTTTCTAGAATATATATAGGACAAAATTCGGTAAATATGCAAGGAGACCTTATTTCATCTAAAAAAATAGAGAAATTAGAAATAAGTACTTCAAGCACAAAAGTAGATTCTAAACATCCACAGAAAATAAATATAAAAATAGAACCTGTTGATAGTTATGCAAAAGATTTAACTTGGACGATATCAGATCCAGATATAGTAGATTTAAAAGAGAATATAATATATGGAAAAGAAAAAGGTAAAGTAAAAGTATCAATTGGTAATAAATACATAAAAAGTAATACAATTGAATTTGAAAGCGTAGATTTTTTATCTTCAATAGAAGTGGAAAATAAAATAGAAAAATTACCAATAAGATCAGAACATAAGTTTAAGATTAAATATACACCAGAAAATGCTGATAATAAAGATATTAAACTAGAAAGTTCAAATCCTGATATAGTAAAGATAAAAGAATCAGATCCGTTAACTATTATAGGAAATAAAAAAGGGAAAGCTACTATAAAGTTTAAAGATACATTTAATAATGTATTATATGAAACAAATATAGAAGTATTATGGGAAAGAATAACAAATATTATATTAGATGAAAAAGAAATAACAATTGGTAAAAATCAAAAGTATATAATATATTCTAAAGTAGAACCAGATAATGCTACATATACAGATTTAGAGTATAGATCTTTAAATGAAGATATAGTAAAAATAGATAAATATGGAATAGTAACAGCAGTTAAAGAAGGGGTAGCTGAAATAGAAGTAACAGCAGATGACAAAAAAGTTATTAAAAAATATACAGTAAATGTAGTTTCACCCCCTATATATGGAGTAACAAAATATACGACTGATAATTATACAGTCCTTACTGGAGCAAATGAAAGATACGAAAAAATTGCAGAAACAAAAACATTTGAAAAAATAGAAGTATTAAAAGATATGGGAAACCGGATATTTAAAAATAAGGAAAGAAGATGGTACACCTGGATTTATTCAAAACTATAATGGAGTACTATTTAATGAGTTACCTAAAATGATTTCTAATATTCCGTATATAAAAAATAGCGATTTAAAACTTGGAAATGCATCAGAGATAACATCTGCAATATCACTACTAAGATATTATGGATTTAAAATAACAGAGAAAGAATTTAAAAGACATTTAAGTATAGGTGAAAAGATTATATTAAAAAATGGTAAATATATAGGAGGAAATCCAGAAGAACAATTTGTAGGAAATCCAGAACATTTAAAAGAAGACCGGAACATACGGCTCATTTGAAAAACCAATACTTAAAGTATTAAATAGTAAGAGTAAGAAGTTTAAAGATGTATCAAATAGTACAGAAGATGATTTTATCAAAAACATAGATTCAAATATTCCAACTCTTGTTTGGACTTCAACAGAAGAAAATAAAATAGAAGATGGAATTACCTGGGAAACAAATAGTGGAAGCTTTACAGAAAAAATAGAAAAAAATGTAGTTATGCTAATAGGATATAACGAAAACTACTTTATAGTAAATGATCCTAAAGGAAAAGAAAATTATAAAATAAATAGAAAAGACTTTATGAACAATTATAGTAAATTAGGAAGTAGAGCAATAGCATATTTAGAATAGTATATTTAATGTAAAAAATATATATAATTATTTTAAATTAATATACTATATAATATTTCTAATATATAATATAAGTATAATGATAGTAAATGTACAAAAGATAAGGAAGGTAAAAATGGAAAAAGAAAATAAAGAAAATACAGTTAAAGTAATAAAAGTTAAATTATCAACATTAGTTATTGTATTAGTAATTTTTACAATAACAATAATGTCATTAATATTCTTAGCGGCAGAATATAGCCATTTAAAAAATCAAAGAATTAATGAATTAAATAATTCAGGAAAACAAATTGAATTAACAAATAAACAAGAAGTTAAAAGAAAATAATAATTAAAAGCAATCTAGAATAAAAATAGGTTGCTTTTTATATTGAATTTGCACAATAAAAAAGTCTTATGTTAACACGAGTGAAAAATATACTAAACACTAAAAAGACGGAAATGGTTGATATTACTAAGATTCGAAAGAAAGGTTAAAATATAGGATTATAATTTTTTACAAAAATTTAACAAAAATGTAGCAATTTCGTAACATTATGGTTATAATAAAATCATCTTAAGAATAAAGTTCTTAGGATCATATATAAATAATAAATACAAAATAAATATACAAATAAATAAAAATAAGAAGGTCGGAAGTAATATATAATAAATAATAAGAATAATAGGAAAAGAAAATTATTACCATGGATTGAACCTTAACTATTAGAAATAGAAAAGGGGAAAATATGAAAAATAATAACGAAATAAATAATGAAAATATATCAAAGGAAATAAATAAAAATTTAGGAGGATTACATTTAAATAAAACAACATTAGCTTTAGGCACAACAGCTTTAGTTGTTACAACTGTTGGATTAACAGTTTTAGGAGTAAAACTATTAGGACATAGACCACCAATGCCAGAACAAGGGAAAAGACCTGAAATGGCAAACTTTATGAGAAATGACAATCAACCTATGCAAAATCAAATGGATAATCAAGGAATGCAAAATGGAAGACCAGAGCAAAGACCTGAAATGAATGGGAATTTAGAAAAGGGAGAAAGAAAAGAGAAACCTGATTTTACTAAAGAAAATGAAAAAGGGGATAGATCTAAAGGTGAACCAGATAAGCATTTAAAAGATGATAAAGATAAAAGGGATGAAAAAAGAAACGAAGGTGATAAACCAGAGAAAGCGAATAATCCAGAAGAAAATAGAAAAAATCAATAATAAATATAGCCAGCACTTACTTAATGTGAGTGCTTTTAAAATTTTTTAAAAAAGTGTTTACATAAAATAAAAAGCGTGCTATAATATAAATGTATCATAAAACAGGAACGGAAATCCTGATACACTAATTTTAGGAGAAATTTCTCTTAAAAAACAAAAATTTAAAAGGGGGAGACCAATATGTCTCTAAACGCAACAATTGAAAGAAAAGTACTTGAAGGGAAAGCATTAAAAAATGCTTCACTAGATCAAAGAGTTGAATTTGTTATTCAACTATTAGATTTTGTTAAATCATTAAATGATTTACACACAAAACAGCAAGTTATGGATACACTACTTGGATATAGAAATCCAATTGTTGATGAAAGTGCAATTTCTCATGCTAAATTAGCAGTTAAGGAATTAGTTGAATTCAGAAAATCTGAAGAAGACAGAAAGAAAAAAATTGCAGAAGAACAACAAAAAAAAGCTGCAAATCCAAAACCGCATACAAATGAAGATGTTAAGGAAATTGTCATTGATTTACAACTTGACAGATTACCATCTAAAGAGTGGCATAAAGAAAGAGCACTTCTTAAACAAATTGATCATCCATTTGATGATATTGTTGCAAAATTAAAAGAAAATCTCTTAACTGATGATCAAAAACATAAAGGTATTGATATTTTTATTATGAATTTATCATATCTTAATGATGAGTTGAATGGATCTGAAAAATTTGAACATGATCGTCATGGTTTTGCTTAATAGCAAATAAGAATTTTCTTTATAAATAGTGTTTGTACACACAGCGTTTCTATACTAGAAAGGTGATAATATTATATTATCACCTTTCTTTTTATTTTGAAATAATTTTATTTAGGATAGAAAGAATAGTAATTAATAAAATACTTGGATTGTAAATTCAAGTGGAAAAATATATTTATTAAAAATACTTGACAAAATAAGTTTACAAGTGTAAACTTATTTTAAGTATTAAGTCTATAATTGTAAACGATAAGGAGGGAAAGACAATGGGTGTAACAGTATATAATACTTCTATCACAGATGCTGAATGGGAGGTCATGCGTGTAGTTTGGGCAAATGATCGAGTAACTAGCAAAAAAGTTATCTCTATATTGAAAGAAAAAATGGACTGGACACAATCCACTATCAAAACGATCTTAGGTCGATTAGTTGAAAAAGGCGTACTAAATACAGAGCAAGAAGGTAGAAAGTTTATTTACACTGCCAAT
>JABCPO020000036.1 GCA_013333105.2 Clostridiales bacterium | reverse complement strand
GGATATAATTCTTCTATTCTTATATCTTTTACATCTTTTAACATATTTTTAATTATTGCTGTTTCTTGTTCTTTTGTATTTGTATAAAGTAATATTGTATACATATATTCTCTCCCATCTTCTTTTACACTTTCATTATAGTATCTTTCGATTTAATTTGTAAAGTAAAATAGTATCAAATTAAAAAATATATAAAAAAGTTGTATTTTTTTCAATTTACTTCTTTACCTTTTGCTTTTTTTAGTAAAGTATAATTGTGTCTTAAATGAGTATATCCTATATTTTTTATTTCCTTATTTTATATCATAGCTTCTAAGTCTTTAATCTTATCCCTTATATCTGCTGCTTCTTCAAAGTTTAAATCTTTAGCTTTTTGAATCATTTCTTCAGTTAATTTTTCTATTACCTTTTTGATGTCATCTTCTTTAGTTATGTCGTATTTTGATTTTTCTTCATAAACTTTTTTAATCTTTATAATATCTCGTATATCTTTTTTAATTGTCATTGGAACAATATTATTTTCTATATTATATTTTTCTTGTATATCTCTTCTTCTATTTGTTTCTTTAATTGCATGATACATAGAATCTGTAACTTCGTCTGCGTACATTATAACTGTTCCATCTTTATTTCTTGCAGCACGTCCTATTGTTTGAATTAATGATCTTTCTGAACGTAAAAATCCTTCTTTATCTGCATTTAATATTGCAACAAGTGTAACTTCTGGAATATCTAATCCCTCTCTTAAAAGATTTATCCCTATTAATACATCGAATTTACCTATACGCAAATCTCTTATAATTTCTATTCTTTCTAAAGCTTTTATATCTGAATGTAAATATTCAGCTTTTATACCCATATCTTTTAAATATTTAGTTAAATCTTCTGCTTGTTTTTTAGTTAATGTTGTAACTAGCACTCTTTCCTTTTCTTCTTCATTATCTTTATTTACCCTATTTGATATTTCATGCATTAAATCATCAATTTGATTTTCAGTAGGTTTAACTATTATTTTAGGATCAAGTAATCCTGTTGGTCTTATAATTTGTTCTACAATATTTCCTTCTGATAATTCTTTTTCATAATCCCCTGGTGTTGCAGATACAAATATACATTGATTTATTCTTTCTTCAAATTCCTCAAATTTTAAAGGTCTATTATCAAATGCAGAAGGTAATCTAAATCCATATCTAATAAGTGATTCTTTTCTTGATAGATTACCATTATACATCGCTCTTACCTGTGGTATTGTTGCATGAGATTCATCTACAATTAAAACAAAGTTATTTTTAAAATAATCTATAAGTGTGTATGGAGATGCTCCTGGCTTTTGCCCAGTTATATGTCTTGTATAATTTTCTATTCCTTGACAGAAACCTGTTTCACGCAGCATTTCAATATCAAATTTTGTTCTTTCTTCTATTCTTTGAGCTTCTAAAAGCATATTATTATTTATAAAATATTGTTTTCTTTCTTTTAATTCTTCTTCTATTCCTTTTATAGCTTTCTCTATCTTATCTTGTGTTGTAACATAGTGAGAATTTGGAAATATGACTACATGTTCTCTAATGTTTTTCTTCTTTCCTGTTAATGAATCTATTTCATATATACCCTCTATTTCATCACCAAAAAAATCTACCCTTATAGCTTCTTCATCTCGATCTGACGGATATATTTCTAAAATATCTCCTCTTGCTCTAAATGTACCTCTTTTAAAATCAATTTCATTTCTTTCGTATTGCATATCTACAAGTTTCATCATAACTTCTTCTCTTGATATATTCGAACCTGGTCTTAATGATACTGATAGATTTTCGTAATCTTCTGGATCTCCAAGTCCATATATACATGAAACTGATGAAACGATTATAACATTATCTGTTTCAAATATTGCTGATGTTGCAGAGTGTCTTAGTTTATCTATTTCATCATTTATTTTTGCATCTTTTTCGATATATGTATCACTTCCAGGAATATATGCTTCTGGTTGATAATAATCATAATATGAAACAAAGTATTCTACACGGTTTTCAGGGAAAAACTCTTTAAATTCTGAATAGAGTTGCCCTGCAAGTGTCTTATTATGTGCAAGTACAAGTATAGGTCTATTTATTTTTGCTATTACATTTGCAAGTGTAAATGTTTTTCCTGTCCCAGTTGCTCCTAAAAGCACTTGATTCTTTTTACCTTTATTTATTCCATCTACTAATTTTTCTATTGCTTTTGGTTGATCTCCTTTTGGAGCATATGGTGCATGTAATTTAAACATATTTTCCCCTCTTTTCTACATAATTAATTTTACCATTTCCATCAAAAAAAACAAGGTAATTAATATTATTACCTTGTTTTATCTTCCCTTTCTAGGCTGGAATTTTTAAGATATCAGCCCAAAAATTTAATCCACGTTTAATCCGTTTACTATTGTTAATTTTCTTCAAATTGGAGTTAGCAATGAAACTTAAGACTTCAGATGTAATTATCTCTTTTTTTAGATATGCAATCATAAAACTTTTATGTTTATAATTGTCTACGCCCCTATTTAGGGCTAAATCATCTAAATCTTTATTAATTATATTTTCATTAATATACTCAATTCTAGATTCATCTTTTACGATTTTGCTACTTAAAACACTAGCTTTAAACTGATGAAGAATAAATAGTTTTGTAACTATATCTGAATTAGCATATTGCTTTTCAAAATTAGAAAAACTGTTAATTAGAAATCTAGCTTCTTCCCAAGTTAAAACATGTGCTTTCTTAATTTCTTCAATTTTAGCACGTGCAGCTTCACTACAAAATTTATTAAACTCTTTTCTAAATTCTTCCATATATGAATCCTTTAAATAAAGCTTACTAAGCTTAAATAATATGCTTTTTCACAAATTTCATATAACAAATTGGCTACTTTTTCACTTTCTTCATTTAGCAACGAGATTTTTGGCTCTAAGAGCTTCAAAATTTTACTTTCAACACGTTCTTTTTCTCCAAACGCTTTTAAATCTGGAGTTTTAACACGTCCTTTTTCTTCAAGCACTTTTAAATCTGGAGTTTTAGCTGCTGCAACTTTAACAAGAAGTTTATCTTCAGTTTCTACTGCTTTCAAAAGTTTTCCCCTTAAAGCTTTATCAAATCTGATTTTCTTTATTGTTGCTTTAGCAGCATTTAGGAAAAGCAAACGATGTTGATATGAAATACTAAACAATGCATCTTCAAATTTTTCGATTTGAGCTGCGAGTTTTTTATCGGCATTTGGACTTTCTGAAGCTTTTGTAATTTCTACAATTTTCCGTGCTTCTTTTTCCAAAGTATGAAGAGTAATAGATTTAACCATAGTAATATCCTCCGTTTTCTATTTTTGTGAAATCAATTTGATTCCACAATTAAAAATTACTACATTATTATTATACTGCTACTTTTAAAAATTGTCAACTTTATGTAAATCTTTATAAATTATATTTTTATTTATTCCCCTACATGAAAATTGGAGAAACTTTTGTTTCTCCATTCATGCGAATATTATTTATTATTTTATATATCTATATTTAATTTAATTTAATTTATTTTATTTCATTTATCTTTCGTTTACTTTATCATTTGTTTATTTATTTAAACTTATTTATTTTATCTCTATTTTCTTGTTTAAATTTTCTCTTTTGTACAACTTATATCATTTTAAGCTTTTATATTATACGGTAAGCCCGTTTGCTTTTGATTTCTTTAAATTATTTCACTTTTTTTACTACTTAAAATGATATAATTTATTAATTTTAATATAATCTATCTTTTCTTTTGTAGATTTTAATCTTATTCTATCATCTAATATTCTCTATATATCTACACATATTACATATATTATTTGATATATTCACATATAAACATATTTAATATTAGGTCGCTTTTTATAGTGTTAAAAATATTATTAAATGTTAACTCACACTATTATTTTCTTTTGTATTTCTTCAGAATATCATATCATTCTTACTTTTTCTTTTGTATATTAAGTTATCTATTCACATTTATATTAGAAAGAATATTATTCTCTCTATAATTAATTCTTACATATATATTTTAATTTTTAAAATATATTTTTTCTACATTTTTTAACATTAATATACATTTTTTTAATATTTATTTTAACAACAAAAAAAGAAGCAGAATATTAATTCTACTTCTTTTCTCTAGTATGGATGTAATGCTACTAACAAACAAATTCCTCCAACAAAGATCATTATAAAAAAATACATCATTAAAATTAAAATTATATTGCGTTTACAATCATCACACATTGAGCGATTATCACAGATGCATTCGCATTCAACACATCCAATAAATAGACTTAAAAATTCCATAAAAAATTTTTCATAGTCTGTATTAATATAATCTAACGAATTTAGATAATAACATAAATCATTTATGGGTTTATCTAGTATGCTAGAATACGGTAAAGAAGGGTCTTCAATAAGCAAATCATATCTTTCTACTTCTTCTAAAGCTGATTGCATATCTGCCTTGATATTTTTGATGTTGATAATTTCAAATTTATAATCATATTCGAAAGGCAGCAAGAACCATTTATAAAATTCAATCTTTTCAAGATTATTGAAATTTTGAATAATATCAAAAAGAGATTTTACTTCTTTATAGAGAATTCTTTTCTCTTCCTTTGTTCTTGCTTTGTTAAGTGCAGATGCTGCAAGAGTAGCTATAAACTGTACTTTCACAAACTTTTCCTCAAACCGATTAATCATTTCTTCTTTTGGCATTTTATTGCCTCCTTTTTCTAAGTACAAATTTAATTAAATTTATACTAATTAATTATATACATATATATTATAACATATTTCTTAGATTATGTAAATCTTTTAACAATAAAAAAGAAGTAGAATATTAATTCTATTTCTTTTCTCTAGTTTATAATTACTGATTATATACAATACCAATTACTGCAATTAAGCTAATTATTGCCGCAAATATTAAAATTATAATCATATCCTTTTTGTCTATTAAATTTTCTTTTTCTACTAATTCTCTGAATGATGAATATACTTTTTGATTTTGTATAACTTCTTCGCCTTTACAAGGGTCAATTATTAAAAAATCTCCACACCCAATAAATAGATTTAAAAATTCAATAAAAAATTCTTCATAGTCTGTATCAATATAATCTAATGAATTTGCTTGTGAATCTAGATAATAACATAAATCAAAATACAAATCGTTTATAGGCTTATCTAGTATCTTAGAATAAGATGAATTTACATCTTCAATGGGCAAATTATATTTTGCTACTTCTAAAGCTGCTTGCATATCTGCCTCAATATTTTCAATGTTGATAATTTTAAATTCATTATCATTATCATCATCATCACATTCGCAAGGATGTAAGAACCAATTATAAAATTCAATCTTTTCAAGATTATTGAAATTTTGAATAATATCAAAAAGAGATTTTACTTCTTTATAGAGAATATTTTTTTCTTCCTTTGTTATTGCTTTTTTAATTGCGTCTAATGTCCGAATAGCTCTAAACTGTACTTTCACAAACTTTTCGTCAAACCGATTAACCATTTCTTCTTTTGGCATTTTATAGGCTCCTTTTTCTATGTACAAATTTAATTAAATTTATACTAATTATTTTATATGCATATATTTTAACATATTTTTAATAGTATGTAAATTTCTTAACATCAAAAAAGAAGCAGAATATTAATTCTACTTCCTTTTCTCTAGTTTGGATTTATTGTGCTACTAACCAACAAAGTCCTCCAATTAAGCTAATTATTAACAAATACACTATTAAAATTGCAATTATAGTGCCTTTATAATGATTACACGTTGAGCGATTATCACAGATGCATTCGCATTCAACACATCCAATAAATAGACTTAAAAATTCAATAAAAAATTCTTTTTCATAGTCTGTATCAATGTAATCTAATGAATTTACTTGTGAATCTAAAGCAAAATACAAATCGTTTATAGGTTTATCTAGTATCTTAGAATAAGATGAATTTACATCTTCAATAGGCAAATTATATTTTGCTACTTCTTCTAAAGCTGATTGCATATCTGCCCTGATATTTTTGATGTTGATAATTTCAAATTTATAATCATATTCGCAAGGCAGCAAGAACCATTTATAAAATTCAATCTTTTCAAGATTATTGAAATTTTGAATAATATCAAAAAGAGATTTTACTTTTTTATAGAAAATATTTTTCTCTTCCTTTGTTCTTGCTTTGTTAATTGCAGATGCTGCAAGAGTAGCTATAAACTTTACTTCCGCAAACTTTTCGTCAAACCGATTAATCATTTCTTCTTTTGGCATTTTATTGCCTCCTTTTTCTATGTACAAATTTAATTAAATTTATACTAATTATTTATATACATATATATTATAACATATTTCTTGGATTATGTAAATTTATTAGCAATAAAAAAGAAGTAG
>JABCPO020000035.1 GCA_013333105.2 Clostridiales bacterium | reverse complement strand
TTTCTATTTCTATTTCTATTTCTATTTTACTATATAAGGATTATTAAAAAATAGTATTTGATTTTACAAATTAAGATAAATATTGTATGCTTAAAAGTAATAAAGTAAAAGTAAAATAATAAAATAAAAGAGAATAAAATATGGATAATAAACAAGAAAAAAATGATTATATGGAAAAAGGTTATATAAAAAATAGAAATGAAAAAGGGTTATTTAAAAATAAAAATTTTTTAAATTCTTTAAAGCATGCATTAGATGGAGTTATATGTGTATATAAAGAAGAAAAAAATATAATGTATCACACATTAATTGCATTAATTATTATTGGATTATCAATCTGTTTAAATATTTCTAAGCTTGAATGGCTTGTTATACTTTTATGTATATTTCTTGTATTTTTAATGGAATTTATAAATACAATTGCAGAAAATATAGTAGATATGTTAGTAGGAAATAGATATGATGAAACAGCTAAAAAAGTAAAGGATATAGCAGCAGCTACAGTACTATTATCTGCATCTTTTGCAAGTATTATAGGAATAGCTATATTTGTCCCTAAAATAATCACACTGTTTATAAAATAAAAAGAAATTAATATTAAATTAATAATTAAAAAATCCCCTTAATTATTTGTTACAAAAGTGTATGAAATGTGTATAAAACGTAACAAATTCAAAAAATGGGGGGGGGAAAACGTAAATTTTAGGTAAAAGTTATAGACAGATATAAAAAAGTAGTATATATTTAATATGTGAGTGAGGTAAATTGATGGAAGAAAAAGAAAATAAAGAAGAAATAAAAAGTGCGAAAGATGCTATGATATTTGTGTATAAAAGAGGTATATTTTCATATTTAGTATCAATATTGGAATTACTTGTTGGAGCTTTTTGTATATATATTCTTGTTAGATTTTTATCTAAAAATGGATATTATGGAATTATTGCTTCAGGTGTATTTTCAGTAGTAACACTACTTATAATAATATTTAGAGAGAATATAAAGTTTGAGATACAAGGAACAACTTTAAGATACTATAAAAACAGAAAACTTGTTAAAGTATATGATTTAAAAACTGCAGAAATAACATATAAATCAGTACAGCAAGATGCTTCATATACAGATATAGACTTATACATAAATGGAGAAGAAATAGATTGCTTACCTTTAAGAGGAAAATTCTTTAAAATGTATGATAAAATAAAAAAAATACAAGGCGAAAAGGTAACAAAAATAAATTAAAAAAATAAGGAGAAAAAAATGGACGAATTAATATTAAATGCAGTAAAAGCATTATCACCAATAACAGAACCAATTGCAAAAGCTACATCATTAAAACCAGAAATGGTTGCAAATATCTTTGGATTTATAATTTTAGGAATAGTACTTACATTAGTATTTACAACAATTCCAGAAATATTTGCAAAGAAAAAATTAAAGAAATATATGGAAGAAAATCCAACTGCAGTAAGAGTAAAATTAAACAGAACTAGAATACTATTTGGAATAATAGCAAGTAGTACAGTTTATGTACAAAAAGTAGATGACGCACACCCAGTATTTGGAAAAGCCAATAGATCAGACATTATATTATTACCAGGAACACACAAATTAGAAATCAACTACTCATCACAAAGAATGGGAGTATTCTACAAAACAGTAGCACAATATACAGAATTTGAAAATATAGAAGTTACAGTAGAAGAAGGAAACGAATACATAATTAAATATAATAAAAAAGAAGGAACATACAAAATTGATAAAGTAGAACCTAAGAAAAAATAATTTAAAAAGACTTTGAAAAACAATTCAAAGTCTTTTTTATATCTAAAATAATAAAGAGGTTAAACTATATGTGGTTTGATCTTTTTTATTTAAATTAATTACATTAGTCATTAATTTAATATATGGAAATATTTATATTAGATAAAATATTACACTAAAGACTGAAAAAACTAAATATACTATGATAATATAATGAATATAAATATATGGATAGGAGAAAAAATGAAGAAAAGAAAAAACATTGGTAAACATTTAAGACCAAGTACATCAAAAGTGGATACTAAAAAAATGTTATTTGTAAGCTCATTAATCATGGGTGCAAGTATGATAGGTTTTAGTAATTTAAACGTAAATGCAGATGTGAATAAAGTGAGTAATTTAAATGCTGAAGTAGAACAAATGAAGTATACTAAAGCAAATGGAAATAAGTATTTAATTGGTAAAATTAATGTTTTAGAATGGTTTAATGACAATGGAAATAATTATGCTAAAGTGTTAGAAGAAACACCAAAAATGTATTTAGAAAATATAAAAAGTGGAGAAAGACATAATGTATATATTTCACATTTAGAAAATTCATATTATTATTTTGATAAAAATATGGAAGGCCTAAATGAAAGTGATTATAAATTTGTTGTAGAACAAGCAAATAAAAATAATTTTAAAGAAGGATCAATTGTTACAAAGAATCCATATTTTGCAAATGAAGTAAATAAAGAACAGGCATTAGATAAATCTACAATTAATATATCTGGAAATATATTGAGATTAAAGAAATCTTCAGTTAATTTAAATGCTGTTATAGATAGTTTTGAATATAAATTGGCAAGTAATAGAAAATATTTTATAGGTAAGGTTAATGTTTTAGATTGGGTTAAAGAAAATGATAAATATATTCCATATTCATTAGAAGAAACACCAAATATGTATCTAGAAAATATAGATACAGGAGAAAAACATAATGTATATATTTCACATATAAATAGTTCATTCTATTATTTTGATATAAATGCAGAAACATTGAGTAAAGGACATTATCAATTTGTTGTTGAACAAAAAGATAAAGGAAAATTCTCAGAAGAAGGATCTAATTTTGAAAAAAGACCATATTTTGCAAATGAGATATCAACAGAGCAAAATATAGGTGAAAATGAAATTAATATTGATGAAAATAAGGTTACAATAGGTAAAAAAGTAACACATTTAAATGCTGTTGTAGAACAAATGGATTATAGACTTGCGTCAAATAGTAAATATTTAATAGGTAAGTTAAATGCTCTTGAATGGTTTAAACAAAATGGAAAAGATAGAGCTAAAGTATTAAATAAAGTTCCAAAAATGTATTTAGAAAATATAAAAACAGGTGAGAAACATAATGTATATATTTCATATCTATCTAATTCATATTATTATTTTGATATAAATGTAAATGGATTAGGAGATGGAGAATATAGATTCTTAGTAGAACAAGCAGATAAAAATGAATTTCCGGAAGGATCAACAGTTTCAAAAAATCCATATTTTGCAAGTGAAGTTAAAAAATCTCAAAATGTAGAAGAAAAGGAATTAAGTATTGATGAAAATATAATTACAATAGGTAAAAAAGTAACACATTTGAATGCTGTTGTAGAACAAATGGAATATAGATTATCTGGAAATAGAAAATATGTAATTGGTAAATTAAATGCATTAGAATGGTTTAAAAAGGGCGATAAAGATTTAGCAAAATCTTTAAGTAAAACACCAAATATGTACATAGAAAATATAAAAAGTGGAGAAAAAGAATCTGTATATATTTCACATATAGAAAATTCATATTATTATTTTGATAAAAATTTAGATGGATATAAAAATGGAGAATATAGATTTTTAGTAGAGCAAGCAGATAAAGATGAATTTCCAGAAGGATCAATAGTTTCTAAGAATCCATATTTTGCAACTGAAGTTTTAAAAAATCAATCAATAAATAATTTTAAATTAGATATAAATGAAAATATATTTACAATTTCAGATGGAAAACAAGAAAAGATAGAGGAGAAGAAACAAGAAAAACCTGAAGATAAAAAAGAAGTTCCAGAAAAGAAAGAAGAATTAAATAAAGAAAAAGCAAATTCTAAAGTTAATGAAGTTATTAATAAATTAAATGAAAGAATAGCTGAAAATGAAATTGAAGAATTAAAGAAAAAATATACAGAAGAAAGTATAAATAAATACAAAGAAAAAGTAATTGAGATAAAGAAGTTAGTAGATGAAATTAAAGAAGGAATTAATGAATTACCAAAAGAAAAGAATAAAGAAAACGAAGATCAGTTAAACTACTATGAAAATACTATAAAAGAATTATTAGAAAGAGAAAAGAATTTAAATAGAGATAATGTATTAGTAGAAAAAAAGGAAGAATTAAATAAAGAAGAAATAAATTCTAAAGTAGAAGAATTAAATGATAAGTTAAACGGAAGAATAGCTGAAAATGAAATTGAAGAATTAAAGAAGAAATATACAGAAGAAAGCATAAATAAATATAAAGAAAAGATAAATGAAATAAAGAATTTACTAGAAGAAGAAAAAGAAAAAATAAAAGCGATATCAAAAGAAAAAACAAAAGAAAATGAAGAAAAATTAAAGAATTCAGAAAATACGATAAAAGAGTTATTAGAAAGAGAAAAGAATTTAAATAAAGAAGATATATTAGTAAAAAAGGAAGAAGATGTAATTAAAAAAATAGAATTAAATAATATTACTGATGTTAAATTATTTGAAAGGGCAGATGGTAATTCATTTTGGGTTACAATATTAGATCATAAACCTACAAATTTAGGAGATTACTATATAAAAGTTACTGTAAATAACAAGGTGTTAAATTTAAGAGTTAATAATATAGAATTAGAAAATGGAAAGTATAAAATAACATCTGATCACGGATTATCATTTGTATTAGGAGAAAATACTATTCAAAATAAAGATATAAAGACAGTAAAGGGATATGATGAAAACAAAAAGAATATTTATTCAAATATTCAAAAGTTATTACCATACTATAATTTAGAAACAATAGTAAAAGAAGGAAATAAATTAGAAAATACTAATATATTAAATAGTTCTAAAATAGTAAGAGCAATTTCGTTAAATCAAAAGGAAGTAGCATCTTCTAAAAATGTAAAAGAAGGAAATGCTAATAAAGTTATGGTGGAGTTTGAAAATAATCAAATTAACTACTATAATTTAGAAAGTTTAGGGAATTTTGAAAGTTTAAAAGAATACAATATAGTATTTGGAGAGAATAAAAAAGTATTATATACACCAGATCTTGGTGTTAATAACGATAATATAAATAGTATTGTTAATGAAGTAAAAGAAGAGTATAAAAGAGTATCATATTTAGAAGATGATAAAATATTTAACTCATTAAAGCCTAATATTAGATCATTAGATAAACTTACAAAAAAGAATGAAATGAAAAAAGCATTAGGTAGAGAAGTTTCAGATGAAGAAGTATTAAGGGAAGTTAAAAAGGAAACAATGGAAAAACTTTCATATAAAGATTCTTTTAAATCAATTCAAGATAACATAGAAGAAATATTAAATACAATTATAGCAAATAATGAAAATAGTTTTTCTGGAAATATAGATAGAGAAGGAATAAAAAATAAATTATTAGAAAATAAGGAAAAAGTACTTCTAGGTCTTACATATATTGAAAGATTATATAATCTTAAGTATGATAATATTAATTTAGGAAAATTAATATTATATAATCCAGAATTCTTTAGTAATAAAAAAGTTGATATGATTGATTACTTGATTAAATTAGGTTCATTAAATTATTTAGAATATAAAATTGATACAGCAAATAATAATTTTAAATCTAAGATGAGTGTGCTAAATGCAAATACATTAACAGAATTTTTAGAAAATACTAAAAATAGATTAGAACCTAATATTAGTATGAATGATTGGTATAAAAAAGCGAGTGGAGCATATTTTGTAGAAAGAGCTTCAAAGGAAAAACCAAATGAAGAATATTTAATATATAATAAATTGAAAAAGTATGATCAAAAATATATATTACCATTATTAAATGTTACAAAAAATAAAATATATGTTATAACTACAGTAACAACAATGAATCTAGGAATGATTGATACATATGTTGATCAAAATTTAACAGGTAATGAATATGATAGGATGTTTAAAGAGTTTGAAACAAAGGCTAAAAATGCAGGAGATAAACAAGCAGGATTTTTAGATTTTTGGTTCAGAGTATCAGATAAAACTACACATTCAAATTTAATTTCAAACAGATTAGTAATGGATTCATTAAGATTATACAATAAGGATAAGTATGTAAATGCAAAAGATACATGGTCAAAAGAATTAGGAGAAAGTGCTGATAAAGGAGTAACTGAATTAATAACTCCAATGGGACTTTATAGACCGTTCTTTACAGCAGATGGTCAAGCAGATGGAATAGGTGTAAATATGTTCTTAGCTAAAGCATTAGATGATAGAGGACTTACAACATATTCACATGAACTTACTCACTTATTTGATAAAACAGTTGTATTAAATAATAATGGAAGAAGAGATGGAGTGGGAGTAGAGTTTTATGCAAGAGGAATGTATGAAACTTATGAAGGAATTCAAGAGCCTATATTAAACTTAAATTTAATATTTAAAGATCCAGAAGGTGGATATAGAAATAAAACTCCAAATAGATTTAAAAAAGAAGCAGATTTAAAAACATATATGAATGGAATATTTGATGTACTTTATACATTAGACTATTTAGAGGCAGAAAATATAGTAAGAAAAGATGCAAATACTAAGAAACTATACTTTAATAAAATAGAAGAAAAAGCAGATAAACGTAATGCAGATACAGGAAGTCATACAATAGATAGCTTTAGAAATATAACAGAAGAAGAAGCAAGTAAATTAAATAGTGTTAATGATTTAGTGGATAATGATGCAGTAGTTTCAAGATATGAATATAAAGGAATAAATAGAGTAGGTGATGCACGAACAAATGATTATTATACAATAAATATGTTTAGTCCAATTTACGCTGGAATTCAAAATGAAAATGGAGCTTCTGGAGATGTAACAATGAGAAGAACATTTTATGAATTAATGGCAGAATTTGGATATAAAGGGGGAGCAGTTCCATATATTTCAAATCAATATAAAAATGAAGCTAAGGCAAATGGTCAAAAATTATCAGACACATTTATATTAAATAAAATATTTGCAGGTAGATATACAAATCTAAAAGATTTTAAAAAGAAAATGTTTGAAAGAAGAATAAATAAATTAGATCAATTAAAAGAAATAGATATTACATTAGATGGAAGAAATATTCATATAGATTCAAATACATTAAAAGAATTAATGAAAGAAGCAGTAGAAAAAGATATAGTTAGATTAAAGGCAAATCAAAAGCCAATTAATGTAAATAATTTGAAATCAGAAATTTACAAAAAATATCTAGAAATAACTGATGAGTTTAATGGAAGTATATATAAATAAAAATAGCGAGATTTTAATGATAATATATTAAAATCTTGCTTTCTTTTTGCTAGAAAAATAAATGTTTTTTTGATATAATCACGATGTATAATTATATATATAACATAATAAAACAAAAGAAAAATAATAAAAGAAGAAGGATGAAAAATGTCAGATAATATAATGGATATAGAACAATTAAAAGCTAAGTTATTAAACAATAGCTTAGAAACAAAAAAAGAAGTAAAAAATAATGAAGAAAAAAAAGTTTCTAAAAAATCTAAAAAGGTAGAAGATAAAATTTCAAAAATGTTAGAAGAACAAATTATTGAAAATGAAGAAACAATAGTTGAAGAAGAAACAGAAAGTTTAGAACATAAAAAAATATATCTAAATTTAGATATTGCTAAAATTGTTTCTGAAAATCTAAAAATAAATTTAAAAATAACAAATAATATAATTAATTTATTAGATGAAGGAAATACTGTTCCATTTATAGCCAGATATAGAAAAGAATTAACTGGTGCAATGGATGATGAAAAATTAAGAGAATTTGAAAGTGTATTAAAAAGTACAAGAAATTTAGTTGAAAGAAAAGAAGAAATATTAAGAACAATTGATGGTCTTGATAAATTAACTGATGAAATAATTTTAGATACAAAAAATGCTAAAACTTTAACAGAAGTAGAAAATATATATAGACCATTTAAACAAAAGAAAAAAACAAGAGCTACAGAAGCGAAAAGAAAAGGATTAGAAGGACTTTCAATTGAAATTAAAAATGGAGCAGATATAAAAAAGTTAGAATCTTTAGCTAATTACTATTTAAATGAAGAAGTTTTAACTATTGAAGAAGCAATATTAGGAGCAAAAGATATAATAGCAGAAGAAATATCAGATTCTTCAGTAATTAGAAATATATTGACAGATTATTATTTTAAAACTTCAGAAATATCAAGTTCAAAAGTGAAGGAAAAAGAAGGAGAAGAATTAGATCCTAAAAAGATATATTCAGTATATTATGAATATGCAGAGAAAATTTCTAAAATACCAAGCCACAGATATTTAGCTATAAATAGAGGGGAAAAAGAAGAAATATTAAAAATAAAGTTTATAATTGATGAAGAAAAAGTTGTAGATTTAATTTTAAGAGAAGAATTAAAAGATGCTAAAGAAAGAAAGCAAAGAATAAATGAAGAAATATATATAGATATAATTAAAGATAGTTACAAAAGATTGATAAAGTCATCAATAGAAAAAGAAATAAGAGCAACTCTTAAAGAAAATTCAGATAAAGAAGCTATAAGCATTTTTGGTAAAAATTTAAAGCAATTATTATTGGTTCCACCTGTAAAGAACATGAATATTTTAGGATATGATCCAGGATTTAGAAATGGTTCAAAATTAGCAACAATTGATGCAACAGGTAAGTTTTTATCAGAAGAAATTATACATGTTACAATGCCAAACGATGATGTAAAAAAAGGAATGGATAAATTAAGTTTAATGCTTTTAAAGGATAAAATAGATATTATAGCTATTGGGAATGGAACAGCTTCAAGAGAAAGCGAAAAATTAGTTGCTGATCTAATAAAAGGTACAAATGTAAAATACATAATAGTATCAGAAGCAGGAGCATCTGTATATTCAGCTTCAAAATTAGCAACAGAAGAATTTCCTAATGTTAATGTAAGTATTAGAGGAGCAATATCAATAGCTAGAAGATTACAAGATCCGTTATCAGAACTTGTTAAAATCGAACCTAAATCAATAGGAGTAGGACAATATCAACACGATGTTAACCAAAAAGAATTAGAAGAAAGCTTAACAAATGTAGTAGGAGATACAGTAAATAAAGTAGGAGTTGATGTTAATACAGCAACATTTTCATTAATTTCTTATGTATCTGGTCTTTCAAAAAGACAAGCAAAAGCTATAGTTAAATATAGAGAAGAAAAAGGAAGATTTGAATCAAGAGATGAATTGAAAAAAGTAAGTGGAATTGGTGAGACAGCATTTACACAATCAGCAGGATTTTTAAGAATCTATGGTGGTAAAAATGTATTTGATATGACAGGAATTCATCCGGAAAATTATAAAGAAACAGAAGAACTTTTAGAATATTTAGGATATAAAAAAGAAGATATATTAGATAAGAAAATAAAAGAGGAAATTACGGTTAAATTAAAAGAACTGTTAGATAATAATAAAGTAAAATTAATTAGATTAAAAGAAGAATTAGAAAATAATAAATACGGTAAATTAAAAGAAGTATCAATAATAACATTAGAAGATATAATAAAAGAATTAATAAATCCAGGATTAGATATAAGAGAAGAATTACCAAAACCTATATTAAGAAATGATATATTATCATTTGAAGATTTAGAAGAAGGAATGATATTAAAAGGTACAGTTAGAAATGTAGCGGCATTTGGAGCATTTGTTGATATCGGTATTCATGATGATGGACTTGTTCATATTTCAGAACTTTCAGACAAGTTTATTAAAGATCCACAAGAAGTAGTTAAAACTGGAGATATTGTTACTGTAAAAGTTATTTCAAAAAATAAAGAAACAGGTAAAATATCATTAAGTATGAAAGGAATATAATGAAAAATATTAGAAATTTTAGTATTATAGCTCATATTGATCATGGTAAGTCTACATTAGCAGATAGACTTATAGAAATGACTAATACTGTTGAAGAAAGAAAAATGGATGCACAGTTATTAGATAATATGGATATAGAAAAAGAAAGAGGAATTACAATTAAATCACAAGCTGTAAGAATGAAATATAATTATGATGGAGAGGAATATATATTAAATTTAATTGATACTCCAGGACATGTTGATTTTAATTATGAAGTTTCAAGAAGTTTAGCAGCTTGTGAAGGAGCAATATTAGTTGTTGATTCTAGTCAAGGAGTAGAAGCTCAAACTTTAGCTAATGTATATTTAGCATTAGAAAATGATTTGGAAATAGTACCAGTACTTAATAAAGTTGATCTTCCTAGTGCAAGAGTTGATGAAGTAAAAGCGGAAATTGATGAAGTTATAGGTATTGATGCTTCAGATGCACCATGTGTTTCAGCTAAAACAGGGCTTAATATGGAAGATGTTTTAGAAAGAATAATTGTAGACATTCCAGCACCAACAGGGGATGAGAATAAAAAATTATCAGCACTAATATTTGATTCAGAATATGACAATTATAAAGGAGTAATCTCATCTGTAAGAATAATGGATGGAAAAGTAAAGAAAAATGATGAAATATTATTCATGTCATCTGGGAAAAGCTTTGTAGTTACAGAAGTTGGATATTTTGGAGCAGGTTCTAAAATAGAAGCAAAAGAATTAAAAGCAGGAGAAGTAGGATATATTGCAGCAAGTATAAAAAATGCTAAAGATGTTCAAGTAGGAGATACAATTACTCTTAAAAATGATAAAGTAGAAAAGCCACTTCCAGGATATCAAGAAGCTAAGAGTATGGTTTATTGTGGAATGTTCCCAATGGATGGAAAAGACTATATTCCTTTAAAAGATGCTTTAGAAAAACTAAAATTAAATGATGCAGCATTTAATTTTGAACCAGAAACATCAAAAGCATTGGGATTTGGATTTAGATGTGGATTTTTAGGGTTACTACATTTAGAAATAATAGTAGAAAGAATAGAAAGAGAATATGGTATAGGAATTATAACTACTGCACCATCAGTTATATATAATGTGTATAAAAAAGATGGAAATATGGTAAAAATATATAATCCAGTGGATTTACCAGCACCAGAAGAAATAGATCATATAGATGAACCTATAATGAATGTAGAAATATTCTTACCAAAAGACTATATTGGAAATGTAATGGAAGTTTGCCAACAAAGAAGAGGAATATATATAGATATGAAATATATCGATGATAAAAGGGTAAAATTACATTATGAAATGCCATTAAATGAAATAATATATGATTTCTTTGATTATATAAAATCAAGAACAAAAGGATATGCTTCAGTTGATTATGTATTTAAAGAATATCTAAGAGGAGATTTAGTAAAATTAGATATGAGAATAAATAATGAACCGATGGATGCTTTATCATTTATTGTTCATAGAGAAAGTGCATATAATCGTGGAAGAAAAATGGCAGAAAAATTAAAGAAAGAAATTCCAAGACAACAAATAGAGATACCAATTCAAGCAGCAATAGGTGGAAATATTATTGCAAGAGAAACTGTTAAAGCATATAGAAAAGACGTTATTGCTAAATGTTATGGTGGAGATATAACAAGAAAGAGAAAATTATTAGAAAAACAAAAGCAAGGAAAGAAGAAGATGAAACAAATAGGAGCAGTAGAAGTTCCTCAAGAAGCATTCTTATCAGTACTTAAGTTTGATAATGAAAATGAATAAAATAAAAAAGAAACAGCTTAAATAAAAAGCTGTTTCTTTTATTTAATATTTAATATTAATTTTTATTTTTATTTTTATTTTTATTTTTTTATTCTATTCTATTCTATTCTATTCCTATTACTTATCCTTATTATAATTATTAATATAGTTTAGATTTATATTTTCTTTTTTATTCAATTAAATTTATTTGATTGATAAAACGAAAATACAAACATATAATATACATATATAATAAAAAAGAGGTGAATATGAGTAAACTATATTGCATAGTAATAGCAGCAGGTAAAGGAACTAGAATGCAAAGTGAACATTCTAAATTAGTTCAAAAAATATATGATAAAGAAATGGTAAAAAGAGTTGTAGAAACAGCAGTAAGTTTAAAAGCAGATAAAATTATTGGTGTTGTTGGATACAAAAAAGAAGAAGTACAAAATGCTTTAAAAGGAATAGATGTTGATTTTGCAATCCAAGAAGAACAATTAGGTACTGGACATGCAGTAATGCAAGCAATACCATTTATAGATGAACCAGGTAAAGTGGTTATACTTTATGGTGATGTTCCACTTTTAAGAAAAGAAACAATATCTAATTTAATAAATTCATATGAAGAAAGTAATTCAGTAGTATCAATAATGACAGCAGAATTTAAAAATCCAACAGGATATGGAAGAATATTAAGAGATTCATTTGGAAATATATTTGATATTAGAGAAGAAAAAGATTGTTCTGAAGAAGAAAGAAAAATAACTGAAATAAATGCAGGAATATATTGTTTTGATTCAGAAAAATTAAAATATGCATTAACAAAAATAACAAATGAAAATTCACAAAATGAGTACTATTTAACAGATACAATTAGAGTATTAGTAGATAATAATGATGATATAAATACATATAAGATATATGATAATACAGAGCTTTTAGGAGTAAATGATAGAGTTCAATTAGAAATAGTTACAAATTTATATAAAACTAGAATAGATTTAGAACATATGAAAAATGGAGTAACTATTGAAGATGTAAGAACAACATATATAGAAGATAATGTTCAAATTGGAAAAGATACAGTTATAAAGCCAGGAACAGTTATAAAAAAAGGAACAGTTATAGGTGAAAATTGCCATATAGGATATAATGTATATATAAAAGAAAATAGTAAGATAAAAGATAAAACAGTAATAAAAGATAATAGTAAAATATAGTAGGTAAAAATGAACAAAAAAGAGAATAAAACAGAAGAAAAAAATAATGTAAAAGATAAGAAAAAAATGAATAAATTAGTAGCAATAATTCTATTAATAGCAATATTAATAGTAGTAATATATATTGCTATTGTAATGGGGGGAAGACCTATTTCAAAAACTTTTTCTGTTAAGTCTAACACATGTTGTGAAATAAAGGAAGAAAATGGGAAAGTTTTAATAAATTGCATAGGATGTAAGTAGTAATAATTTGTTGAAAAAAAATAGAATAAGTAGTATAATTCTATTATATAAAAGAGTAATTGGAGAAGAAAAAATGTCAGATGCACTGAGAAATACATTAGGATTAGTACAACAAGTTATAATTACAATAATAACTCTATTTTGGTTATATCAAGTAGTTATAAGTATTGCATCATTATTTAAGATGAAAGAAAAACCATTATTATATAAAAAGAAACATAAGTTTATGCTAATAATACCAGCACATAATGAAATGGCGGTAGTAGGAAATTTAGTACATTCTTTAAGAAATTTAGATTATGATAATGATAAATATGATATATATGTAATAGCAGATAATTGTACTGATGATACAGCAAAAGTAGCAAAAGAGGCAGGAGCTTTAGTATATGAAAGATTTCATGAAACTAAAAAAACTAAAGGTTATGCTTTAAATTGGTTCTTTAAAAAAATGGAAGAAGAAGGTAAAGTATATGATGCTTTAGTAATATTCGACGCAGATAATGTTGTTGATAAAAACTTCTTAAATGTAATGAATAAAAAATTATGCCAAGGTGAAAGGTTAGTTCAAGGATATAGAGATATTAAAAATCCAACTGATACATGGGTATCAGGAGGATATGCATTATTTTATTGGATGATGAACAAGTTATATCATTTAGCAAGATATAATATTGGATTATCACCACTAGTAAATGGAACAGCATTTATGGTTGAATGGTCTGTACTTATGCCGCATGGATGGAATACAAGTACATTAACAGAGGATATAGAATTTTCTCTTACAAATATAGCAAAAGGTGTAAAACTTGGATGGGCAGAAGACGCTATTGTTTACGATGAACAACCATTAACATTTAAACAAAGTTGGACACAAAGAGAAAGATGGACAGTAGGACATTTACAAATATTACAAAAATACTCTAAAGATTTATTTACATCAGCTATTAAAAGAAAAACAGTAATGAATTTAGATGCATTCTTATATATTTTAGGAATACCACAATTAATTCTTACATTATTATTAGTTGTTGTTAATACAATATTCTATTTAGTAGGAGAAATGCCTTTAGAAGTATTATTACAAAATTATTTAATGTATATTGTAACAACATTCTTGTTACCAATGTTATCAGCTTTATTCGTGTTGGTTATTGAGAAAAAACCTATAAGACCAATGACAAAAGCTATACTTATGTTCCCAATATTTATGGGATCATGGATTTTAATAAATATAAAGGCAATATTTAAACCAAATACAAAATGGGAAAAAATTGTCCATTCACAAAATATTACAATTGATGATGTTGATAGCAAAAAGAAAATATAATAAAAATATGCAATGTATATTGCATATATGGCGATGTGGTGGAATTGGTAGACGCGACAGACTCAAAATCTGTTACATTAAGTTGTGTATGGGTTCGAGTCCCATCATCGCCACCATAAAATACAAAAAAAGAAAGCTTGAGAAATCAAGCTTTTTTCTATGCGTATTAAATTATTGTTGAAAATAAAATACTTTTATGTTAACATATAAATGTTATAAAATAATGTACAATGGAGTAATACTCTAATGTAAAGAAAAGGAGCGATGAAAATGCTACAAAATATCTTTTCAGAAATCAATTCACTTATAGGTGGAATGATTGCAACCTTAATAATTTTAGGGATGATTTTCCCTTCTGTTTCTGATACGATACGGGATAATAAAACAATAGGTCCTCGAATGTATAATATTCTTGTACTTGTACTTGGATATATTTCGATTATTTATTTGTATTTAAGTATAAAAGATGTTGAAATTAACATTATAGTTAATACAACAATTTTTGTATTTTTAATTCCGACTTATGCTAGGGTTAAAGATGTATTTCATATCGGTCATAAAGCAACAACATATTTACTTATATTTGGATTTTTAGTTTCGTATTCTATTTTTTATTTATTAAATTATATAGAAACTGTTAATAAACTTTATTTAATTATTATATTAAGTGTGCTTCATATACTTTTAGAAATTCTCTTTTTTGTTATTAAAAAGATTTTATCATCTAAAAAGAAAAAAAGAAGAGAAGAAAAAGAATTTGATTCATGTGAAACAAAATTAAATGATAGATTAGATAAAAATAGTAAATTATAGGTAAATTTATTAATTAGAGTAAAGCAAGTAATAGTGTATTAAATTAATATGCAATTACTTGTTTTTCTTTTTTCTTTTATACTTTTTATATTTGATATATGGTATAATAAATTATAATTTTAGGATGAAAATATGAGAAAGGGAAAAAGAAATGGATAATAAAACGATTACAACAGTAGAAGAATTACTTGCTAAGCAAAAGAAGAAAAATAAGAAATCGGATTTAAGAAAAATAAGAAGAGCATTTGAATATGCAGATAAAATGCATCAAGATCAAGTTAGATTATCAGGTGAAAAATATATAATTCATCCATTAAATGTTGCGTATATTTTAGCAGACTTAGGTTTAGATGATGATGTTATATGTGCTGCTCTTTTACATGATGTAATTGAAGATACAACAGGTACATATGAAGAAATTTCTAATCTTTTCTCTGAACAAGTAGCGATAATGGTAGAGGGAGTTACAAAATTACGGAAAGCTTAAATATACTACTAAAGAGGAAACACAAGTTGAAAATTATAGAAAAATGTTTTTAGCTATGGGAAAAGATATTAGAGTTATATTAGTTAAAATTGCAGACAGACTTCATAATATGAGAACTATGAATTATATGAGAAGAGAAAAGCAAATAACTAAGTCAAAAGAAACTTTAGATATATATGCACCACTTGCAAATAGATTAGGAATGCATGCATTTAAAGGGGAATTAGAAGATTTAGGATTTAAATATTTAATGCCTGAAGAATACCATAAAATAGTTGTTGGACTTGATAAAAGAAAAGAGCAAAGAGAAAAATATTTACTTAACTTAAAAAAAGAGTTACAAGTTATACTTAAGAAAAATAGAGTTAAATGTGACATAAAGGGAAGAACAAAGCATGTATATAGTATATATAAAAAGATGACACGAGATGATATTAGTATTGATCAAGTATATGACATATTTGCTTTAAGAGTTATAGTTGATGATATTCCAACATGTTATAAAGTGTTAGGAACACTTCATGAAGCATTTACTCCAATGATGGGAAGATTTAAAGACTATATTGCAGTTCCTAAGGCAAACATGTATCAATCAATACATACAACTTTGATAAAACCTAAGGAATCACCTTTTGAAGTGCAAATTAGAACTGAGGAAATGAATAGAGTTGCTGAATTTGGAATTGCAGCACATTGGGCATATAAGGAAGCAAATTATAAAGGAAAGAAAGCAGTAGTTAAAGCTACTGATGACAAATTAACTTGGGTAAGAGAAGCGATTGAATGGCAAGAACAAACTAAAGATCCGGATCAATTTATGGAAGCTTTAAAAACAGAGCTTTTCGAAGATGAAGTTTATGTCTTTACTCCAAAAGGTGATATTAAGATGTTACCAAAAGGAGCTACAACAATAGATTTTGCATATTTAATTCATGAGCAAGTAGGAAATACATTAGTTGGTGCAAGAATAAATGGTGATATGGTACCAATTACTACAAAATTAAAAAATGGAGATATTGTATCTATTATTACATCTGAAGGTTCAAAAGGGCCAAGTAGAGATTGGATAAAAGTTGTTAAGACTCCAATGGCAAAAGCTAGAATTACAAAGTTCTTTAAAAATGAAAAGAAAGAAGAAAATATAGAAAAAGGAAAAGATTTCTTAGAAATAGAATTAAAGAAAACAGGTATAAAAACATTTGAATTAGCAACACCTGAAGCTTTAAATGAAATGCGTGAAAAATATGGATATTCTAAAATAGATGATTTATATGCTTCAATAGGATTTGGAACGATTGGAGCACAAAAGATAGCATATAAATTACTTCAAATATACAAAAAGAATAACGAAGAAGAAGAAGTAGAAAAGAAATTAAAAGAGATAGAAGAAAAGACTAAAAAAGAAAATGCTATAAAGAAACAGTATACTTCTTCACAAGGATTATATGTAAAAGGATTAGATAATTGTTTAATAAAAACTGCAAAATGTTGTTCTCCTGTTCCAGGAGATGAAATACTTGGGTATATAACTCAAGGATTAGGAATATCTGTACATAGAGTAAATTGTAGTAATGTTAAAAATTTAATGAAAAATCAAAATAGAATTATAGATGTATATTGGACAGAAGATGGAACACAAAGCTATAATATAGAAATTGAAATATTTGCAGTTGATTCTAAAGGACTTTTAAAAGATATAATTCAAACTGTAGATGGATTTAATACTACATTAAATGGGTTAGATGCAGGTAAAAACAAGGATGGATTAGCAGTAATTAAAATTAAGATTATTGTTAAAAATCAAGGAGAAATTACAAAACTTATAAATAAATTAAGTCAAGTAGAAAATGTAATAGAAATAAAGAGAAAAATAGGTTAAAACAGGATAGATAAATTAGAAAGAGAAAAAAATGAAAATATTAATAGTAGGAGATGTGGTAGGTATACCAGGTATAAAGGCTTTAAAAGAGGGATTACCAAAAATACAAAAATTAGAAAATATTGATTTTACAGTAGTTAATGGAGAAAATGCAGCAAATGGAATGGGATTTACTCGTTCAAATTATAAGGATTTTGATGAGCTTGATATTGATGCAATAACTATGGGGAATCATACCTGGGCTAAGATGGAGATATTTAAAGTTATTGGAAATAAAAAGATGTTAAGACCAGCAAATCTTCCAAAAGGTGTACCTGGAAAAGGATATAGAGTATATGAAAAAAATGGAATAAAAATAGGGGTAATGAACTTACTTGGAAGAGCTGGGATGAGTATACAATCTGAAAATCCATTTTTAGTTGCAGAAAATGCAGTTGAAACATTAAAAGGAAATACAGATATTATTATTACTGATTTTCACGGAGAAGCAACAGCAGAAAAAATAACTTTTGCTAAATATTTTGATGGAAAGATAAATATAGTAGTTGGAACTCATACACATGTTCAAACAGCAGATAATGAAATTTTGGAAAAAGGAACTGGGTATATTACAGATTTAGGAATGACAGGAACAAATTCAGGAATAATTGGAATGAAAAAGGAAGTAGGATTTAAAAGAGCATTAACTACTCTTCCAGAAAAATATCAAGAAGAATTAGATGGAGATATATTTGTGAGAGGATGTATTTTTGAAGTAGATAAAGTGCCAAATCGTTATGGAACTTTAAAATACCAAGTTGTTTCAACAAAGAGAATTAATTATAATGTAACTAAAGATGAATACTTAGTTTAATAAACTTAAAATAAATGAAAAAATAAATAAATAACAAACAAAGGAAAAAATATGAATAATATAATTAAATACATTTTTGGTATATTGGTTATAGTACTTATAATAGCAACTGCATATTTCACATATAAATCATCTAATGAAAAAAGTTTGAGAGAACAAAATAAAAATAAAAAAGAAGAAAAACAAAGTGTTCTTCAAAATGATTTAAGATTAGCAGTTGCAGAATTAGATACTATGAACCCTATAATATCTAAAAATAGAAATGTATATGAATATTCAAAATTAATATATAGTTCACTTGTAACAATTGATGCTGGATATAGAGTTAAAAATGACTTAGCTAAAGAGATAAATAAAGTGGATGATCTAACATATAAAATAAAAATTAGAAATGATGCAAAATGGGTTAATACAAATGAATTAGTTACTCCAGAAGATGTAAAATTTACAATTGAACAAATAAATGGATTAGATTCTATTTATAAAGATAATATCGAAAATATTTCAGAAGTATCAATAGAAAACGATACAGTTATATTAAAGTTAAAGCAATCAATACCATTTTTTGAATATAATTTAACATTCCCTATAATGAAAAAGGTAGAAGTTGAAATTTTTAAAAATTCAGAACAATATCAAGTACCTATATCATCAGGAAAATATAAGCTTAAAGAAATTGTAAATAATGTATATACTTTTGTAAAAAATGATGAATATTATGAACAGTTTAATCCAAATATCACAATGATATCAATAATTAAATATGATACAATGGGGGAAGTGTATAATTCATTTAAATCTGGAAATTTAGATTTAATTACTACAAATGAACCAAATACGGCACAATATTTAGGTACAGGAGGTTATTCAGAATTAGTTATAAAAGGACGTGATTTTAATTTATTAGCTTTTAATAATGAAAGAATAACAGAGTCTAATCTAAGACATGCAATATCTAAGATGATTAATTATGATGAACTTGTATCAACAATAGGAGGATTAAATCAAAAATCTTTATATCCACTTGATTATGGAAGTTATCTATATAAAAATCTAAATGAAGGATTAACAGGAACATCAAGTGTAAAATATAATCCGGAAGAAGGAAATGCTATTTTTGAAAGATTAGGATATAAAAGAGAAGGAGCATCAAATACATATAAAAAAGATGGACAAGAATTAAGAATTAATATTTTAGTAAATGATGGTAATTTAGAGCAAAAGAAAATGGCAGAATATATAAAAGATATATTATTAAAAAATGGTATTTTTGTTAAGATAGAATTTGTTTCATCTAAAATATATTATGATAGAATACAAAATAAAAATTATGATATGTCCATAATAGGAATAAGAGAAAGTTATAGACCTGTACTAGACAGATATTTAGGAAATGGAAATTTATTAAATTATATAAATCAAAATGTAAAAGATTACTTGGAAAATGTGAAAAAAGATAATATAGATAAAAATAGAGAAAAAATATTGGAAGATTCATATAAGGAAGTAGAAAAAATATATTTACAGGATTTACCATTTATTGGACTTATGAGAAATGGAAAGAAAATGCTTTTAAATTTCAGTGTAACAACAGATGGAGAAATAAATATGTTTAATATATTCCAAAATATAGAAAGATGGTATAGAAAATAGAAAATATGTATTTAATATATAAAGGTATGAATAATAATTCATACCTTTAATTTTTACTTAGTATAAAGTATAATAAAAAACATAATTAATAAAAGAATACAAATACAAATACAAATATAAAATAAATAATGAAAAGGAAATGAAAATGAAAACAGAATATAAAATTGCGATTCAAAAAAATAAAAATCAAGAAAGTAGAAGTAAAGATAGCGAATATTTAAAAAATATACTATCAGATTACAGTAAATATATTAAAAAATATGAGATATTAGAAATAGATAGTAATGAAAATGAGTTGAGTCAATCAGAAAAAATAGTGGGAAATAAAGAAAATAAAGATATACTATCAATGTATGAAACAATAAAAAAATCACAAGAAATAGCAAAGAATGTGTATGAAAATGCGAAAGAATTAAAAAAAGAAGTTGATTATTCTATTGGAATGGAATACGGATTTTTTGGTAAAAGTATATTGTATTTAGTTTGTGTATTTTGTGTGTATGATGGTAAAAATTATATATATGAAAGAAGTAGGGAAATACAATTACCAAAAGAAATATCAGATAAAATATTAAATGGAGAAAGTTCTGATGAATTATTAAAAGAATATGAAAATTATTGTAAGTTAATAGCAGATAGAGATAAGAGTTTTTTAAGTTTATCTAAATACCATTCAGCAAAAGAATTAAGTGAAAAAGAAAATTCATTTGAAGAAGCTGGTATAAAGACTTTTGATATAATTTTTAAATTGTAAAAAATATATAAATATATATGAAAATATAGTGAAAATACTATATTTTTCTTTGATAAAATTATTAAAAAATGATAAACTAACAATTGAAATAGTGAGTTAATAAGAAAAGAGGAATAAATGGCAGAAAAAAAGAAAAAGAAAAAAGCAGTTGAAGTTTTAGAAAAAGAAGATTTAAAAGGAAGACAAAAAGCTTTAAAAAGTGCGATTGATGATATTATAAAAGAATATGGAGCAGGAGCAGTAATGAAGCTTGGAGAATTAACAACAGAAAATGTTGAAGTAATTCCAACAGGAGCTTTAGGACTTGATGTTGCTTTAGGAGTAGGTGGTTTACCACGTGGAAGAATAGTAGAAATATTTGGACCTGAAAGTTCAGGAAAAACAACATTAACATTACATATTATTTCAGAAGTGCAAAAACTTGGAGGAGAAACAGCATTTATTGACGTAGAGCATGCTTTAGATCCAGTATATGCACATAAATTAGGAGTAGATGTTGATAAGTTAATAGTTTCACAACCAGATTCTGGAGAAGAAGCTTTAGAAATTACAGAAAGACTTGTAAGAAGTTCAGCTGTAGATTTAGTTGTAGTTGATTCAGTAGCGGCACTTGTAACAAAGGCTGAAATTGAAGGTACAATGGGAGATGCACACGTTGGATTACAAGCAAGACTTATGAGTCAAGCTTTAAGAAAGTTAACATCAATAATGAATAAAACAAATACAACAGTTATATTTATTAACCAATTAAGAGAAAAAGTAGGAATATCTTATGGAAATCCTGAAACTACACCAGGAGGAAGAGCTTTAAAATTCTATGCTAGTGTTAGATTAGATGTAAGAAGAGGAGAAGCAATTAATGAAAGTGGAGTAAAAATAGGAAATAAAACAAAAGTAAAAGTTGTAAAAAATAAAGTTGCACCACCATTTAGAGAAGCTGTATTTGATATGATATACGGAAAAGGAATATCAGCATTTGGTAATATAGTAGATTTAGCTATTGATTTTGAGATAGTTAAAAAGAGTGGTTCATGGTTTAGCTATGAAGGCGAAAATATAGGACAAGGAAGAGATAAAGTAATAGACTTCTTACAAAATAATGATGAGATACGTCAAGAAGTTGAAAGACTTGTAAAAGAAAAAGCAAAACAATCAGTTTCATATGGAGCAATAACAGATGAAGATGAAGCTGAAGGAGAAATTGATTCATCAGAAGAATAATATTAAGGGATAGTTATGAATTTAAAAGAAGAATTAGAATATGGAGCTTTCTTAGAAAAAATATTAAAAAATGTAATAGTTAGAAAAAAAACAGAAAAAGAAGTATATTATAAGTATAAAAATGAAGAAAATGCAGATAAATTTTTAGAAAGAGCTATAGAACATATAAAAGATATGGGATATATAAATGATAAAAAATATGCTGAACTTTTTGTTCAAGATTATATTAATTTAAAAAGAAACTCCATATATGAAATTCGAATGAAATTAAAAGAAAAGGGAATAAAAGAAGAATACATAATTAAAGCTTTTGAATTATATGAAGAAGAGTTAAGAAAATATGAAATAGATAATTTAATAAAAATATTAAAAAGTAAAAAATATGGTGGTGATTTTGAAAGTGATAGGAAAATAATGAATTATATATATCGAAAAGGATATAAAACATCAAATATTTCTATTGCAAAAGATGAATATAATTATATGAAAGAAGATGAAGAATATTAAAAAAATGAAGGAAAATAAAAATATAAATTTAAAAGATAATAATTATAATGTAAAAAAATATAATGTGATTCGGAAAAAATGTAAAATCAAATCTTTATTCTGTAAAAATTGATGAATTTGAAGGACCATTAGATTTGTTATGCTATTTAGTTAAAAATAATCAAATGGATATATATAATATAAATATTTCTGAGATTATAGAACAATATTTAATATATTTAGAAGAAATGAGAGAACTTAATTTAGAAATAGCAAGTGAATTTATAGTTATGGCTTCAACATTACTATATATAAAATCTAAAAAATTAATTCCTACGAAAAAAGAAGAAGTAGATGAAATAACAGAAGAAGAATTAGTAAATAGAATTATTGAATATTCAAAATATAAAGAAATTTCAAAAAATTTCAAAGATAAATATTTGGAATATAATTATAGAGTAACAAAACCACAAACATTATTAACATTACCTAAAAAAGAATTTGTAGGAACTTATAGTATAGAAGAATTATCTAAAGCATATAAAAGACAAATTTTGAAATATAAAGAAAAAGAAAATCAAAAAAAAGATGATATAGAAAAATTAATTTTAAAAGAAAATATTACTATAAAAAGTAAATTAAAAGAAGTATTAAAAGTCTTTACAAAGACAAAAGAATTTGTTTTTAATAAGATTTTTATGGGTGAAAAAAGAAGTAAACAGGAAATAGTAGTAGCATTTTTAGCAGTTCTAGAAATGTCAAAGAAAGATAAAGTTACAATTGAACAAAAAGGACTATTTTCAGATATTAATGTAAAAAAAATAGACTAATAGATTAGTAATTAAAGAATCAGAAAAGAGGAATAATGAAAAAAGAATATATATATATATTAATAGCCATCTTAGTAGGAGTAGTTATAACAAAAGGATTAGATAAAATATTATACATGTTACCAGCAGCATTACTTGCAATAA
>JABCPO020000034.1 GCA_013333105.2 Clostridiales bacterium | reverse complement strand
TGATACTGTTTGTGGTAAGTTTGTTTTATCTCCATTTGTTACAGTAAACTCTTTATTTACAGTTATATTTGGTGATACATATGTTATATTAAAGTCTGCTTGATTATCAGCTGTCTTGATATTTGGCTCGATACTATATCCTTCTGGTAGTCTTGATATATCAAATGTTACTTCATAATTATAGTCTGTATATGTATCATCACTTTTTATCAATTCATTCCATGTATATGTTAATAACTCTTCATTATTTGCTCTATGCCCTACATTATTTGTATTTGCATTAGTTATTACTTGTCCATTTCTTTTTATTACTGGCACTACTTTTATTTCTTTTTCATTATTTAATAATGTATTTGACTTATCTTTTATTGTTTTTGTTATTGCTACTTTTTCAACAAATATATTTGCTGGATCTATTTCAATTAAATATATTGGAGTACTTTTATCCCAATTTGAATCAACTTTAGGATCTTTATTTTCAATCCCATTACCTAACTCTATAGTTTGTATTTCAGTTTCTCTTCTCGTAAATGAATATGTTCCGTCTGAATTCTTTTTTAATAATCCATTACTTGCTTGAACTATATCAAAGACTTCTCCATTATATTTTTTTAATACTGGTAAATTAAATTTATTTGTATTTGGTCTTACATTTATTTCTTGAGTATATAATGTTAATTTATTTATATTTGTTAGCTCTCTCAATCTATCTATGTTTTCTATTTTATTATCTCTCAAATATAAATTAGTTAAATTCCTTAATTGAAGTAACGGTTCTATATTTTCTATTTCATTATTGTATAAATATAAAGTTCTTAAATTTCTTAAAGTTCTTAATCCACTTAATACTTCTAGATTTTTTATATTATTTCTTCCTAAATCCAAAATCTCCAAACTACTCAATCCACTTAAATACTCAATATTTACTATATTATTATTATATAAATTTAATGTTGTTAAACTTGTTAACCTACTTAATGGTTCTATATTAACTACTTTATTATTATATAAATTTAATGTTGTCAAATTTACTAATTCTCTTAAATTCTCTACACTACTTACTTTGTTTAATGCTAAATTTAAAATTGTTAATCTTTTTAATCTATTTAATGGCTCTATATTTCCTATTCTATTTATTGATAAATCCAAATTCATTAAATTTGTTAATCCACTTAGTGAGCTTATATTTTCTATTTGATTTATTGATAAATTTAAATCAGTTAAATTTGTTAATCCACTTAAAGGCTCTATATTAACTACTTTATTACTTGTTAAATTTAAATTTGTTAAATTAGTTAATCCTCTTAATGGTTCTATATTAGCCACTTTATTGTTTGTCAAATCTAAATTTCTTAAATTAATTAATCCACTTAATGGCTCTATATTAGTTATTTGATTACTTGTTACTGCAGCACCATAATTATTTAAAATAGATCCTCCCAAATTTAAATCAGTTAAATTTGTTAATCTTCTTAAGCTATCTATATTAACTATCTTATTATTTGATAAATTCAAGCTAGTCATTCTTTTAGCCGTTTCTAATCCAGTAAAATCAGAAATACCAGTATTATCCAATCTTAAAGACTGTATTTTCTCCATTTCATCTTTATATATCACTGTTTCATAATCAGGTTTTTCATATGTAGAATCATATAATTTTATTCTCCCTTCAGTATTTTTCCCTCTCAATTCTTTAATCAATAGATTTTTCAATTTTTCATCTGGTATATTAACAACTTCTCTTCCATAATTATAGCCATATCCATATCCATAATAATTACTCTTTTGGTTAATAGTATTTACATGATAAGCTTTATTATTTGTATTATTTAATATATACATACTTAATAAAGTAACTATAATTGCTACTGTTAGTACTATTAATTTTATATATTTATTATTAATATTTAGTGTACCTTTTTTCATCTATTTCCCCCTTTAACTTTATTCTTTACTATATTAATTTTATATCGTATATTATTGAGTTTTAAAGCTTTTAATACTTTTGTAATATAAAATAAATATGATTACTAGTATATAATTTAAAATTTATCTAAACTATAAAATCCACATAAAAAAATGAATCCAAATATTAAATTTTTTATGTTTTGGATTCACTATAATTTATATTTTAATTATTTTTTAGTTATTTTTATTTAAAAATTTTTCATTTATTTTTTTCATTTCTTCATGTCTTCTTATTTTTAAAGTAGTTGTTTTCTTTAATGGTTCTTCGGTAATAAATATTTTTTTAATATATTTATATGTTGGTTGTATTCTATTTATTTCTTTTACCTTTGACCAAATTTCATTTTGAATTTTTTCTTCTCCCTCTATTTGAATAGAATCAAAATATTCTTTATCATACACTATTTCTGCAGCTAATACTACATCGGTAACATCTTCTGTTTCTGAATATCCAAACACCATTGATTCTTTTGCTCCAGGTATCTTATTTAAAAGAACTTCTGATTCGTCAGGGAAAACATTTTTTCCATTTTTTAATACTATTACATTTTTAGCTCTACCTGATATAAATAAATTTCCTTCTTTATCAAAATATCCTAAATCTCCTGTTTTTAACCATCCAGAATCTGTGAATACTTCTCTATTATTTTCTTCATCATTTTCATATCCAAGCATAACATTTGGACCTTTTACTAAAATTTCTCCCATTGATTCATCTTCTTTTTTATCTATTTTTATAGTTACAGATGGTAATACCTTTCCTACACTTCCTGGTACATTTACTTTTCCATATCCTGCTGCTAATACTGGTGATGTTTCTGTAAGTCCATATCCTTGATATACATTTATCCCTATTTCATTTAATTTTTTATGTGTTTCTTCAGTTAATGCTGCAGCACCAACAACGACTAATCTTAAATGTCCTCCTATTTGTTCATGTATTTCTTTAAATATTTCTTTTCTTTTATCAACCCCTATTTTTCTTAATGTATTACTCATTGTAATTCCAAATTGGAACTGATTGTATTTTCCACTTTTTTTAACTTTTTGAATAATTCTATTATATATAGTTTCTAATAGAAGTGGAACTGATATCATTACTGATATTTTGTATTCTTTTAAATTATCTGGTATTTTTCTTAATCCATCTGAATAGCATATTGTTGCTCCTGCAAATAACGGATAAATAAATCCAACTGTACATTCAAAGCTATGAAATATAGGTAGTATTGATAATAATCTATCTCCTTTTTTTACATCAAACATTGATGCAATATCACGAATATTTGAACATATATTTTTATGTGATAGCATTACTGCTTTTGATTTTGATGTAGTTGCTGATGTATATAATATTTCTGCTTTCTCTTCTCTATTAATTTCTAACTTATCATATTCACTTTCTTTTTTTCTTAAATTTTTACCTTCTTCTATAATTTGTGAAAATGATAATATATTATTAATTTCAACTAACTTTTTGTTTTCTAAAATTTTATCAACAGATTCTTGTTCTTTTTTTGTTGTATACTTATCCATTAATATTATATTTTTTAAATTGTATTTATTTTTTTCATTTAACTCTAGTAAATTTTCTATTGTCTTATCTGAAACACAGATTGCTTCTAAGTCTGCTCTATTTAATATATTTTCTAATTCTTCTTTAGGTAAATTTTTATCTAATGGAACAACCATTCCTAGTCCACATATTATAGCTGCATAACACACAGTCCATTCATATCTATTTTCAGATATAACTCCAATTCTTTTTCCTTTAAATCCCTTTTTTAATAGAATTTCTCCTAACGCTTTATAATGTGATATAAATTTTGACATTTGTATTTCTAAATATTTTTCATTTGATTGAATTTTATCTTTTAATATAAATGCTGTAGGATCTCCATTTTCATTCATACTTCTTTCAAATAATTCTCTTATATTTTCTATTTGTTTTACATTAAATAATTCCTCTGCATTTTTGCTTGGCTTGCTTAAAAAATTTTCTAAAAAGTTTTCCATATACTCCTCTTTTATATATTTAATTTTACTAATTATATAATATTTATTACTTAGTTTATATAAAATATTTTAAAGTTTAATAAAAAAGATTATACATATTTCATGTATAATCTTTTTATTTATTATTAGTTATTTTTTAATTGACTCATAACTTCTTCTACGAAATTATCTTCTTTCTTTTCGATTCCTTCACCTTTTTCTAATCTATAGAATTTTACAATTTCTCCACCGTTTTCTTTTACGTATTCTGAAACTGTTTTGCTTGAATCTTTAACGAATTTTTGGTGAACTAAGCATAATTCTTCAAAGTATTTCTTTAATCTTCCTTCTGCTATTTTTTCAGCTATATTTGCTGGTTTACCTTCGTTAATTGTTTGTTGTGTAATAATTTCTTTTTCTTTTTCTACTCTGTCTGCTGGTATTTGTGATTCATCTAAGAATTCTGCATTTAATGCTGCTACTTGCATACATACGTCTTTAGCAACTTCTTGATTTCCACCTTTTAATTCTACTAATACAGCTATTTGTCCATTTCCGTGAATGTATTTTCCAACTAAATTATCTGTTTCGATTCTTTCAAATCTTCTGATTGACATATTTTCACCTATTGTAGCTATTTTTTCTGTCAATACTTCTTCAACAGTTTTTCCGTTTTCGAATTCCATTGTTTTTAATTCTTCTACATCTTTAGGAGCTTTTACTGCTACTATTTCAACTAATTTGTTTACAAATGCTACGAATTCTTCATTCTTTGAAACGAAATCTGTTTCTGCGTTTACTTCTACAACTGCTCCTGTTTTTGCATCTTCTGAAACGAATGCAGCAACAACACCTTCTGCAGCAACTCTTGAAGATTTTTTAGCTGCTTTAGAAATTCCTTTTTCTCTTAAGTATTCTATAGCTTTTTCTATATCTCCATTTGTTTCTGTTAAAGCTTTTTTACAGTCCATCATTCCTGCACCTGTAATTTCTCTTAATTCTTTAACTGTGCTTGCACTAATCATATTAATCTCCTTATATTTTAATTTTGGTATTCGTATATTTTATATTATTTATTTTCTTCTACAACTTCTACGATTTCTTCTGTTTCTGCTACTGCATCAACACCTTGTCTTCCTTCGATTATAGCATTTGCTAATGTATTCATTATTAATGCTATTGATCTGATTGCGTCATCATTTCCTGGAATTACAAAGTCTAATCCTTCTGGATTACAATTTGTGTCTATTAATGATACTACTGGAATTCCTAATTTTTTAGCTTCTGTTACAGCTGTTGATTCTTTTCCTGGATCAACAACAACTAATACTGAAGGTACTCTATCCATATCTTTAATTCCACCTAAATTCTTTTCTAATTTTTCCATTTCTTTTTCGATAGCTAAAACTTCTTTTTTAGGTAATAATTCGAAAGTTCCTTCTTCTTTCATCATTTCGTATTTCTTTAATTTATTAACACTTCTTTTAATTGTTTTGAAGTTTGTTAACATTCCACCTAACCATCTTTGGTTTACATAGAATGATCCTGTTTTTGTTGCAGCTTCCTTAATTGGTTCTTCTGCTTGTTTTTTTGTTCCTACAAATAACACTGTTCCATTATTTTCTGAAACTGCTCTTAAAAATTCGTAAGCTTCATCTAATAAATTTGATGTTAATTGTAAATCTATAATATGAATTCCATTTCTTTCTTGGAATATGTATGGTTTCATTTTTGGATTCCATCTTTTTGTTTGATGTCCAAAATGAACTCCTGCTTCTAATAATTCTTTCATGTCAACTACTGGCATTTTCTTTCTCCTCCTATTTGTAATAGTTACCTACTACTTGTTATTCTTTTTGCTATATTTCCAATTTTAGGATATCACAGGATTTTGTGCCACTTCCTAAAATCTAATATAACAATGTTTAATTTAATATAAACATAATAATTTTACTATATTTTAAGAAAAAATGCAACTATCAAACTACTTTTAAAAATAAATATTTGTTAAAATATCAACATATCAACCACATAGACCTATATCCTATATACATATATAATATAAATAAACTATCTAGTCTTTTATTTTTTGTTTTTCAGTTTCTTATTTATTCATTAATCTTATTCTATAAAATAAGATAAATTTAAAAATATAAACCTGTTACCAAGTATTTTTTTATATAAAAAACGTTGTTACATTTTTGTAACAATTGTATTTTCCATATATATATCAAGGCTTTCAGGTTTCGGATTTTCAAAATATAATTGACTAAACCTTACTTTCATTATATCATCAACATGGCTATATATTTTATTAATGTAATAAATTATTACATTAAAATTTCTTATACATAAAGGAGATAAAATGGGATACATAAAAGAAGATTTTGAAAATATTAAACGGTAATCTATCAAATTTAATAGGGAAAGAAATATTAATAATAGAACCAATTAGTAAAAGAGGAAAAAAATTAGGTAAATTAGCTACTATAGATCATACTTATAAAAATTATTTTAGCGTTACTTATGAAGATGCAACTCAAAAAACAAATTACAATTATGCAGATTTATTTACAAAGGATATAAAAATTCAAACTTTTGATGGTGAAGAATTTAATCCTTTACATATACCTAGACCTCTAACAAAAAAGGAAACTATTCCATCTCTAGATATGAGTAAATATACAGAACATCAAGAAGACAATTATTTAGGATAATTACTTTCTTATTTAAGTATATATAAATAAATAATATTATATCTAAAGATAAGAATTAAAATTCAAAATAACAAATATAAAAATAAATAAACAGACAACAAAAAATAATAAAAATAAAAACACTATAGAATTATCTATAGTGTTTTTTTATGGAATTTAGATTACTTAAGTGAATCTTTTTTTGATTGCCAAATTTCTTTTAATTGAACAATATAATTTGCAAAAAGCATATCTGAAAAAATGTACATGTTCATTTCTGAATATGCTGTTTTTACCTCTACATTTGAAATTTTAGTGATTTTATCACGAATTTCTTCATTTAATTCTACAATCTTTTCAATTAAAAATACCACATCTTCTGTAAGAATAGAATCAAACTTGTTATTCACAGAAAATATCATTGTATGAATTGTAGTGTGAACTTTAGGATCTCCTACTCGGAATTCCCATTCTGAACTTTTACCAAGAAAAATAACATCAGTTACCCAACGAATATTTTTTTCAACTAAACTCAAATGATTTAACATACTAAGTTTAAATTTATCCGGTGCAGTCACTTTTGCCCATTTAGATTTTAATTCTAAAATTTCATCTCTCATAATAAGATATTTTTGTACAATATCGTACTTATCTACTTTAGAAAGCTGAGTTGAGTGTTGAACAAAAAGTTCAATTGTTCGTTGCAAATCTACATCTACTTCATTTGTATATGCCTCTTGTTTTTCAATTCCATTGTTTTGTACCATTTTCGGTACCTCCTCTAATTTTATAGTGGTTATCATACTTATAGATTAATAAATCCATAGGTAATAGATTATTCCATTGATATTATACCACTTTATGTAATCCTTTTCAATTTTTTATTACAATTATTAAAATAAACTCAAGACTAAATATTTAGTCTTGAGTTTATTGATTATTCTTCTTCATTTAAGCTTTTTAATATTTCTAATTGTGCTACTAATAATGCTTCTGTTTTTCTTTTATATATTGCTGTTTGATTAACAACATTTTTTAACTTTTCTTCTCTCATTGCAATTTCTTCATCTATATTGCCTGTTTTTTCTTCAAAGAATTTATTAGCATCTTCTATTATTTTATTTGCTTCTTCTTCTGCTTCTCTTTTAATTGTGTCTGTTGTTTTCTTTGCAATTAATAATGTATCTTGTATTGATGATTCTACACTTTTGTATTGTGATAAAATAGCTTCCATTTCTTCTATTTTATCTTGTAATTCTTTATTTTTTAGCATTAATTGTTCATAATCGTCTGATACTCTTGCTAAAAAATTATCTACTTCATCTACATCATATCCTTTAAATTGTCTTCCAAATTTTTCATTATCTATGTCGATTGGTGTTAACATCTTCTTCTCCTAATTCTTATCCCCAATAATTAAATGCATGACTTTTTCTTGCATCACTTTCACTTCTTATATTGTAATTTTCTGGTGCAGCTATAAATATTGCATTTGTTACTTTTACAATTTTTCCATCTAATGCAGCAACTCCTCCACTTACAGTGTCTATTATCCTTCTTCCTTCTTCTTTACTTACTGTTTCTAGATTCATAACAATTGATTGTTTTTCTTTTAATAAATTAATTATTTCCATTGATTCTTCATAACTCACTGGCTTAATTATTTGCATTCTAACTGAATCAATATTTTCTCTTTTTATAACAACTGGTTTTTTAGCTGGTCTTGAAAACATTTTCTTTTCTTTTACTTCTTCATATTCTTCATTAAAATTATTTGCTTCAGATTCATTATATTCATCATACCAATCATCTGAATAATCCATATCATTATCATATGCGTCATAATTTTCATCTCTTTCTTCACCTTGAATAATAGATGAAACGAATTCTTTAATTTTACCTACCATTTAAATCTAGCTCCTTTATTTTTCTTGTGTATAGTTAATTACTTTTTCCCCATTTATTAATCTCAGGATTTTCTTATTATCTCTGAGAGTTAAATTTAATAATATTTTATACTTAAATTATCTACTTTTACATTAATAAAGTCAATTAAATTTTTACTCTTTTTAATATATAAGTTTATTTATTATTTTTAAATTAATTTTATAATTCTGTTTTTATATTAGCTTTATATAAAAATAAAGTTCTAAATTTCCTATGATTTAAAGGTTTTTAGAACTTTTTTTATTTTTTAAAATTTATAACTGTACTTTTCTTTGTTATATTTTTTTTACATTTTTTCATTTTTTGTAACATAAATTAAATATTTTTTTGTTATATTTTTGTAACATTTCTAATTATTTTGTATTATTATCACTTTTTTCTACAAACTTTTTAACATCTTCTTTTGTTATTTTAGGATTTGCTATTATTTCATCATATTCTTGAACAGTTGGTATTATATCTAAATTTAATATTTCTCTTTCTTTAAAATCTTTTCTAGATAATGGTTCAATTAATGAATATTCTTCTGTTTTTTCTGTTACATTAATTGGTACTATTTCAGTAAATCCACCTTTATCTTTTTGGATATATTTATTTCCCTCTATATCTACAATAGAATTATTATCCATTTTTAATCCTTCTTTTGTCCACCAAATAACTCTTAAATCTATTTTTCTGTATTTCAATAACTCATCTGTTAATCTATCTACTTCAAATGTTACAATTATTTCTTTGTCATTTAGTATTTTTTTATATACAATTTTTGCATCTATTTCTTCATATCCTTGGATTCCTAATTTTACTTTATTTCCAACTTTTGATTCTTTTGCTTCTTTACTTGAAAGTACAGTCATTATATTCATTTTAAAATTGCTAACAACTTTGACATTTGTTTTACTACTTTCTATTACATTTCCTGAATTAATGTCTACCTTGTCCATATCATTTTTTGTTATTTTTTCTAATTCACTTGATTTTAATTTGCTTTCATATCCATCTATTTTATATGAAACATATCCTGAAACTGGTGTTGTTATCGTCGTAGTATTTGCATTTAAGCTTTTTTCTAACTTTTCCTTTTCATCCATTAAAGTTTTAGCTTTTGTTCCCTCTTTAAAAAGTTCACCACTAGCTTTTGCTTTTTCCAATATAACATTATTGATTTCTTTTGTTAATTCTTCTATTTTATTTTGATTTTTACTTTGTGAAACTTCTGATAATAATGTTTCTATTTTCGAATCTAAAAGAACATTTTCTGTACTTTTAATATTTTCTTGATTTTCAAGAAGAGCATTTTTTATGTCATTATCTAACTTTGAAATTTTTTCTACTACTTGATTTTCTTCATTTGAAAAATATCTTCCAATATTTTGAAAAGCTTTAACTCTTTGCCCTTCTTCTTTTTCTTTTTCTACATTTTTCTTTCCATCTGTAAGTACTTGTTCTTCCCTTATAATTAATCCTTTGGCATTTTCTTCATTTAGTAACTTGCTTTTACTTAATACAAATCTGTCTGTAGGTGTTGTAAAAAGTTTTAAAAAATTAGGGGATAATTTAACAGATATTATTGCTATAATTATAAATATAACTAAAGCTACTCTTTTTTTATTTAACATCTTAATTTCCCCTTTCTTTTTTACTTATTTATTTTTAAATTAACTAATATTTCATTTAATAATTCTTCATCTGTTTTATTTCTATCTAATTTTATACAATTAGATTTTCTAAACCATGTCATTTGCCTTTTAGCATATCTTCTCGAATCTCTTTTTAATAAATACACCATTTCTTCATATGATATATTCCCTTGTAAATATTCTATAACTTCTTTATATCCTATTGCTTGAAGTGATGTTATTAACGCATTATTTTGTATTTGTGTTATAGTTTTCCCTTCTTCTTTTTCTATATATTCTACTATTTTTTTTACTTCTTCAACTAAGCCTTGTTCAATCATCAAATCAATTCTTTTATTTATTCTATCATACAATTTTTCTCTATCCATTATTAATTCAAATATCATATATTGATTTCCTTGGCTTTCGACTACATTATTTTCTTTTTCATATTCTTTTTTTAATATTTCTTGTTCTTCTTTTCTTATCTTATCAATAAATGTTTTTGTCTGTTTTGTTGTATAATATATTTCTAATATCTTAACTATCCTTTTTCTATCTGTTTCAGATATCTTAATTGCAGAATCGTAATCAATATCTAATGCTTTTTTATATAACTGATTTAATGTAATCTCATTTTTATCTAATTTTTCTATTATTTCTTTTCTAAATTGAACTATATTTTTATTATATTCTTCTTCTGATGTCTTTGTATATTCTAAATCTTTCTCAAAATTATAATTATATACTAATGAATTTACATATAATCCTGTTCCACCTGCTATAATTGGATATTTATTACTTTTCTTTATTTCATTTATTATATTTAAACTTTCCTTTTTAAACTCTACTACTGTAAATCTTTCATTTGGATTAAGTATATCAATTAAATAATGCTTTATTCCTTGCATTTCTTCTTTTGTTGCTTTAGCTGTACCTATATCCATTTGTTTATAAACTTGCATAGAATCAGCAGAGATTATTTCACCATTTAATCTCTTTGCTAACAAAATGCTTAAATTTGTTTTTCCTATCCCTGTAGGCCCTACTATAATTGGTATTATCATTTTCTTGAAAACTTTCTTTCTAAATCATATTTACTCATTTTAATTGTTGTTGGTCTTCCATGAGGACAAGTAAAAGCAGTTTCAATACTAAACATTTCATCTAATAATGATTTTATGTCTGAATCTGATAAAGTCATTCCTGCTTTAACTGCTGCTTTACATGCAACGGTTGCTAAGAATTTATATTCTATTTCTTTTCTTCCACTTGTACTTACTCCATCAATTTCATCTAATATATCTAAGAATAATTCTTTTGTATTTAATATTTCTACCATACTTGGAACACCTACTAATTTAATTGTATTAATTCCAAATTCTTCAAATTCAAATCCTGCTTTTGCAAATATTTCTTTATTATTTTTAGCTAATTGATATTCTCTATATGATAATGTTATTACATCTGGTAATAATAACATTTGTATATCTGTTGGACCTTTTTCATAATAATTTTTTCTAACTTTTTCAAAAAGTACCCTTTCATGTGCTGCGTGTTGATCTATCATATATACTTCTTGGTTAACCTCAACAATTATATATGTTTTAAATGCAACACCTATTACTCTATATGGAATCTTAGCTCCTTTAAATATACTTTCAGTTTTTGAATTTATAGATTTAAAATTATCAGTAGCATCTATTTTCTTTTCTAGTTCTCTTTTTTCTATCTTTTTCTCTAATATTTCTGTTCCAAAAGCTTTAACATACATTTCATCAAAATTATTTGTACTTCTTGATGCAATTTCTGAATCTGTATCTATAACTTCTTCTTTTAATTCTTCATTTATTCCAAATGTATTTTCATTATTCATATTAGATTCTTTATTTAAATTTTCTAATATTTCATGAGAATCTAATCGTTTTGTATATTCATTTATTTTTTCTTCATTTTGATTATATTCTTTTTGATAATTTAATGTTTGAGCAAAATCTCTAATACTTTTTGTATTTTGATCTTTTTGCATCTCTAATGTTTCTCTTTCTCTTAGTTTTTTTCTTATATCATCACTAATTTCTAAAGTTACATTTTCTTCATCTGAAAATAAATCATTTCCAAATGGTAGATTTTCTTTCTTTTCTATTTCTGGTTGTTTTTCTTCTTTTTTATCTTCATGTATTTCTATTTTTCCTGCATTTAATTCATTATCAAAATCTTTTATTACTTCTTCTGGATTTCCAAATTTTTTCTTATATGAATTAATTATATCCTCAATTTTATTTGAAGAAACTTCTCTAGTTCCAATATTAAACATATCAAATTTCTTTTTTAATTCCTCATTTTTGGCTCTTAAAATTTCTTCTTCTTTAGATATATGCTCAGAATGTAAATCGTCTATTATATTTTCATTTCTTTTCTCATGTTCATCTGATAAGTTAACTTCTTTTTTTTGTAAATATTCATACTTACCTTGTTCTTCTTTTAATGAAGTTATATTATTTCTTATATCAAATTTTTCTCTAGTTATATTTTCTACAAGTTCATCCTTTGTAAATCCTGCTTTTATAGCATTATATACTGCTTTATATACCAATTGTTCATTTTCAAATCTAACTTCTAATTTTGCAGGATGTACATTTACATCAACTGTTTTAGGTTCTACTTCTACATTTAATATACAAAATCCAAATCTTCCTCCAGGAACCATTCCTTTAAATGCTGTATCTATCGCATTATATAACACTTTGTCTTTTATATATCTTTTATTAACAAAAAATGTTTGATTTCTTCTATTAGAACGAGCAATTAAAGGTTTTCCAATAACTCCATATACTCGTATTCCTTCTCTAGTTTCATCAACTTCAATAACATTTTCTGCTATTTCTTGACCATAAATAGAATATACAACAGATATAAAATTATTATCTCCATTAGTTTGAAGTATTGTTTTGCCATCTTTTATTAATTTAAATGCAATATTCTTATTAACTAATGCTAAATTTCTCATTACATCTTCAATATATCCAACTTCAGTATAATCTTTCTTTAAAAACTTGTATCTTACTGGAGTATTAAAGAATAGATTTCTTACAATAATTGTTGTACCTTTAGGTGCAGCAGTTTCCTTTATTTCTAAAACTTCTCCTGCTTCTACTATTATTTTATTAGCATTTCCTGTTTCTGTTTTTGATATCATTTCAACATTTGCAACAGCTGCAACAGAAGCTAATGCTTCACCTCTAAATCCCATTGATGTAACATTTTCTATATCATATGCTGATCTAATCTTACTTGTTGCATGTCTTTCAAAAGCAATAGATAAATCTTCTTTTTCTATTCCACTTCCATTATCAACAATTTTTATTAAATCAACTCCTCCTCTTTTTACTTCTACTTCTATTTTTGTAGCTCCTGCATCAATAGAATTTTCAACTAATTCTTTTACAACTGATGCTGGTCTTTCAATAACTTCTCCTGCTGCTATTTGATTAATTGTAAGCTCGTCTAATTGAACTATTTTTGGCATAATCTACCTCTATCTTCCTTATAAGTTTATTTTATTATAATTATAATTATAATGATAATTTTATATAATCTAAAATTTGTTTTATTTCATTACTTGAAGTATCTTGATAATTTACTTCTTCATCATCTTCTACAACATTATATCCATATTTATGGTATAACATTGCTATTTCTAAATCTACTTCATCTTCTTTAGTCATTTTTTGAATGTTCATTGGTAAAGTTAAACTTTTTAATCTTTCAATATTTTCTAATATTTTTCTTTCTTCGATAACAAAGTTTTTAACTATTCCTTTTTCTAATGAATCTAATCTTGTAATATAATCTTCAATTAAATTATCTTCCATATTTTCTGCTTTAAATATCATTATTTCTGCAATTATATCATGTATTTTATAATTTTTATTTATCGCATAATTTTTCTCTAATTTTTTAGTTACTCTATCTGCTGCTTCTTCTAATTTTAATTCTCTATATTTTTCTATTTTTCTTTTTCCTAATAATAAATCCATGATTTTTTTAGCATTTGATTTAAACTCAATTGCATCTAATTCATCATCAATAATCATTAAGTTTGCTTTTGCAATTAAATTTTCTGTTGTCTTACATATTACTCTTTTAAGCTCATTTTCTTCTATAAGTATAAGTTCATCAAATCTATTTAAATTAGAATTTTTCTTAGTCATTTTAGGATTATATAAATAATTTAAAAATACTTCTACTTGTGATGTTACTTCTAATATTTTACCAAGTTTTGATTCGTATTCAGAATCAATAGCTCTTTTTTGTAATTTATTAAAATAATATTCTTCAAATCCTTTATATATTTCTTCTAATTTTACGCGTAACTTTTCTGCTTCTGATCTAATCTTAAATCCATCAATTATTGATGAATATAAACAATTAGATTCTGCTCCAATTTTAGCAAATTTTTGTTGTTTCTTTATTAAATTAGATGCATCTTCAATTATTTGATTTACTTTGTTTATATTCATTCTTAAAGATTTTTCTAAATCCATGTATTTTATCATTTCTGTTTGAGATATATCTTCAGAATCATCAATTTTTTGTCTAGCCATATCAATATCAGCTTCTTTTAATCTAATTTTAACTAATTCATAAAATACTTTTTTTAACTTATTTACATCTATAACTATTTTTTGATTTTTATTTTGTAATTCAGAAATTTCTTTTTCAACTGTTTTAATTTTTTCCTTATACTCTTTTGTATTTAAATTCTTGTTTTTATTTTTATAATGTTTTAATTCTTTTTCCTTTGCTTTTATAGATTTTATATTTTCTAAATATTTTTTATTCAACTTATATATTCCTACACCTGCATCAGACATTTCTTCATAAGTTTTTTCTTTTTCTAAAACATCTCCATCTTTATATTCTAGCAATTTACCTGTATGAATTTTATCCATATCATATATATTACTTTTTTCTTTTTGAATTCTAGCTTTTATAAAGTATCTTTTTAAATCTATATCTGCAGAGTTAATTTTATTCTCTTTATTCTTTTCTGCATTTTCTTTTAATTTCTCTATCTTACTTATTTCTTCTTGATTTTCTTCTATCTCTACTTCTTTAGCTTTTTTCTTCTTTTTATTTAATCTTTTTTGATTTTCCATATCTTTTTTTATATCAATTATGTCCATTTTACTTATGTTTAATTTAAATGGTGGAACTAATATTCTTGTTAAAATATCTGGAAATTCATCAGTAGTAGCAAAATATGGAATATCTAATTTATCTATTTCTACAATTACTAAATCTTTTATATCAAAATTTTTTGTTTCAACTAAAAATTTTCCAGTAGTTCCAATTAAAAACTCATTATATGTTTTATTAGCAATACTATTTATCATTTCTAAAGACATAGGAATATATATTTTTTCTGTTTCTTCTGATAATTCTATAAATTTACCATATTCTTTTTTATATTTTTCAGATTCAAATTTTCTATTTAAATACTGCTTTTTTATACCTGAATATATATATTCTATATCTTTACCATATTTCATATATTCTCTATATGTATCTTTCATATTTTTTTTCTTTTCTATAACTTTTAAATTACTATCAAAATCAGTAATTATAAAATTCATTTTTTCTAAATATTCTTTATCTAAAAGTTTTTTAATTGTATTTTTTTCCTTGTCTAAAATTATGTATTCCATTTTTTCCTTCTTTTCTTTTGTTTATATTTTATTACTTATTTATCAATTTATTTATTATCTTTAATTTTTTCTTTTGGTTTTTCTTCTTCTGACTTCATAAGTTTTTTCTTTTGTTCATGATATTTTTTTAACTTTTCTACTACTAAGTAATTAATTGTTCCTTTTGCAAATTTACCATCTTTTTGTAATTTACCAGCTGGTACTCCAGTTAATAACTCAATTCCTTCATCAATTGTAGATACTGCATAAATATTAAATTTATTATTTTTTACAGCTTCTACTATTTCTTCTGGTAAATGTAAATTATATACATTTTGTTTAGGAATCATAACTCCTTGTGTACCATCAAGCCCTTTTATCTTACATATTTCATAAAATCCATTTATTTTTTCATTAACTCCACCTATTGGTTGAATTTCACCTTTTTGATTTACAGAACCTGTTACTGCTATACCTTGATTAATTGGTAATTCTGATAAACTTGATAATAATACATATATTTCTGTTGATGAAGCACTATCACCATCAACTTTTGAATAAACTTGTTCAAATGTTATGCTGGCAGTCATTGAAAGTGGTATATCTTGTGAATATTTTTCTCCTATATATCCTCCTAATATTGCCATACCTTTTGTATGAATTTCTCCAGACATTTGAGTTTCTTTTTCTACATTTATTATTCTTCCATTTCCTAAATATGTATTTGCAGTTATTTTTGTTGGCTTTCCAAATTTAGTATCAACTGAACCTATAACACTTAATCCATTAATCTCACCAACTTTATAACCTTTTGTATCAATTTTAACTACATCTTTTTCTATCATTTCTGATAATCTCTTATCATATTTTTTTACTCTTTCTGTTCTTTCTTTAAATGCAACTAAAATATCTTCAGAAGTTACAATATCTTTATTATTTCTTATAGCCCAAGTTGAAGCTTCTGACATTAATCTTCCAATTTCTGCAAAATTTGTAGTAAGCTTATTTTGATCTCCAGATAATTTTGAAGCATACTCAATTATTTTAACTAAAGCACTCTTATCAAATTTTATTAAATCTTCTTGATTTTGATAACTTGACACAAATTTTGATAACTTATCCACATTTTCCCTGTTTATTGGTGCATCATTTTCAAATTCTGTCTTTATCTTAAATAATTTACTAAAATCAGGATCTCTCATTGTTAAATTATCATAAATATAACTATTTCCTATTAAGATAACTTTTATATTAACTTTTATACTTTCTGGTTTTAATGTAGTCATCAGTAATGGCAATCTTTGTTCTGGATTATTTTCTATTCCTATTTCTTCTAATTTTAATACTTTTTTTAACATTTCATATGCATATGGATTTCTTAATAAATCTAACGCTTGAAATACAATATAACCACCATTTGCTTTATGAATAAGCCCAGATTTTATTTTAGTAAAATCAGTATTTAATGCTCCATATTGATTTGTATATTCAACTTTACCAAAAATATTTTCAAAACTATAATCTAAATCCATTATAACAGGTGCACCCTTTGTGTGTGAATTATCAATAAATAAATTTACACCATAATTAAACCATGGATCTTGCACATTAAACATTGGATTAATTTGCCCTTGTACTTGTTTACTTACTTCAGATTTTCCTATTAACTTAGAAATATTTTTTAATATATCTTCTTTAACTGAACTTAAATAACAAGAAACTTTTTCCATATCTTTGTATTCATTCAATACCTTTTCAATTCCAACATTTATTGTAGCTTCTGTTATTGAATTCATAAAAGTGTTAACTTTATTTTCAGAAATCAATTCAAGTTCTCTAATCTCTGTTAAAGCTCCAAAAATTAACTCCTGTACTCCTTTAGATCTTTCTTCATATTGCATTTTAGTCTTTGCAGATAATTTTTCATACTCATCTTTTTCTAAAGTTTTTCCTTTATAAACTGGAAGCATAAATACACCATTAGGACCTTGAACAACTTCAAATCCATTAGGCTTTGTTTTTAAGTTAAGATTATCAATTATTTTTTTCTTTGAATCTTCTAACTCTTTATTTAGATTTTTTTTCTTCTTTTCTAATTCATTATCAGAAGTTGCCTCTTTTAAATTAATTTTTAAATAATCTACAAATTTTTCCATATCATATTTGAATTTTTTCCCTTTTCCTGCTTCAAATTCTAATGATATTGGTTCGTCAGATCTTTCAAAATTATACACATAACATATATCTTTTGGCACTTCTTTATGAATGGCTTTTTTATTTAAATATTTTTTTACATACATTGTTTTTCCAACACCTGTAGGTCCCTCAAAGAATATATTATATCCTTTCTTTTCCATATCTAATCCAAATTCAAAAGCTTTTATTCCTCTTTCTTGTCCATATATCAATTCTGTTGTATCTAATATATTAATATTTGGATCATAACTAAATTTATCCTCACTATATGTTAATTTTAAATCTTCTGGTCTAACTCTTAATTTCTTTTGCATATTATTTTCCTTTATCTTTTGTATTCCTAATTTATTTTACTTTAATTTATTTATTTTTAACCTTTATTTTTCTCATTAAAAATAAATATAATTATACACTTATATTATAATTTTTCTAAATCATTTTTTCAAATAAATATATTAATATGTAAAGGTAAATACAAAAAAAGTTACAAGAATTTTTCTCATAACTTTCACATTTTTATATTTCTTTTATTTTATACAATTTATTTTTTCTCTAATCTTTTTTTAATCTCTCAGCTTGTGATTTTTTCATATAATTTGGTAATATTTCTTCTCCATATTTTAAAATATTTTTTTCATATTCTAATATATTACCCTCAAAATCAAATTGAATTTCTTCAATAAATTTTTCGATTATACTATTAGCTTCTTGAAATTCATTTCCTAAAATATTTATACTTCTTTCATTATTATTTTTAATATCTTCATTTTTTATAATTTCTAAAATTCTATCTCTATTATTTTCTACCATATCACCTATTAAATATATATTTTCATTTGGTAATTTATTTAAAAATTCTTCCATATTTGTTGCATCTTCATATACAGTTTCTAATGAAATAATTGGCAAACTATTTTCATCTATTTTATGATTAATTTTATATATTCCCATATACATTTGATCATTTTTAGCGTCAATCATTGAAATTATATAATCAACATTAATTAAACTTTCTTTATTTATTTTTCTTGCTAATATTTCTAAAGATGATGTTTCTATAATTTTAACATTTTTACCAAAAGCAAATCCTTTTACAGCTCCCATTCCAATTCTTATACCTGTAAATGATCCTGGTCCAACACCTATACCAAAATAGTCTATATCTGAAATATCTTTATCACACATTTCTAATATTTCTTCAACTGTTGGCATTAATGCTTTTGCATGTGTTTTAACATCTAATTTAGATAAACAAACTATATCTTCTTTAACCTTATCAATATTAATATTATTTTCATCAAAACTAAGAAATGCTACAGAACAAATCTTGCTTGATGTATCTATTGCTAAAATATTTTTCATATTATTTCCTTTTCTAATTGTTTTCTTTTAACTCAACTGTCATTACTCTTTTATTTGTAGTATCAATCTTTTTAATTGTTATTTTTAAATACTTTCCTGATAAAATTTCTTCTATCATTTCTCCCCATTCTATTAAACATAAGCCTTCACCAAAACATTCATCAATTCCAGCATCAAATATTTCTTCTGCACTTTCTAATCTATATACATCCATATGATATATCTTTTTAAAATCATTACCTTTAACAACATATTCATTAACAATTGTAAATGTAGGTGAAGATATTTGATTTTCTGCATTATACTTTTCTAAAACACCTTCAACAAATTTAGTTTTTCCTGTTCCTAATTCTCCTGTTAATACAATTGTATCTATTTCACCTAAATCATTTAATATATCTTTAGCGATTTTTTTAGTTTCCCTTTCATTTTCTAATATAATTTCTTTTTTACTTAAAATTTCATCTAATTTCATATTCAATTTCCATTCTTCTATTTTATTTGTTTTTATTTTCTTCAATTGCTTCTTCTACAACTTCTTCAATACTTGTTTTATTCTTTTTCTTATCATCACCTGAAACTAATACATCATCACTAATATATTTCTTTAAAAATTCATTCATTTCATTCATATCTCTTTTATGAAATAATCCCATATCTAATCTCCTTACTATATATTTTCTATTATACCACAATAAAAAATAAAAAAAAATTACAATATATTTATTAAAATCTAATGAAATCCTACTTTTTATAATATATTAGTTATATAATATATATAGGAGGCACTTATGTTACATGAAATGAATTTAAACGAAACTTCTTTTAGAAATATACAAGAAGGTTTAAAAACTTTAGAACTTAGAATTTATGATGAAAAAAGAAAAAAAATAGAACTAGGAGATATAATTAGATTCCACAAATTACCAGAAGCTCTTGAATATGTTGATATTAAAGTTACAGGGCTTTTAAAATATACAAATTTCAAAGAATTATTTAAAGATATTGATTTTAAATTAACAGGAAATACACTTTCTTTAGAAGATACATTAAAAGAAATCTATTTAAATAACTCAAAAGCAAAAGAAGAAATTTATGGTGTTTTAGGAATAAAAATCAAATTATTATAAATAGCTTGTTATTTCAAATTACTAAAACAAGTAAATTATTAAAATAAAGTATAGTTATATTAAATAAAAAACATATAGGCAATTAATTGTCTATATGTTTTTTACCTTACTACTCTTATTTTATTTTATTCTATTCTTATATTACATATATTTATATAATATACGATAAAATCTATTACACACTTTTTATAAACATAAATTGATGTAACCAAGGAATTATATCATTAATAACTTTTAAAATTCCTATTTGCATTAAATATGTAAATACATAAGTTGAAACCATTTTAGTTGGTATAAATATTAATAAGAACGTTTTAAATCTCATACGTGTAAGACCTGCAATCATAACTAATGTATCATCTGGTGCAAAAGGTAAAAATAATAATATTCCAAATATCCATGCAAATTTATTTTCCTTTTGTGTCCATCCCATATATTTATCATATATTTCATCTGATACAAAGCATTTTACTACAAATTCTCCGTACTTTCTTGATAGCATAAATGCTATTACTGATCCTATAAATATACCAATAAAATTATATATAAATCCCCATAACACTCCAAAAACAAAATGACCAGCTACTGAAACAAGCCCACCTGGAATTATTGGTATAACAACTTGAATTATTTGAATTATTAAAAATATAATAGGTCCAAATACTCCTAATTGTTTTAAATGAACAGTAAACATTCCTCCTTCTGATTCTGGCTTAAAATAACTTCCATTTAATATAAAATATGAAAGAATTATCGTAAATATAACTCCAACTACAGTTATTATTTGTATTGTTTTTCTGTATTTATCTAATTTTTCTTTATTTATTCTATTTTTCTTATCTATATTTTCTTCTATTATTTCTAATTTTTTTATAAACTTATTATCCATATTTTTCATATCTTTAATATACCATATTCTTTTTACTTACTCAATAAATTTACACATAAGAAAAAGTATCATAATTATAATATGATACTTTTTTACTTTCTTTTAATAACTTTTATTAATTAGATTTAGAACTTGATTTCTTTTTATTTTGAACCGGTGTTTTTGTTTGTTTAGTTTCTTTTTTATCTATTGACTCTGATTTTTCTAATTTTGATTGTTTATTTTCTTCTTCTAATTTTTTCATTTCTTCTTCTTTTTTCTTTGCTTCCTCTTTCTTAGGATCATCAGAAAATACAAATAAATCAAATACCATTTTTTCTAATTTTTTAGTATCTGCTAAGAAGAACCATGCTGTAGTATTTACATCTTCTCCTTCTACTATACCTTGCTTTATATTTTCAGGTTCAAATTCCATAATTGATGGAACATATTGCTTTGCTAAATCCATTGATATATTTGTTTTTACATTTTTTTCTACTATATTTAATATATCAAATATTTTAGTTATATTTTGTACTTTTATAGTTTGTTTCATTGTTTCTTTTATGAAAGCTCTTTGTGTCTTATTTCTTCCATGGTCTTCTATTCCATATTCTTGTGGATATGTTTTTCCATTATCTGAATGTCTAAAACGTACTAACCCTTCTGCTTGTTTTCCATTTAATTTTTGATATCCTGCTTTTAACTCAATAGACAATTTTTGCCCTGCATCGTGGTAATTCATATCAATTGGAACATCATACCAAACACCACCTATTGAATCTACCAATTGTGCTAATCCTTTAGTATCTATAACTACATAATGTTTAATATCCATTCCTAATAATTTATTTACTTTTGCTAGTAACTTATCAATTCCTTGCATTCTATATATCGCATTTATCTTGTCTTTTGCTTTACCTTTTTTTACATTTTCTCCAACAAAAGTATCACGTGGTATTGATAATAATGACATTTCTTGTGTTTTTGGATTATATCCTAAAACTAATATTGTATCTGTATTATCCTCATTTGTTCCCACTAAAAGTGCATAAATAGGTGGCATATTTTTAACTTGATTTGTATCTACACCAATAGCTGTACTTACAACTCCTTTTATTCCCCAACCATTTTTATATACTTTATATGCAAATACTGCTCCTGCTATAATAATCGCACATAATATTCCTAATAATATTCTTTTTATAATTTTATGTTTCTTCTTTTTACTTTCTTCTTTTTTATCTCTTCTTCTTTTTCTTTTTTCACTAAATGATAATTCTGATTCATTCATATCGTTTTCCATACCATTTCCTATTTCATTTTTTAAAATATTACTTTTTTGCTTTTCATTTTCTAATTTATTATTAATTTCCTCTGTATCTATTTTTTCAGTAATATAATACAATTTAGAAATTCCTTTTCTAGACACTTTTTCTTTTTTATGCTGCTCTTTTTCCTTCTTAAAAAACATAGTTACCTCTTATTTATTTTTATAATCCTTTAATACTTTATTTAATAATATAATTAATTATATTATTGTTATACAATTCTTTTGTTACAACTGTATTTGATATAAATCTTGATATTTCTTTATTCATTGTAGCTGATTGATATATATTTAATAAATATAATACAACAAATAAAATAAGTGCATATTTAATAATATTTAATACTGTTCCCGCTAATCCATTAATATTATTAATTAGAGGTAAGTTATCTATTAAGCCTCCTAAAGTACTTCTAAATACCATTAACACTATATTTGCTATTATGTATATAGCTAATATTATTACTGCTTGTATAGCCATTTTTGTAATACTTTTCGCAGTATCTCTTATAACATTTTCCTTAGTTTGTGATACTGTATCATTTAAATTTTTATTTATCATATTTTGAATGATATTTGGTGTTTTTGTTTCTTCTTGTTTATTATTTTCTTCTTTTTTATTTGCATTTTCAACTATATATACTGTTAAATTATTTTCTATTTCTTTTACTACTGGTGTATTTTCATAAACTACACTAGAAATAGGTATAGCTAAAATCATAGCCAGTGGTATGATTATAAATGTTGCTGCTATCTCTAAAAGTGATTGCACAAACCCTTTATTATATCCTTTTACTCCTGTATATATTAATAGTGCTATTAATACTACATCTAAAAGCAGTGGTAAAAACTTTTCCATTACTTAATCCCCTTTATTTTTATTTTATATTCCTATAACTTCATATTTATCTCTATAAATAACAGTAAGAATTGAATCAGAAAGATTGAAATCTCTAATCTCCGTGGTGCTTGATTTATATTTTTTCTTAAGCCATCCATTTTCTGTATATATATTAATACCATTATTCATATTTATTCCTATTGTATCATTTCTACACAATATTTCTTTTGGTAATTTATCATCTAAATCATATATTGATACTTGTTTTCCATACGCATTAATTATCTTTAAGTAAAATTTAGAATTATTTTCATTTTCTACTTTCTTTTCAATTAATGCTATATTGTTATTATTATTAATATCTACAAACTCCACATTTGATTCTAGTTTATATATTTCTTCTTCTTTTTTATCAAGTATTCCAAATCTAGTTATTGAATTCGAGAATTGACCTATAACCTCTCCTCCATCCTTTATCTTAATATCAATTAACAATTTACCTATATTATATTCATTTATTATTGCTCCATCTGGATCTGTTTTAGCTTTTTCCATTGAAACAATCTTAATATTACTATTAGCAATTGTTTTTGAATAATTAACTGATCCTATAACTAAATATTTATTATCATTGGATATACTTGCAGACATACCATAAGAATCTGAAACATATGTTTTAAATAACTTATCACCTTTATTATTAAAGACTGTTACTACTGCTTTATATATATTATTTTCTGACATTACTGCCACATATCCATTTTTATTTACTTTAATTCCTACTATAGGAGTATCTACTTTTTTTTCCCATTTAACTTTTCCATCTTCAAGTAAATAAAAAGATATACTTTGTTTTTCAGAAATTGTTGCATATTTGTCACTTGAATCAAAAATCGGATTTGATATAGAAACTCTCTCACTATTTTTCTCTATTCCATATTTGTCATATGATTTTAATTGTCCTGATTGAACTGTATATATATTATCCAAAGTTGGTATAACATTATACTTATTTCCTGTTAATAAATAAGTACTTTTAGAGCTATTTTCTTCTACTTCTTTCTTTATAACTTTTTCATCTACAAATTTTCTAAAATTTTCTACTCCTAAGTATAAAGAAAATAATATTATTGAAATAACAATAAAAATAATCAATAACAACCTATATTTTCTTAAATTCACTATCCCCATTTTATACTATTTTCCATTTTATAATATTTTTTTCAGTATATATTATAGATGTTAAAATTACAATATTTACAACTATAAAAGAATATAAAAAAGCAGATATTAATCTGCTCTAAATTCCTTGTATTCTTCTTTATTTACTAAATTAAGTATTTGATTTTGCATCACTTTTGTATATTCATCCAATTCCCTTTTATGATCATCAGTTTCAAATTTAAAATAAATAGGTTTTCCAATAGTTAATGTTGTTTTATTAAACATTTTACAATTACCAGAAATTCCGATCGGTATTACAGGTATATTTTTAGAAATTGCTATATGTATTGCACCTGATTTCATCTTTTTCCCTTTGCTTAATCCATATCTTTTCCCTTCTGGAAAAATACCTAAATATTTTTCTTCTTCTAAAACTTTAAGAGAATCTTTAATCGCACGCAAATCTTTACCGTTTCTGCTAACTGGAATCATATCAAATATATATGCTATAAATTTACCAATCCCTAATGGTATATTCCATACTTCCTTTTTTGCTATAAATGATATATTTTTATCTATTGATCCCAACATAAACATAGGATCATAAGCACTTTTATGATTAGCAACCAACACTGCTGGGCCTTTAACTAAGTTTTCTTTTCCCTCTACTTTTATTCTCCTTGGAATAATAACAAATATTTTAATAATTGCAATAAAAAAATCTTTCAATATTCTTTTAACTATACCGTTAAATTTACTCTTTTTTTTACTTTTTTCCTGTTTCAATTCATCCTCCGAATATTAATAAAATTTAAATAAAATTTTTCTTTTTTATTAATATGTTATCTTTGTTTTTTTATATGGATCATTAACTTCAATCTTTGTTATATATGGATAACTATATGTTTTATTATATATATCTTTAATATTTTTCTTATAATCATTAGCCATTTCTTCTAATTTTTCAATACCATTTGTAACTTGTCCAAATACAATATTATTCAAATATTCTGATTCTAATCTTCCTTTTCTATTAGATAATTCATTAACTAATGATTGAGAAATAGCCTTATTTTCAATTATCTTTTCATTAACTTTTTTTTCATCTTGAAGAATAATATTAAATAATTGATCTCCATTAGATTTTAAAGAAAGTTTCCCATTTTTCATTAAAGCCCCTTTATATGGAACCAATGCATAATTTATATCATTTCTATCAACTTGTGTAAATATAGGTTGATTAGTATTATCTACACCAAAATTAAATATCAAATCTCTAAAAGTAGACATTGTTGCATGTTTATTTAAATGCATATTCTTCTTTATTCCTTCTAAAAATTGCTTTGTTGTATTAGGTGCTAACTTAGCAAATAATTTTATTTCTATCGGTTCATTTAGATTATTAAAATACACCTTAATATATGTATCTGTTTCTGTAGGTCTTGAAAATTGATATCTTGCTAGTGCAGAATAGTCTACATTTACTAATTGTGGTAAATTATTTGTACCAGCTCTTTGAATAGCAGTCTTTTCAATATCATCCTTTTCATTTTCTGTTATTTTATCTACATTTTCTTTATTGTTATTAGTATTATTTCCAGAATATGAAGAAATTCCTTTATCATTATTTGCTACATTTTTATTAAATTTATATATAATATAACCTATTAGCATAATTAATAATATAATAACTACTGCTAATATAATTAATATTTTTCTTTTAAAATCTTTATCCATTGTATCCTCCAACTAATCTTCTTAATACTCTTATAAGTTGTAAAATCAAATCATTTCCAGCAAAACTATTTTCTATCATATCAGCTATAAATGATACTCTAAATACTATAAATATAACTAGTAATATTATAGAAATAATTATTACTTTTCTCATAAATTCTTTCATTGAAAAAGGTTCTCTTATAGTATATCCCATACTTCTCAACCTGTCATAATACTTTTCTTGCATATCATTCATTATTTCTGCTTGTTGTCTATATATTTCATTTTGTGCGTCCATAACTGTTTGATTTATAACTCTTTGTCTTTCCATTTCAGCTTGATATTGATTATATCTAAGATTATTTAAATACTCATCTTCATCTGACATTCCTTGCCCTTTTCTTTGAATTTCTGATGAATTTGAATCTGAAGAATTACTTTCATTATTTCCTTTATTATAATTATTGCTTGAACTTGACACTCCTGTATTTTGATAAGGATTTGAATAAACATTTCTATTATACTCTTTTGCTTTATCTATTTCTTCTAATTTTCTATCATAAGCAGCTTTTTTATCTTTATCTGATAAAATGCTATAAGCTTCATTTACTTCTACCATTTTCTTTTGAGCTTCTTCCTTTTTATCATCTGGTTGAAGATCAGGATGATATCTTTTAACTAAAACTTTATGTGCTCTTCTTATAACTTCATCTGTTGCATATCTGCTCACTTCTAATGTATCATAATGAGTTTTCATATTACTTCCTTTATAATTACTTTTCTACCTTTATTTTTATTGAATATTCATTTAACTTATGTTCACTGTCTATTACCTGTTGATTTTTTTCTATTCTAAGAGTATTAGCTTCTATCGGTTGATAATTATCATAAAATCTTACTGATGAAAATTCTAATATATTACCCGTATTTTCTCCATCATATAATTTAGGAAATGTTAATTCATATTCTTCTGTTTTAAGTTCATCTACCATTATAGAAGTTCTTTGATTAATTTTTCTTTGATCTTGAGTTCCATCACCATAAGTTATAGTAATCGGTGGAGTTTTTGAATTTTCAAAATCATAAAGAACTAATTTATTTTTTGTTCTATTTGTAACTCTTATTTTATATGTTTCTGAAGTAAATTTAACCTTTTTATTTAATAATTCAATTTTAACATTATTATCTTCATATAACCCTTTTATTTTTTCATCATATAAATATCCACGAATATTTAATGCTAAACCTTCTTTAGTTTCTGTTACACTTATTTTTTCGTCTTTAAACTCATATCTTTCATCTGTTAAACCTGATTTTAAAAAGTCTTCAAATATTTTAACTTGATATACATAATTATCCCCTGCTTTACTGTACGCTTGAACATCAACAGCTTTTTTATGTGGAAATAGTTCTTTTATATATCCAATTGCTTCTAATCTATTTACAAATTCATGTTCTCTATTTTCTTTTGATAACATATTTACAGCTTCATCATATTTTCCTTCATTTGCTAATTTCACAAAATCAAATATCTTCTTTTCCCCTTCTTTTCTTATTTTTTCAGGGAAAGTATAGGTTTCATCCAAAACTGAAACTGATGGTGTTTTTGTAATCTTAGGTTCTAATGTAAAATTTAAATTCTTTAAAAATGTATTTATATTAAATACCATCAAAATTAATATACCTGCTGCTATAATATAATATTTGTTTTTATCATAAAAATCACCAATTTTTAATCTTATTTCTGTAATTATTCCCATGCCATTTCCTTTATTATTTATATTAATTATTCAAAATTTCTTCTCTTTTTTCTTCATCTACATATGATTTTTTAGCAAATGAAAATACATAATCTTCTATTTTATACTCTTTAAATACAAAATAGACATTTCTCCTACTTTTTATATCTCTAGGATTTTCAGAATTTACTAAATCTACATCAAGGACATAATATTCACCTATTCTTTCTATATTATTATGTATAACTACAAGATTTTCAGGTAATCTATTTTCACAATACTTTTTAAATTCTTCTAAAGTATTAAAATATTTTTCTTTATAATCCTTATCTAATTTATTATATACATTTTCATATTGCTTATTTACTATACTCTTAATAATTTCACCCGTATAAATTTTCATTCTTTTGTATTCTTCTGAATTTCTTACTCTTTCAAAATGCTCTTTATCTACACCTCTTGCTTGAGTATATTTATTGATCTCATTTGAAACTTCTTGCCCTTTTATCAAATTAAATATTATTAAAAAGAATGTTATTGCTGATATAATCAGTAGAATAATTAAGGCTAAAACTCTCTTTTCATTTTGAGAGAGTTTTTTAGCTTTCTTTTTGTATTGTTCAAATATATTTTTATTAACTTTTTTATTATTAGATTCATTTACTTTTTCTTTCATTTATAACTTCCTTTAATTTAAAGCTTTTGGAGCATTATCTCCATTCTTATCAACTTTTACATTTTCAGATCCTTTTGTAAGAATATTTTCAACTAATCTTGGATTTGAAGCCTTACTTGTTAATAATCCTGATTTTGTAACATAAATATCCTTTAATTCTTTTTCAAATTCTGGTCTATTTACATTTCTCTTTACTCCCATATTATCCATATATCTATCAACTTCAGGCAATCCTAATTTTTCTAGTTCTTCTCTATATTCATTAACTTTAGATTTATACTCTTTAGTTATCGCTTCATGAACTTCTTCTAACTGCTCACGAGTAATTCCATTTTTTGAAGCTTGCTCTACTGTAGATTCAAGTTTAGCTTTATTTTCAAACATTTCTTTATATCTCTTTTCGATTTCTTTTAATTCTTTTTCTTTATCTTCAATTAATTTAAAATCATTTTGTCCTAATAATTTAACAGCATCTTCCCATTCTTTATTTATTTCTTGAATAGTTTTTGTTCCTGATAACACTTCTTTTTCTACATCATCATAACTACCCTTTATTAAACTAAATTTATTTTCTTCAAAATCTTTTTTAGAATCTGCAATAGATTTTCCTATTGCAGCAGATGCATAATCTTTAGCTGCATTATTATCTAACTCTAAAGTATTTAATCTTCCGGCTTTAGCATCATTTAATATTTTTCTAGCCTCTTGATCAGCTTGAATTACTGTTTTACCTTGTTCATTCATTAAATAACTCTTATATGCTTTTAGTGATTTTTTAAATTCATCATCTATTGATTTTCTATCAGTATCCATTTTTTCTTTTAGTATATCGAAATACGCTTGAATATTTTCTCTTCCATTTTGAGTAAGATTGTTCATATCAACACCGTTTATTTCTCCAAAAGCTGTTAATTGATTTCTTACCACTTCACCTTCTTTTTCTACTTCTGATGAATACTTTCCTAATTGTTTTTCTCTTTTATTTTCTCTTTCCTTTATTGAGCTTTTATTTTTTCCAAGGTTTTTACCTAACATCCATCCTAACGTTCCACCTACTGCCATTTCATCAAATCCACCTGCTGCTCCTGCTGAAACACCTAATGTTGCAGCCGTTAAAGTGTGAATATTATTTGCATATAATTTAGTACTCTTTGCTGCTAGTATTTTAGTTTTATCCATTATTCCCGAAATTTTTGTTTTTTTATCTTCATCTAAAGTATCAAGATTTCCAGTACTTATAGGATCAACTGTTTGAACATCATTCAATATTGTATTATCTAATTCATCTCCTAAAGGAGAATTTATAACTGTCTCTGTTGTTACCTCTTGATTAAATCCTAAATTATTTCTTGCATCAACAGTTGTTTCTGTTCTATTAGTTTGACTTATATTTGCAGAAACATTTCTATTTGCAAGTTGTTCTTTTGCTTTTTCCCTTGCTTCATCTTCTCTATTTTCTTCATATCTTTTATCACGTTTTTCTGCATAATTCTTAGCTAGTCCACTCACTGTTTTAACAGCTTGAACTCCAATTAAAGCATTTGCTAATTTCTTTCCTTCAGACATTGTTATTCCTCCAGATAAATCAAATAACTTAGCTAACTCTTTTTCTGCTTGTTCAATAAAGTTTAATATAAGAACAACTAAAATTAAGTAAATAGGATTTAAACTTCCAAACCCTAATATTCCATTATTTGCTCCAGAAGAAATTGTCGCTTGTGCTAATGTCATTAATATTATAAATAATATAGCATGGAATGGTTGAATTAATACTGTCATTATAAATTGTTTATTCCAATATGATAATGCTTGTGCTTTTTTATCTTTCATTTTATCCATAGTATATGAAACAGCAATAAAAGGAGCAATTATTATAAAGAAAGCTATTTTTATAACTCTTCTTATATATGTAATTAAAAATGTTACTGTTTGTCTTATCAACAACCCAGCCATAATCATTCCTGTTATTTGTTGAATAAGACCAAGTGAAAATATAGATTTTACAACATTTGTCCCTTGTTCATGTAATGATTGACTTCCACCATATACATTTCTTATTATATCCAATAAGAAATTATTTAATAATATAGTTCCAGCTATTATAAATGATAGCATGGCTAAAATAAATACACTAACAATCCAATTAGTTAACATTTCTTTAACTTCTGCTAAATTTTGACTTAATGAAGACATTAAAGCCCTAATCGCAATATATATTAATATTAAAAATAATAATCCAACTGCTACTAAATAAAATATTCTAAACCATGTTGAAACTGCTACTACAAATTCAGTTGTTCCTGTTTTTTCTGAAACTACCGGTGATATAAACATCATTAAATTTGTTATTTCAACTTTATTAAAAAATATAACATCAGGCATTGCAAATAATGACTTTCCACCTGTAATAATTGCAGATATTAAAGCAACTAGTGCAAGTAATATAATTTTAGGTACTAACATTGTAACCCAGAATATGATACCAATTATTCCATTTAAAAAACTTCCAACGGCATTTAATATAGAAACATCTGTATTACTATTTGCTTCTGCTGGTTGAGAATTTCTAGCTCTTTCTTCTCTTGCATTATTATCTGTTGATTCCCTCTTAAACCCTGCTGGTGCATTTCCACCTTCAAATATATTAGCATTCCCGGCAGGTTTATTATTATCTGTACTATTATTAGTTGCCGGTGTATTTCCAGTTATATTACTATTTGGTAAATACGGACTTGCTGGTGGTAAATAATTACTAGTTGTATTATTATTATTTACTCTGTTAATATTGTTATTATTAATATTATATGCTCTAGGTGTGTTATTAGGAGTTTTAGACTTAATATTAATTAATTCATAATTAATCGATTTATTAAATCCATATCCAAATACCAAAACACTACATAACACAATTATTACATTTAATAATATTATCCCTTTCATTTTTTTAAATAATCTCTTTTTCATATTATCCCTTTTTATTTTTATTTAAATTTTTTAGTTTCATTTGCGATATTCTCTATTAATTGCTTTAACTCTTCTTTTTCACTCTCTCCTTCTTTTAATTCTTGTTTAACTTCATCAAGAACATAAGGAGTATAATTTTGTACTTCATTATAATGTCTTAACTTTCTATTTGGAGAATCATTATATTTATCATCTTCTAAATAATCAGGTAAATCCAATTTAGGAACTTTATATTCTTTACTATTTGGATCTACTCCTGAAGCAACATCAATAATATCATTAAACGCTAATATTGTTTGAGCTTGCTCCATCTCTGCTAATACAAGAGCAAAGCGATTTTGAACACTTGTTAATTCATCATAATTATAATCTTTACCTTTTTCTATTTCTCTAATAAATTCATCTGTTGCTTCTTTAGTTTGTGCAAATGTCAATCCATACATCTTTTGAATTTCATTTTCAAAAGCACTTCTAGCTTCTTCAAATTCTTTATTTAATTCTCCAGATAATTGTCTATCTAATATATATCTATTTCTATAATCTAGTTGTTCCATACCTTTATCTGTATGTAAATCAATATTTTCTTCTCCTGAAAGTCTTGATACCTTATTTGCTAAACGAATTTGTTCTTTTGCAAATCTCTCTGTTGCAAGTTCTGCATTTTCCTGTCTCTTTTCTTTAAAACTAATTCCATTTTTAGAAATTTTTGCAGCAAATTTAGGTATATATCCTTTCTTAAACATTTTACTGTTTTTTATACCTTTACCTATCTTAGCTGCATTTTTAGCTCCTGCATTAGTTAATGCTATACTTGTTCTTGGTCCAATTATATTATCACTTATAGAATTTTGTGCAACAAATGCAAGTCCATATCCTGCTTTTTTAGCAATTCCTTTTAATGCTTTCTTCTTAAGAGGATTATGTTTTCTAAATATCTTCTTAGCTGCTTTATCATTTTTCTTTTGATCTAAAACTGCTTGTGATTTAGTATTTCTAAATGCACTTACAAGTTTATAAGTTTTTGTTTTAGACATCTTTTCAACAATTGGTAATGAAACATTGTTAAATTTAGTTTTAGCATTTTCAAGAACATTGTTCATCTTAGAATTTACTTTTTCTTTCTTTATGTTAAATTTAGCCTTTTCATCACTATTAAATCCAAGCTTTTTCTTTGATTCATCTACTGGTTTTGTTGAAATATGAACTTTAGAATCAGATCCAGAATCTTTCTTTTTAGCTCCCACTTGATACTTCTTAAAGTTAACATTTGTTGAAACCTCTTTAGCTTTATCTGCTATTTTAGCACCCTTTTCTAAATATTTTCTTCCACGTGCTATTATAGTTCCTCCAAGTATTGCAGTTGAAACTCCCATTCCTTCTGCTCCTGAAGTTAATGTAAAATACTTATCAAAGAATTTCTCAGCCTTAAATATAAATTTTAAAGCTCCTAAAATCAATATTGCATATGGTATTAAATCTGTAACACCTGGAGTTAATCCTTTTTGGAAAGAATCTGCAGATGATAATAATGTTACAACTAATGCTAAGTATATTATTATATGTACAGGTTGAATAAATACAGTTCCCATAAATTCTTTTAACCATTTAGATAATCCAGATTTTGCTGCTCCAACTGAACTCAATGCCATTGTGATTGAAACCATAGGACCCATAAGTAACATATATAAAACTTTTAAAACTCTTCTTAAATAATAAATATATAATGCCCATGCTTGAAATCTTATTCCAAAGAAAAGTAAAAATGCTATATTACCTTTTATATCCCAATTAGTCCAAGCTGTCTTTTTTAACATGCCATCAATTCCTCTCGCTCCATTTAAAGCTGAAGTATTTATTGCACTCTTAAGACCCTCTACAATCATTTGGTTTGCAAATATTATAAAAAATCCTGCAATTGTTATTACAATTGATACAAACATACTTTTTGCCCAAGTAATTAATGATTTTTTAGTTTCAGCAATACCTGCTCCAGAAGTTGCATTTAAAAGTCCTTTTATTGCTATTATTATTAAAATTACAAATTGTACAGCTATTACCCCTAATAAAAATAATCTTGATCCAGAAGCAAAAAGATTTACAATATTATCAAATCCCATACCTTTACCAATTTCAGTAGATAAGAATTTAAGATTTATTAGCGACAATTCATTAAATAATATTTTATCAATAGTCATTTCTGGTATTAATAAATCTAATATTGTTATTACCAATAAAACTATTAATTTCGTTACAGTTACAAGGAAATTAACAATTGTCCCTAATGTTCTATCTAATATATTTATAACATCTTCAGCTGAAGGTCCTGTAGGTGTTGTATTTGCATATACCTTATTTAAAAATAGCATACTTAAAGAAACTATAACTAAAAAAGCTACAGTAAATTTTAGAACATTAATTTTACTTTTTTTATTCAATTTATTTTTTAAAATAAGATTTATTCTATTCATATTTTAATTATTTCCTTTTATTTTCCTTCAGTTTACTTGTTTAGTTATTATACAAATTTCTCTTTTTGATTACTATATCCCTTGTATAATATTCACCTTTTATATTATACACTATTTGATTCAGTAAGTGCGATCATATTTCTATTAAAATAACAAAAGGGTAACATTTTTTTAATGTTACCCTAAAAATTATTTATTAGTCTCTTGTTTTCTTTCGACCTTGATTTAATTGATCTTTAAATGATTGATTTCGCTTATTTACTTTTGCATTTTCTTCCATCATTTTCTTAATATCTCCAGTTACATTTTCTAATTTACCAATCTTACCTTTAGTTACATACTTTTCTACCATTTTTTGATTTCCTTTTGTAAATGCTGAAGCATTAAAATCATTTATTTTCTTTATATTTTCAATGGCTCTATCTGCTTCGAATAACGCTTGAATTCTATCTGCTTGTAAATCTTTCATTTGTTCAATAGTTAAATCTTTTACTTCCATATCTCGCAATTCATTAATTCTTCTAGCTTCTTTACCTTTTTTATTAAGTGCAACATACGTTGTTTTTTCAGCTTTTTCCCATGTTCTAAAGTTTGTTTCTTTTCGATTTAGCTCATATAACTCAGATAACATTTCAGTTTTGATTTCTGATTTTTCCTCATTTGTCAATTCTACAAGATTATTTTCTTTGATTATAGAATCTAATACTCTTTCAAATTTTCTATTATCCATATCAAGAATATCATTTATAGTATATTTATTTAATTTTTTAATAACATTATTAGCAACTCCGTTATTAAAACTTTCTTTAGAATTTAAAGCTATAACATTTGCATCTAAATCATCTTTATTTATATTCGCGTAATTTCCGTATAAAGCTCTCAATTCTTTTGCTTGTAATACCCCTTTTTCGTGTGCTAAATATCTAGATCTATTTTTTAAATCTTTAACTCCTATCATTTGAGTATTATCTATAAAGTTATTATCTCCTCTTTCAAGTTCATAATAAGTTCTTCCAAGCTCAGTTTTAATTGCATCTCTTACATATTCTTGCTGCATATCTAAAGAGAAATTAGCAAGTTCTTTTAATTCTTCATTTTGCTTTCTCTTTTTATTTAATTCGCTATGTGATAATGACTTATAGACTCTTCTTTTATTTTTATAGTCTACTCCTTTTATTTTTAGCTTTCCTAATTCACTAATCTTTCCTGCTTGTGCCATCTTTTCCAATAACTCTGAATTTGCTTTATTTATTGCAGTATTTAATGAATTAAATGTTATACCATTAAATCTATATTTAGATCCCTTTAAATTATTTAAAGCATCTCTTCTTCTTTTCATTTTTCTTCTTGCTTTTTCTGTAAGTAATTTTGAATTACTCATCTTGTTGAAAAATCCTGCTTTTAAATCTCTACCTGCATTTCTAACATCGTCGAAAGGCACTTTTACACCTGCTCTATCACTGTATTCTCTTAATACATTGGCATTTTTCTTAAAATCAGATACTTTACTTCTAAATAAATTATTGTATATTCCAAGAGATGGTCCTATACCTTCTGTTATAACAGATGGCCATAATGCAATTCCTACTATTCCTTTTATACTTAATCCTAAACTTGATTTCATTAATCCAAATATTGCTTCTTTTTGTTTCTTAGCTTCAGCTATTGCTTTCTTTGTTTCCTTTGAAGCTTTTTTATCAAAGTTCTCATTTAACTTATCAATAGAGCTCTTTCCTCTTTTTAATGTATTTGTTGCTGAATCATAATACATATCGCCTTTTAGCATACGTTTTCTTCCATTTTCATCAATTACAACTCCACCATATTCTTCTAAATTACTCCATTTTGGTCCTAATAATTTTTCCTTTGTAAATGATTCTTTTAATCTATCTTTTAATCCCACTTTTTCTTCTAAAGGAAGATTTTCTGATTCTTGTTCCATCATTTTTCTTAGTTTTTGATCAAAATTTAAAACTAAATTATCATCAAGTTTTGGATTACCGGAATTTAAAATCGGATCTTCTTCTTTATTTGTTAATGGTATTTCTGTTTCTGTATTAGGAGAATATGCTCCAATACTAAACTTCTTATCCCCTTCTACACTTTGTTTGTATAATGCATGAGTATCTTTTAATCTTTGTGCTGCATTATATCCATACATTATTGCATTATTTTTAGCATTTATTAATCCTTGTTTTCCAGAATCTGAAAGTAATTCATTATTTAAAACTTTCTTTCCTAATTTAGAGTTAACAAGTTCATTCATTATAGCAACTGGACTTCCATTTTCAACTAATTTTGAAAGATATCCTTTACTTCCTCTTTCAAGTCCAAACATTGAAATTATTATTTTTGTAAATTCTAACATATATTTATAGATTATAAGAATAAATATTATTCCTAAAAATGGATTATTCATAGAATCTGATATTTTTAACATAACAGTTGCAAATACTGTAAATGTTATAGCATGTAATGATTGTACTAATACATTTATAAAGAATTCTTTATACCATTTTGTATACACATCTGATTTACCTTTTATAATTGTTTGGAATGTTCCATAAATAGGGATTATTGTTCCAAGCAATGATAAAAATAGTATATAAACTAATCTTCTTAAATATGTAACTGTAAATCTTAAAGTATACCATACCATCATAGAATACATTGCTAATCCCAAGAACCCAACCATAGGATTAAAGGCATAGGCTCTTTCTCTAACATTTTGATATATGCTGACTGTTTGTGGTGCTGATTTACTTAATACATTATATATAGTATTAACTATAAATCCATTAAATTTAATTACTGCTATAATTATTGTTGTTGTTAATAATGTTAATACTGTTCCTTTTAGCCAAACAACTGTAAGCTCTTTATATCTAGCTTTTTTTGCTCCTAAAACTGTAACAATTGACATAATTGCAGCAACTAATCCAGCAATAAATGTTACTCCAATAGCAACCATAAACACTGTATAATATGTTAACGCAAATGATGCTCTAAGTCTTCCAAGAGGAGTTTTATTATAAAGTTCTTCTGTTAGTTTATTTTGGCTTTCATATTTTCTAGCAATTGCAGAATTTCCTTCTTGATCTGAAACTTTATTAATATTTTCAATATCTGCTCCTGTTCCAGTTTTTCCTTGAATTCTATTTATAGCTTCTTGTGGAGATACAAAGAAGTCTATCTTAAATGCTTCAACCCTATCAAAAACAATATTTTCAACATTTAAACTTCTTTTAGAATCAATATAGTATCCAGAATCATTTTCATGATTACTATATTCATTAATTCCTAAAGTAGCTTCTAACATATTTGTTAAAGATGTTTCAAATAATGTTATATAACCAATAAATGGCAATCTTAGTAACAATAATATTGTATTTATTAAGAATTCAGCTATCTTACTTAATAAAGTTACTATTTGTTCTAATACTTTCTTTCCTGCTTGTGCTTTCCCCTTAGGAATTCCTATATAATAAAATTTTCCTTTATTTACAACTGTATTTGATGGTAATTCTTCTAACACAGTCTTGGAATTATAACTAGAATTAGAATCAGAACTATAGTTTCCACCAAACTCTCCTTTTATTCTATAAGCTTCATCAAAAAAGTCAGCTGGATATCCTGTATGGTATCCAAATCCATTCGGATTTTCTGCACTAACTCCTCCAGATCCCATCAAATAACCACCACCAGCATAAAATACCATATGAGCTTTCCCACCTACATCTGTAGATAAAACATCCCAATTTTCAACTTGGCTTGGTTCAATTTTTTCAAATCTCTCATCACTAGCTATTGTACCAGTTGTCATCGGCCATTCTTTCTCTGGTTTCCCTAATAATAATTGTGTCATTCTACATACAAATGAAGAACAATCTGCATGCCCTGGTGTATTTCTCTCTGGTTGACTGTAACCATCTAATCCTTTAGCAAATTCCTCAACTTTTTGAACCCATTCTGCAGGCATTCTTCCAGGATCTCCTTTTTGTCCTCCAAACTGAGTATAATCAAAAGCAAAAGATATGCTAGCAATATTACTTAAAATAATCATCATAATTAGTAATATAACCATTATATTTTTTATTAAATTAAAAGTTTTTCTTTGCAACTTCTTAATTATTTTCTTCATATTTATTCCTTATTTTAAAATTTATAATAATTTATCTTAATTCAATATACCCTTCATTAACATAAAGCTTGTTTCCTTTTATGTTTTTTAATCTTACTTCATCAGTTATTTTTTCTATCAATAGATTCTCTTTATCTTCTGGATTATGTCTATAAATACCTTCTCCATCTATACCATAATATACATATTTGTCTGTTACTACTATACTATCTGCAACTCCAGAAGTATTTAAATTATATGGTTCTCCAAAATTATATTTAGATGAAAAAACTAAAATATTATTATACATTTCTCTTGAATTTTCATTTTTAGTTTTATTTGCATATACTCCAACTTGATAATTTGGACTCTTTAATAATGAATCTTTCTTAGCTGCAACATCCATTAAAATTCTTGTACCTTCAGTTTTAACTAAATCGTACTCCCTCATTTTAATTATATCCTCTTTATCATTTTCATTTTTAAAATCACGAATTCTTCCATAAAATGGTGAATTAGGATAAACATTTATACCACTTTCCCCATATCTATTTGCTTTTTTATCTAAAAATATTATGTCTATACCTAAAGTAGGATATGTTAAATGAATTTTATTTTCTCCATACTCATAATTTGTATAATATGGATACTTTGTTGTTATTTCAGGAACATATTTCTTTAAATCTCCATCTTTTAAAAAACTTTTAGTAATTTTTAAAAATTCATCAATATTTGCATCTTCTATGATCGGCATAACTACTGCTTCTTTCATAGCAATATTTATATGAACATAATATCCCTTATTTCTAATTGTTATCGCTTCTCTACCTTCTTTTATATTGATATTTAATTTTCTTTCTATTTCTGATTTAGAATCTGTTAAATATAAATTATTAAATAAAGGTTTATTATATAACTTAGTAAAAACTACATAATTTAGTCTTCCAAAGGAATCTCTTGTTCTAATATGTCTTTCAGGGAATGAATTTTCTTCCAAAACTTTTTCGGTAGTTTTTCCAAATATATCATCACTACTTTTTTCTAAATTATTTATAACTAAATTTAATTCTTCAGATTCTATATTTAAATTAACATTTTCAAAGACTTCTCCCAAATATGCTGTTCTCTCTTCATCAATTTGTTTTATTTTATCATTTAATCTTTTTTCAGTATATCTTACTTTATCTTCTTCCTTTTTATCACTAGTATGCAAAAGTTGAAAAATAGCTATTATGCAAATAATAGCGATAATTATAATAGATAATATTATTTTAAAATTTTTACTTCTAATGTTATTTTTATAGATATTTCCCATTAATCATTCCTTTATAAATAAATTTTTATCCTGTACACACTATCCACATACAGTTAAACAAATGTGTATAACTAAATATTAATATATGTACAGTAAAAAATTTATATTTATTATTATTTTTTATAATATATTTTCCTTTATCTCTATATTACTTTTTTAGAAGAAGAAACTCCTGTTAGTCCCTTTATTCCTAAAAAGTCTTTTAACAATCGTTCAACTTTTTGGAAATATGATAAAATTATAAGTCCCAAAATAGGTTGAGCAGTTGCAATACCTGCAAGTAATACCATAAATGTTAAATATATAAGTGCGTATAATGGTGCTAATGCTACCAATGAAACGAATTCACCAATAAATGAATTTAATATCTGACTCTTATTATCTCCAGCCTTGTCTAGTGCATATGTTACTGCAATTAATGGTGAAATTATAACCATTATTGCAACAGACATCAATCTATCTAAAAATACTATTATAAATTTTATATGTAAAAATGATAAATAAATATATGATAGTATTGTCACTACATAATTTAATGCACCTTTTTTTAATCCTTCAATTGGCGAAAACATATTTGCATATATTTGAAATTCAAAATTCTTTACTCCAGCACTCATTAGTGAATATCTAAAATTATTTAATACTCCCATTAAAAAGTCATTAAAGTATAATATACCAGCTAATAAAAACGGAATAAGAACTGCAATAAATATACTTACCACTAAATCTTGGATTAACTGTTTAGATTTTTGAATTTGTATTGGTCCTGGATTTGAAGCCATATTATATATAATGTTTATAATCGCAACTATAAATATTATAAATGATAATGCAAGAGCCATTAATCTTATAATTCCAACCCATGAAGCAATACCTGACTTAAAAGCAGCTGAGACATTATCGTATTTACCATTCTCAGAACTATTTCCGTCTTTATTTTTTACTTTGAATATATTAACATCTAACAATTTAAAATCACCAAAAAATAACTTATCTAAACTAAAAAGTGATGTTATCAAAGTAAACTTTACATCATCAAGTGCTGCTATTGTTTCTGGATTTCCATTTCCTTTATCCTTTTCATATGCCTCTCTATATTTTTCCATAGTTTTAGGATTATAATCAGATAAATATGAAAGTGTTAGTACACCTGTTATTACAGCATTAACCCAAAAGAAATACATAAGGAACCCGGAAGCAAGAGCTCCACCAACAACGCTGAATAATCCACTTCCCGTACTTCCACCTGATGCCGGTCTAACCTCTTTAGCCCCTGTTTCAAAAGGTGCATCTCCATTTCCAATTATTCTTTGTTGTGACTCTGAAGATAAACTAATTCCATCCTTCGGATTATAATTTGGATTCTTTGTTATATTCTCTTTATGCTTTTCTAACTCTTCTTTTCTTTCTCTACGATTTTCATCCAATTTATCCCCAGATGATGAATTAGAAGAATTAGTCTCTGCAGTTGCCACTTTATATAAAGCATAACTTGGTGGTAATATTAAGTTAAATATCATTATTAATAATATTGTAAATATCATTAATTTCATCAACTTATTATTCATTTACTTTCCTTTTATATTTCCTTTACTATTTATTTTCTTTAGCTATTCTTCTTTGAACTACAGTGTTAATATTTGTATCAACAAATTCAAACTCTGTTTCAGTAGGTTCAATTGATATAATAGCTGTATCTTCTCCTATTTTTAATAATCCTTGTCCACGAGTACATGTTGTTAAGAAACTCGCTTCTCCTTGACTCAATTTAAATGTATCTCTAATATAATCAATTTCTGAAGAGTCTTGTTGCAAGAATAACTTTGTATCTGATGAAGTTAAAACAGCTTGTACTTCAGATTTTTCATAAAAATCTTGGAATCTTTGTGAAACTAATGCTAATGATACGTTTCTCTTTCTAGCACGTCTAGCCATTGTATTTAAGAAATCTACAGCTTCTGGGAATGGTAATAACATCCATGCCTCGTCAACAATAACTCTCTTTTGTTTAGCTTTTTTCTTATCTTCAGAATTTTTCTTAACATATTTTTCCCATACCCATGATAACAATATTTGTTGGGCAAGTGGTCTCGCAAATCTTTCTTCCAATTGAGATATATCTAAATTAATAAATGGAATATCATCACTTAAATCAAATGTTGATTGCCCATCGAAATATCCTAATTGTCCTCCAAAATCTCTTACATATTGTTTCATAACTGCAAGAAGATAACTATAAGTCATTCTAAAATCAGAATCTCTTTCTTCTTTTGCTTTTTGTTCTAATCTTCTATACCATGATCCAATTGTTGGTAATAATTTTTTTCTATTTGTTGTATAGTCTTCATATAAACTTGCAGGCGATGAAGTTATTCCAATCGCCTTATATTCTTCGGCAACAATTTCTGAAATTATTTGCTTTGTTACCTCATTAACTTCTTTTGACTTAGTACTTCCCTTAGCCATTGTAAGTAAAGCTTGAGTAACGTCTTCTACCTTGTTTTCAACATTTACAACTTTTTCTTCTTTTCCAGTTATTTCATCCATTACTATTTCAGGTTCTATATCAAAAATATTAATAATTGTCTTAGATTTAGGAGATATAACTATATTGATTCCTCCTAAACTTTCTGCTACAACTCCATATTCTCCTTCAACATCTAATGCTAATGATTCTATTCCTTGAAGTACATATGATCTAGCAGTTATAACTTTTATTGTAACACCTTTTCCAGCTCCAGATTTCCCAAATATAACCATATTATAATTTGCTAAAGTTGAACTAAAATTATCATATAAAACTGGTAATCCTGTTTGTCTATTAAATCCTAATGGAATTCCACTATTATGTCCAATCTCTTCAGTAAAGAATGGAAATACAGTTCCCATAGAATTTCTATCAAAATTATGTTCTATCGCAACTCTATTTTTATTAAATGGCATATTTGATATAAATGCTTCATCTTGTATAGCCCATGCTGGTCTAACTGATAATAATGTTCTTCCCATATCTGAAGATAATTTTTCTGTTTGTTTTTCAAGCTCTTCAAGAGAATATGCAAACAATGTTGTAACTATAGATGCTGTAAATACACTGTTATAACCAGCTTCAATTTCGTCTCTTAATTGTTCCATTTCTGATTTTTTGTTTTCTAGCGTCCTTGCTCTATTTATATCTCCACGATTTTGAGCAACTATAATTTCTGAAACAATTTCATTAATTTCCCTATTTAAATCAGTTTGTGATTTCCCAATAGGGATCGGTTTTATAAATACAGATGTATTAGCATCTCCAAATGTATACATATCTCTTAACAGCTCTGGAAAAACTGCAGTTCTAGGTAACATTGTTACAACCATAGAACGTGCAAATTTTGATCTATTAGAAATTATTTCTAAATGATTTGTATATGAAGCATCTATTCCACCTGGTGCTATTAATTCTTTTATTCCTTTTACATTTGATACAAATTCTCCTTTAGGTATAACCTTTTCTTCTGTTGGTTCTAAAGAAACACTCTTTTTTTCAAATAACATACTTTATCCTTTACCTATTTTTTATCATTATATTCTCTAGATATAAAGTTTTGAATCTCTTCTTGTTCTATTTTATCTATTTCTGATTCATCCTTTCCCTTTATATCTGCTTTTAACTTTTTAGCTTCATCATCATCATATTTTGATGTATCAGCTTCTTTAACCATTCTTTTTGCTTCATTATATGTTTCAGCAAATAATACTGATTTTTTATCTTCAATTAAAGCCTCTGCTGTTTCTTTTATCTTATCAGCTTTCTTTAATTTCATATTTAAAATTTCCATTCTTCTCTTCTTATCTGCCTTAATAATACTTGTAGATGCAAGCTCAACAGCAGCTCTACTTATTTCATTTTCTATTAATTTCTTTCTCTTTACGAAATAATCTTCTGATCTTGTATATAATGAATCATAATCTTTTCTTAAATATTCTTTTAGATTAATATTCTCTAATTCATCCCTATTATATGCATTAAATAAAAGCTCAACTAATTCTTCAGAATCCAATATTCTAGCTGATACTTGTGACATCATTAATGCAGAAATTAATGTATTACATCTTGTATGTAACTCTTCAAATACGAAATCTGATCTTTCTTCCATTGTATATTCTTGTAATTTTGGACCAATTTCAGACACATTATATGAAACAATTACATAAGTCTTTTGTTGTAATACGTTTTTATTCTTGTTTAATCCCTCTGTATATTTAATCGTATCTAAAGCATATTCATAAAGATTTAATTTCTTTTGCTTTTCAAAATTTAATGAATTAACTTTTTCTTCATCCCCTACTGCTTTAGCTTTTTCAATATTTTTCTCTATATCATCTATTTGTACTCTAAATCCATCTATTCTAGAATGATATTTATTTAATGTTTCTGTAAAATTTAAACTTCTTGTTTGAACATAAAGTTGTACCGGATATTTCAAAGTATTTAAAAATTGCATAAATCCTTCTTCTATCCCCAATTTTTCATTTTCTGATCTTAAATCAAAATTAACACCATTACATTGAAGAACCATTGCATATTCAGTAGCTTCATCTCTTACTATCATACCATCTTGAACCTTTTCAAAATTTAAAAATTCTAATATGCTATCTCTTTTTAAAACGTCGTGAAACTTACCAAATCCTTCAACTTTATTTTGAGATTCATTTTTTCTTACAATATAATTGATATCGTCATCATCATCTGTATTACGTTTAGAAACTATATATTTAAGTGCAAAAAATGCAAGTTCTAATCCTACTGCAACTAATATTAATAATAGTACTATATTTATTACCTCGTTCATCTATTCACCTTTCTTAATTACTTTTAAAGATCTTTTTCTTTTGTAATTTAAATATTTAACAACTACTTCATTTAAGTACATTCCTTGTACTGATTTTGTAAATGGAAATATTGGTATATAAAATACAGGAATAGTTCCTATCAAAAAGCCTATAAATGCTACAAATCCTATAATACTATACATTACAACTTGGCTTTCTATAACCATTGATATCATCATTCCTATTACTGTCCCAAATATAGCTCCAATAGCTGTTGAAGCTAATGATCTTAAAGAAAATATAACAAATAATCTTGTTTCACTTTTCTTTTTTCTTGGTATTTCATGTTTTCTCATATCTATTCTCCTACATTGTATTCCTAAAAATTTTTATTATGCTCCTGTTATTGATGTAGTTGTTTTAGAAACTATTTGAATTGTCAATCTCCAAATTGGGAATGCCATTGATAAAATAACTATTGCAATAATAAATGCAACTAATCCTTGTTTTACTTTAGCTTGTTTTCCTGGATCAGCAGCAGATGCGAAATATTGAACTCCTAATATCATTGCTACACCTACTGATAATACCCAAGCAATACCTATTAAAACTTCACCAATAGGTTTAATTCCTGCAGCAAAATTACCACTAACCTCATCTGCATTTAATTCCTTATTACTTTCTGCTCTTTTGTTAAATTCTTTAACAGAACTAAAAACTTCTGTTACTGAAAAACTAGCACCACTATTAGAACTAGAATTACTTGATTGACGACCTGGTGTCGCATAATTATTAACAGCAAATAAATTTAATAATATTATTACTGCTAAAAATAAACTAATTATATTTTTAATTAAACTTTTTTTTATATTCAAATTATGTTTTTTCATATTATTCCTTTATTACAAATAAATTTCTTAATTTATATATTATATCTTTTTCAATTTTTTTATACCATAAATTACTATAAATTTTAGATAATTTTAACACTTTAAAACTTATACTTTCCTTATAGCATACTCCTACATTAAAATTATATTAATATAAAAATAGTATATCAATTTATTTTACTTAAATTATACAAAATAAACATATTAATTTTATTTAAAATATATTTAATCTTAATTGACAAAATAAATCATTTGGTTATAAAATTAATTTGTAAGTAATTACACAATATATTGTGTGAGAAATCACATAAAATTTTATGGAGGAAAATATGAAGAACTTAAATAAAAAAGGATTAGCTAAAGTTGCATTATCAGCTGTAATGTCATTAGCTTTAGTAGTTCCTTCAGCTTTAGCTTCAGTAGCTATACCACAAATTAATGCTACTGCAGGTCAATCAAATGCTGGACTTGTAAGTAACATCTTAGGATTAATCCAATTCGTTGGAGTTGCTATTGCTTTAGGTATGTTAATAGTTATAGGTATTCAATATGTTACAGCTTCATCTTCTAAAAAAGGTGAAATCAAAGATACAGCTATCAACTACTTATTCGGAGCAGTATGTATTTTTGCTGCAGCTGGAATATTAGAAGGAGTAAAGAACTTAGTAACAGCTGTTAAAGCTTAATAAATAAAAAAATAAAAGTACAATCGTACTTTTATTTTTTTATGTTTATATATTATTAATATCATATACTTTTTAAATTAATTGTTTCACAAATGTTAATAATTTCTTTTTTATTTATTTTTTTTATTAAATATGATATAATATTAAAGAATATTGAACAAATTTAGGAGAATATTATGAAGAAAAAAAGTCTAAAAATATTATTAAGTATCTTATTAGTGATGGCTTTTCTAATGCCAATGGCATTTGCAGCATCAGGACAAATACAAGGAAACACTGTTGATGTTAGAGAATTACAACCATCTGCAAATAATGAAGAAGTATCAAAACAAAATATGATAAAATTAACAAGAAAAGTTTTAGAAATATTACAATTAATAGGTATAGCTGTAGGTCTTGTTATGATAGTTATTATAGGTATTAAATCAATAATATCTGCAGGTGGAAAAGATAGACCTGATATAAAAAATGTTGTTATTGATTATGTATTTGGAGCAATATGTATTTTCGGAGCAACAGGTATCTTAACATCAATTCAACAATTAGTTGCACAATTCCAAAACAATTTATAATTATTGAGGTGCACAAATGAAAAAAACTTTATACAAATTAAGAAAAAAAATAATTACAAAACAAAATATAAAATTATTATTATCAACTGCTTTAATAGTTTTTATAATTTCATCATATATGATTAATTTTGCTTCAACAAAAGGTATTTCTAATATCGAAAGTAAAATTAAGCCTGATGGACCAAATAAAGAAATATATGGAGCAAGTAGTGATATATTAGGAATAATTCAATTTATTTGTGTTGCTATTTTACTTGCCGGACTTATTGTTGCAGGTATAGGAATGGTAACAAATGCTGGAAATCCAAAGAAAAAAGCAGATGCTAAAGGTGCTTTAACAGCTGTATTTATAGGTTGTGTATTAGTATTTATACCTACAACTATTATTAAATTAATAGCTACTACTTCAACTAATATTGGAAATCAAATACAAGTTTAAAAAAAACTGTTAATATTTAATATTAACAGTTTTTTTATTAATTTTCTAATTTATTTACTAAATCTTTAAAGTAATTTCCTCGTTGTTCATATCCCTTAAATTCATCAAAACTTGCACATCCAGGTGAGAATAATAAATTATATCCCGGTTCTCTGAAACTAATTGCCTTTTCAAATGCTTGATCAAATGTATCTACTTTTACATAAGTTTTATTATAATATTTTAAATCTGATGCAATGACTTCTCTACATTCTCCATACACAATAATATGTTTAATATTAGGTGTTAACATTTTTGCTAATTCTTTAAAACTTACTTTTTTATCAACTCCTCCTAGCATTAATATTGTTGGTCTATCCATAGCAACAATGGCTTTTATAGCTGCATCTGGGTTTGTTGCTTTTGAATCATTGTAATATTTTATCCCATTTAATTCTCTAACAAATTCTATTCTGTGTTCCACTCCATAAAACTCAGAAACAGCTTCATTTATACTTTCTACATCAATTCCATCAATATATGCCATTGTTGTAGCAAACATAATATCTTCTAAGTTATGTAATCCTAGCAATCTGACATTCTTTCTATCTAATAAATTGTTCTTTTCTCCGTCTATACTTATATATATATTATCATGATCTGTATAAACAAATTTATGATTTTCAAAATATGAAATATTTTCTTTTAACCATTCATCTTTTTCTTCTCTATTTCCAAACCCTTTATTTTGATCATAGAATTTTAATCTTTGAGCATTAATTCTATCTATTCTTTCTCTCGCATCTTTTTCACTTCTCGCTGTGCTTATAACCCATACAATTTCCAATCCATCTGGAAGTATTGTATTTTTTACATATTCTACAGTTTCAATATCATCAGCATTTAAAATCAAATAATCTCCATACCCTTGATTTTCAGTTATTTTAAATTTACAATGAACATATCTTTCCATTGTTTTATGTCTATTTAAATGATCTTCTGTAAGATTTATAATTGCTGAAATTTTAGGTCTAAATTCTTTTATAGTCTCTAATTGAAAACTACTTATTTCCATAATTATTTTTGTATCTTCTTTTGTTTCTAATACATTTTCTGGTTTTGTAAATGTATTTCCTATATTTCCTACAACTTTAGTATCTTTTCCAGCTTTTTTTGAAATCTCTCCTAATAATGTTGTTGTTGTTGTTTTTCCGTTAGTACCTGTTATAGCTAATATTTCTCCCTTTGAGTATCTGTATCCAAATTCAATTTCTCCTATTGTTTCTACTCCAGATTTAAAACTTTTTTGTACTACTTCCGATTCAACTGGAACCCCTGGACTTACTACTGTTAATTCAATTTTATCAAACGGAATTTCGTCAACTTCTGAATAAACTTCTTTTACATAATTTCTGTCTACTTCTAAATTAGGATTAGCATCATATACTATTGTTTCTCCTCCTAACTCTTTAGTCAACTCTGAAGTTGCTTTTCCACTTTTCCCATATCCAACAGCTAAAACTGTTTTTCCTTCTAATAATTTTAAAACATTATTCATACTTATCATTTCCCCATTTATCTATATAATATTTCCTACTCTTTAGTTTATCCGGTAAATATTGTTGTTCTACAATACCATCTTTATAATCGTGTGGATATTTATATCCTACATTATATCCTATTTTTTTCATTTCTGATATAGGTGCATTCCTAATATGCATAGGAATTTCTCCTACTTCGCCTTTTCTTACTTCATCCATCGCATTATTTATAGCTAAATACGCACTATTTGATTTCTTTGATTTTGCTAAATAGATTGCAATCTCTGATAATATTATTCTTGCCTCTGGCATTCCAACCATTTGAACTGATTGCATACCATTTGTAGCTAACACTAAAGCATTGGGATTTGCAAGACCTATATCTTCTGTTGCAGATATAACAAGCCTTCTAGCTATAAATTTCACATCTTCTCCCGATACAAGTAATCGTGCTAAATAATGAACTGCTGCATCTGCATCTGACCCTCTAATTGATTTTATAAGTGCTGAAATCGTATCATAATGGTTTTCTGAAGATTTATCAAAATATTGTTTCTTTTCAACTATACATTTATCAATATCTTCAGAAGTTATTATAATATCTCCATTTTTATCTATATCAGCATTAATAGTTATAACTTCTAATAAATTTAAAGCTGATCTAATATCCCCATTTGAAATAACTGCTATTTTTTCTAAATTTTCTTCTGAAATTTTAACTTCATATTCTTTTAAGCCTCTTTCATCAATCAATGCTCTTTTTAAAATTTTGACTATATCTTCTTTTTCTAAAGGATTTAATTTAAATACCATTGATCTTGAAATTATAGCTTTATTTATTTCAAAATATGGATTTTCCGTTGTAGCTCCTATAAGAATTATTTCTCCTTTTTCTACAAACGGTAATAATACATCTTGCTGTGCTTTATTAAATCTATGTATCTCATCAATAAATAAAATGCTCTTACCTGATGGATTAAAAAGTAAGTTTGAATTTTCTTCAACTATACTTTTTATATCTCCTATTCCTGCAGTAACAGCATTTATCTTTTTAAAATTATATTTTGTAATTTTTGAAAGCACCTCGGCAATTGAAGTTTTCCCCGTACCCGGAGGTCCATATAAAATTATTGATGATAATCTATCAGATTTTATTAATCTATAAAGCACTTTATCTTTTCCTATTATATGTTCCTGTCCTACTATATCTTCTAGTTTTTCAGGTCTCATCCTATAAGCTAAAGGTGCTTTACCCATTATTTCACCTCTTCTACTTCTATTTTTTCTATTACAACATTTTCTTCTGGTTTATCTTGTGCATTTACTTTTACAGCTGCTATTTTATCTACAATATCCATACCTTTATATACTTGACCAAACACCGTATAGTTCATAAATAAGCTTGGATATCCACCAAATTCTTTATAAGCTTCTAATAAATTATTTGGTACTCCTTTTAATTTAAGTTGATTTGCAACATTTTGATCTGATTTAGCTTGAGTTATAAAGAATTGACTTCCTAAACTTTTTGGTAATGATGTACTTGCCATAGCAATTGTTCCTCTAAATGGAAATCTTTTAACATTTACTTCCTTTTCAAAAGGTTCACCCCAAATACTTTCTCCTCCAGTACCATCTCCTTTGGGATCTCCACCTTGAATCATAAAATCATTAATTACTCTATGGAAAGTTACACCATTATAATATCCGTTTTTAGCATGTGTTAAAAAGTTCTCTACAGCTTTTGGTGCATCTTCTTTAAAGAATTTTACATCAATTTCTCCAAAATTCTTAACATGTATTCTTGCGATAGTTTCACCTTTTTTAGGTTCAGCCATTTGTTCTTTTACAATTTCTTTATAATCAATATTTTGAAGTATTGTGTCTTCTTTTTCTTTCTCTGTAACTTTTTCTTCCTTATTTTTACTCTTAGTTTCCTTTGTTTCTTTTGCTAATTTTTCTTGTTTGTTATTAGAAATTGTATATTGCATATATATTCCTAATGTAATTATAATAATTATTACTATTGTTGTTATAATTCCTATTACTAAATTATTATCCTTTAAACTCATTTTACCAACCACCTTTATTTATTTTTATTTTACCTTATTCAGGTATATATATTCTACTTCTATTAAGACCAAAAAATTTCTTTATTCCATTTACTATTTTTTTAACAAATCCTTCTTTTTTTATTATCTTTAAACTTCTTATTTCATTATTAATTTCAACATTCTTTTCTCTTCTATCATTCATAAATGTTTCTTCTGGAACTTTATAAATTTTCTCTAATCTTTTTAATGTTTTTTTATCACACCATGCTGATTTTAAAATTATTGATAATATAACTATCGCTTCATACATTAAATTTTGTTCTTTTAAAGGTCTTCTTAAATCCACATTAAAATAATGTGTTTCATCTTTAAAATTATCCATAAACCAAACAAAATTTTTAGGTACTTTTGCCTTTAATACAGGATCTGTATAATCTAATATAACTGATACTTCTTTTAAAGCCTTATATAATTGCTTTTTTTCATCCATAGAAAATTCTCCCCTTTTGATTCGAATTACATATGTTTCAGAGCATCCTTAATTAACTCTTCTGTATCTTTTGTACTGTCTAATTTTGAAACTACTTCAGCAATTTGTTTGTTTGAATATCCCAATATTGATAAAGCTTCCATAACATCTTCCATTTTACCTTTATCACTAATATTTTGAAATAATGTTTTCGTATTTTCATATTCATTAACACTTTGAATTAATGCTTCCTTAGTTTCTAATTTGTCTTTTATTTCTATTATAAGTCTTTGTGCTGTTTTATTACCTATTCCTGGTAATTTTGATAACCTTTTTACATCATCTGTTATTACTGCTAATGCAAATTCATTTGCACTTATTGCTCCTAAAATTCCAATAGCAGTTTTTGCCCCTATTTTACTTACTGATATTAGTTTTTCAAACATTGATTTATCTTCTAATGTACTAAAACCATAAAGTGATATACTATCTTGAGTTACATAATAATATGTATAAACTTTTATTTCTTTCCCTTCAGGTAAGCTTTTAACAGATGTTGATGGCATACTTATATCATAACCAATGCCATTATTTTCTAAAACCACTCTATCTAAACTCTTGTGTACAACTTCCCCTTTTATAAAAGCATACATAATATTTCTCCTTCTTTTGTTTTTCGTTATTCACTTATATAAAATAAGCCTATAATACATTTATATTATATATTTATTTTATATTGTTTTCAATCAATTTTGCTTAATATTATTCAATAATATTAAACTAATGCATTAAAAAAGACTTATGTTAAGTAAGTCTTTTTTTATCTATATTAATTTATTTTCATAATTAGCATCATCATTTAATTCATCATATTCTTCATCTAATTCTTTTTCTTTATTATTCATATTATAATCAATTAAATTTTCTTCTAACTCTACTTTCTTTTCTTCTTTATCTTGCATTAAAACACCTAAGATATCTAAATATATTTCTCCTGCTTTTTCATTCCATTTTCTAACAATTCTTTTAGCTTCTTCTTCATTTCTTAAATACATTTCCATTTTAAATATATCTGAATTTTCTTCTGTCACCCTACATATTATTGTACTTTTAGTAGGATTGTATTCTGCAGATACAGAAAAAGCCTCTCGTATTTCTTTATAATATCTTCCAAATTCTGAATCAATTCTTAATTTAAGAAGTCCTGGTAGCATTCCTAAAGTTAAATTAAGTGCTGTTTGACCTTTTTCAGACAATTTATATAATTTTTGTTCTTCTTTCAAATACTCTATAATATAGCCTTCTTCACATAATTTTTGTAATAACTGACTATAATCAAAATAGTTTATATCAGATAGTGAAGTCACTAATTCTAGATATATTTTATCAGATAAGCTTTTCTTTGTCTTATCTAAAATATATAACATTATAATTCTACTTTCAGTATTTGTTAATTCTTTTGAGGTATTTTTCATAGTTCCTCCTATGCCTTATGATATCAAAAATATGTAAAAAAATCAAACTTTTTATATCAATTATCTTTTTTATATTTTATGTAATCTATTTTTTCATTTTTTGTCTATACACTTCATAAAATACAACTGATAAACTTGTACTTAAATTTAAACTTTCTGTATTTTTCTCCATTGGTATTGTAATATGAATATCTGTATTTTCTTTTATATTTTCACTAACACCATTTGCCTCATTTCCAAAAATTAATGCTTTTTTACTAATTGAATTAAAATCAACATCGTAAACATTTTCCCCATTCATTTCAGTACTATATATGCAATACCCTTTAGATTTCAACATTTCTACCAATTCATCATTTTTTAAATAAATAACTTCTATTTTAAATACAGCACCCATACTTGATCTTAATACTTTAGGAGAATATATATCAGTACAATCTTCTGTCAATACAACTTGCTTTATTCCTGTTGCAACTAATGTCCTTAAAATAGTACCTAAATTCCCCGGATCAGATACTCCATCTAAAACTGGTAATATTTTTTCATTTAATTCACTTTCTTTTTTGCTTTCTTTTTTTACAATAGTAATTATTCCTTCTGGATTTTTTTGTTCTGTTATTTTTTCTATAAGTGAATTTTTAACTATAAAAATTTTATCTCTAATTTGATTTTTTTCTAAAATTTTTCCATCAATTTTTAATGTACCCATTTCCAGTTTTTCTTTAGATATCAATATTGATTCTATATTTTTTTCAGAAAATTTTATAACTTCTTCAAGCAGTTTTCTACCTTCTACATAAAATTTATTATATTCATTTCTGTATTTTTTTGTATTTAATTTTACAATTTCTTTTATATATTTATTTTCTTTACTTTCTATTACTTTATTATTATTCATTTTATTCCCTATTTTATTTATATATTTATTAGAATTTAATTTTTTTATTAATTCTTTTTTTCTATATCAATTTCTTCCTTTTTATCATTTAAAACTTTAAGTAATGAATAGACTTCTTTTATAACATCACCATTCATACCTATATTATATGTAAATTGTCCTATAGCTCCTTCTAGTTTAGAATTTCTGAATTTTATCTTTGTTCCAAATTTCGTAATTAATTTTGCAACATTATCCATATCAAATTCTTCTGAGAAATCTATGTATATTTTTCTTTCAATTCCACCTTTTACATTCATATTATTATTTTTTACTTCTAATATTTTTATTATTCCTTTTTTAAGTGCAATATTTCTTAATATTATAGTTTTAATAAAGTTCTTTGTTTCTACTGGCATTTCTCCATATCTATCACTTATTTCTGATATTACTTCTTTCATTCTTTCATTATCTTTTACTGTAACAATTTCTTGATATATATCCATTTTATATTTTTGTTGCTTTACATATTTATCTGGTATAAATGCATCAACCCCTAGATCTATTGTTATGTCATATTCCTTACTAATTTTTTCACCTTTTACTTCTTTTATAACTTCATTTAATAATTTAGTATATGTATCATATCCAACTTGATCCAGATGTCCATGCTGCACTTCACCAAATAGTGAACCGGCTCCTCTAATTTCTAAATCACGCATTGCAATTTTAAATCCAGATCCTAATTCTGTAAATTCTCTTAATGCTTTCAATCTTTTTTCTGCAACTTCATTTAATATTTTATTTTTCTTAAAAGTTACATATGCATACGCTTGAATTTTACTTCTTCCAACTCTCCCTCTCATTTGATACAGTTGAGCTAATCCTAATTTATCACTATTTTCTATTATTATTGTATTAGCATTAGGCACATCTATTCCTGATTCTAATATTGAAGTACATACTAGTACATCTATTTCATGATTTACAAATTTTTCCATTTTATCTTCTATCGCTGAAGCAGACATTTTACCATGTGCAAAATCAAATCTAGCTTCTGGAACTAACTCAGATAAAAACATAGTTGTTCTTTCAATGTCTTCAACTGTATTATGTATATAATACACTTGTCCATTTCTCTCTAACTCTTTTATAATCGCAGCTTTTATTATTTCTGGATCTTCTTCTATAATATATGTATTTATCGGTTTTCTATTTTGTGGTGGATCATATATTACCGACATATCTCTAGTTCCTGATAATGACATGTGCATAGTTCTAGGTATAGGGGTTGCAGACATTGATAATACATCTATTTCATTTTTCATTTGCTTTATAGCTTCTTTAGCTTTAACTCCAAATCTATGTTCCTCGTCAACAATTAACATCCCTAAATTTCTAAACATTATATCTTTGCTTAATAATCTATGTGTACCAATTATTATATCTATTTTTCCACTTTTTAAATTTTCAACTATTTTTTCTTGTTCCTTTTTTGTTTTAAATCTACTAATATGCTCAATTTCAACCGGAAAGTTTGCCATTCTCTTTTTAAATGTTTTGTACTGTTGAAATGCTAAAACAGTTGTTGGTACAATATATGCAACTTGTTTTGAATCATTTATAGCTTTAAATGCAGCACGCATTGCAACTTCTGTTTTACCAAATCCTACATCTCCACATAACAACCTATCCATTGGTTTAGATGATTCCATATCTTTTTTTATTTCATCAATACATCTTAATTGATCATCTGTTTCAACATATTTAAATTCATCTTCAAATTCTTTTTGCCATTCAGTATCTTTAGAATAAGCATATCCTTTTATTTTGCTTCTTAACGCATATAGTTTAACTAACTCTTCTGCAATTTCCCTTAAAGATTTTTTTACTCTTGATTTTGCCTTCTCCCAGTCTTTACTTCCAAGTTTATTTAACTTAATCTCTTTCGCATCATTCCCAATATACTTTCTCACATTTGATAGATCATCTGTTGGTATATATAGATAATCTTGATCCTTGTACTCTAATTTTATATAGTCTTTTGTAATCCCCATACTTTCAATCTTTTCAATTGCTATAAATTTACCAACTCCATTACTCTTATGAACTATATAATCTCCTGATTCTAAATCAGCAAAAACTATTTTATCTGCTTTTTGGAAAGAGCTTTCCAAATGGCGTCTTACTCTTTTTCTTTCTTCATTTTTATTTTCTAAATCACTTAAATCTATTACTTTAAATTTTAAATCTTCTATTTCAAACCCTTCAGTAATTGTACCATTTTTTATATATACTCCATTTTTTAATGGATTACTAATATTATCTGTTAATTCTATAATTTTTAACTCATCATCAATATTAATTTTATTAACATTATTTATATTTTCTTTTAGCTTGTTAAATCGTATATTTAAATATTCTAATATACTTTTTTTATTTTCACCTGCCAGTAATATTATTCGTTTATTCGTGGATTCTTCTTTAAATTCTTTAAATAAAGTGTCCACTTCAGAACGAAAAAAGTTGGATTCTTTATAGCTAAAACTATATTCATTCATTTTTGCACGTAAACTATGTCTATCTATGAAAGTTTCTTTCTTTTCATTTAAGTATATTGTAGGATTTCTATTAATTTCTATTTTTTCTATAATTTCTTTATATGTTAATAAATTATCATATGCACTTATAGGAACTTTACCTTTAATTAATAAAGTTTTTTCATTTTGTAAATTATAATTTTTTATTATCCCATTAAGCATATGATTTATTCTTAATTTATCATCGAAAACAATAATATCTTCAGATTCTAGGTAATCAATCAAATATTCAGGTTTTTTATAAAAATAATTAAAATATTTTTCGATATATTCATAATAATTACCGTTTAAGATATTTTCTATATCTTCATTAACGATTTTCTTTGATATCTCAGTAACATTCATATTTTCTTTAATATCATTAGTAATATTTTCTAAGAATTTTCTAATAAATATTCTGTAACTGGGTATATAATTAATTCATTTTCATTTTCTTTAGAAACACTTCTTTGAGTATCTAAATTATATCTTCTAAGAGAAATAATAGTATCACCCCAAAGTTCTATTCTAATTCCTTCTTCTTCACCATCTGCAATGTCTATTATTCCTCCTCTTATAGAATATGTAAACATTACATCTGCAATATCTAATTTTGTATATCCAAATTTTTCTAATCTTCCACTTAAATCTTTTAAATTTACATCATCGTCTTTTCTTAATATTACCCCTTTATTTTCCATAAGTTTTTTAGGAGTAATACTTTGCATCATCGCTTCTATCGGAATAATAAATATACCTTTTTGTGAATTTTTTTCATGTGATATATTTATCTTTTTAAGAACATCCATTCTTTTGAATAAAGTTTCTTTATTTTCTGTAAGCACATTAAAATCAAGAATTTCTTTTTCTGGTAAAACATATACATTATCGCCAAAATATTTAAAATCTTTATAAACATTTTCTGCTTGTTTCATACTTGAAACTATATATATAATATTTTTATTTAATTCAACATGTGTTCCATACATTATTTGTCTTTTACCAAATGAACTTAATCCAGATAAAAGTATTTCTTTTTTATCAGATTTCAAATCATTTATATACATATTATATTTATTTGATTCTTTTAATATATCTAATAACGGGTCATTATTCATAATTAATCCTTTTAAAACTCCTATTTCTTTTAACTTTTATTATATCATACATAAATAATAAAGTATAAAAAATTACATATAGGTCAATTTGCATTTAAAGTGCAACATTTTTTCATAATAAAATATTTATATTTTTATCTATTTACTGCATTTTGCAAGTTAAATAATAGT